>DASXQW010000211.1:0-59256 GCA_036506975.1 Casimicrobiaceae bacterium | reverse complement strand
GGCCGAGAAAGGCGAATCGAAGCCCTGCGCGGGCGAAAAGTACTCGCTGTCCACGCCGTTTTCGATCGCGACGATACGACTCGCGCATTCGGGCGCCGCATCGCTGAGCAGTCGCGCTTCTTCGCGGGTGACGAACAGGCTCGTCTCGACGCGCGCGGCGACATGCTTCTCGAAGGCGAGCAGCCGCCGCGCCTCAAGCTCGTAGAGCGCCGACACCGGCCAGGGCCTACGTCGCGCGTAGTCGCCCCACTTTGCCGAGTCCAGGTCAACAAAATCGACGAGGCATCGCATGCGCGGCAGATCGAGCACGTACTGAGCCATGGGCGAAGAAAAGATGAACGCGCGCTCGATGCGCTCGCGCGGCACGACGTCCTTTACCCACTCGTCCAAGGCGTCGCTGTAGAAATAAGGCAGCGTCAGCGCCTCGCCCGTGAGTATGGCACCGGCACAACGTATCCGCCTCGACCAGCGGACGATCGGCTCGATGTGAACCTCGGCGCACAGCGCTTCGAGCTTCTCGACGTGCTGCCAGTCCAGGGGATCGTCGATGAAGCTACCCAGAACGACCCGGTAGCGTTGCGCCAGGTGCCGCAGGAAGTGATGCGAGCGAACCTTGTCGCCCTTGGTCGGCGGATACGGCAACCGGTGGGCCAGGAAAAGAAGAGTGTCCATGCGCATTGGGTGTTTCAACTGAGGCTCTTGACCAGATGCGGGCCGACGATATTCGCCACCGGGATGGGCAGCCTGCGCCACAACGCCATCAGAAAGCGATACTTCGGATTGAGCGGATTGTGTTCCGGGATGCTGTCGCGACGGTACAGCCAGTATTCGTACGCGAGCGGCGTCGGCTCCAGCCCCCAGTGCTTCTTGAAAGCAAACGCACCCGTCCCGCGCTTGCTGCGGCCGTAGTCGAAAATACGCAAGCCGCGCTCGCATGCCCTGCGCAGCAGCTCCCAGTACTTGAAATCGTTGGCGGCGAGATCACGCGCAGCCGCAATGTCGCCGGCATAATACGGCAATGCCTCGTCCCGGAAGTAGAAGCTCAGTACGCTCGATACGGCCTGGCCACCGGGCGCGATGACGGTGAGCACCTCGCAGTCGCGATCGAAATTCTCGAGCAGCGCTTGGAAATAACGCTTCGGCAGCGGAGGCGTCCCATGCCGGTGCACATTGTCCGCGTAGAGCGCGAAGAAGCGATCTACGTCGGAATCGATCCGGCTCTCGAGGCCCTGGCCGATGCCCTTGCGCACCATCGCCCGCTGCTTGCGCGGGATGGCGAGCAAGTTGGCGTCCACATCCGGCATGATCATCTTGCGAAACGTCACGTACAGGTCCTGGCGAGGCCAGTCGGCTTCGCGCACGGCTCGATTACGCAGCTCGAGATGCTCGACACCCATTCTTTCGCCAAGCTCTCGGGCGACTCCGTGCAGCGCCGCGATCGCCTCGGTCTCGACGCCAGCCGCGCCTCCGTAGGCGCAGAACGGCAGCGACACCAACGCATGCCCGAAGAGGAAGCTCTTCACTTCGGCGAGCGGAAGCACACCCACGATCTCATGGCCGCGCTCGGCAAGAAGATAATGCGTTCTGTGGCCGAAGCATTCTTCGACAATTTCCTTCCACCCGATGCGATGGAAGAACGTAGCGTCGGCGCATCGGTAGACGAATTCGTCCCAACGGCTGCGATCTTCCTGCGCATAGCCGCGCACGCGGATCGGGACGACCGCGGCCGGGCGCACGGACTCTGCGGTCGCTAGCGAATTCATGCCACGCCAAAGACGACGCGATCCACGCGATCCCAGCGGAAATCCTGCAGCAGCAATTTCAGCCGGTCCGCGGTGCGCCCCAGGTTGAGGTAATGACGAAAGCGCGTCTTCGCGTCCACGCCTGTCACGCGAGGCTGCTCGGGATCGATTTCCCAGGGATGGAAGTAGAAAATCGCGGACTCCTCGTCGTAGCGATTCACGTGCCGGATCAGCCAGCGGGAGAAGGCGTACGGCATCAGGCGAAAGTAGCCGCCGCCTCCTGCCGGCCAATTCGTGCGAAACAAGCGGGCAGTGGTTATCGGAACTTCGAGGACGTGGGTGTTGACCACATGCGTAAAGCGGGACGCTTCCGGCGATCCGTAGTGATCGTGGTGGATCGGATAAACGCTCGAGCTATAGCGATAACCGGCCTTCGCCAGGCAATCGTACGCCCAGAGATTGCCGTCCCCGATGGAGAAGCTCGGCGCTCGATAGCCCTGCACCTCGCTTTGGGCGATATCCTCGAGAACCGCCTTCGCCAGCACGACATCGGCGAAGAATGCGCCCGCCTCCAGCGCGTTCGCCCGCTCGTGGGCGTAGCCGTGACTCGCCAGCTCGTGTCCCCCGGCCACGATTCGCTGCACCATTTTCGGATAGCGCTCGGCGATCCAGCCGAGGGTGAAGAACGTGGCGTGAGCCCCACCGTTCGAGAGCAACTCCAGGATCCGGTCGATGTTCTGCTCGACCCGACACGGCCGCTCCTCCCACGTCGAACGCGCGATGTACCGAGCGAATGCCGAGACTTGAAAGTAATCCTCGACGTCGATCGTCAACGCGTTGACGACAGTGCTCGCGTTGGCCGCGGATGCTTGCATGGGTTCAAGCGTAAACCGGCTCCGCGCGCTGGGCGAGCCATGGCACGAGGTGAGCGGCGATGCGTTCCGACGCGCGCCCATCCCAGAGCTCCGGCACGCGTCCGCGTTTGCCGCCGGCGGCGAGGATTTCCGCGACACACTGCCGAATGAGCGCCCGATTCCTGCCCACGACCACATTGGTCCCCTGCTCGACCGTGATCGGGCGCTCGGTGTTCTCGCGCATGGTCAGGCAGGGTACGCCGAGCGCCGTGGTCTCTTCCTGGATGCCGCCCGAATCGGTGATGACCAGCGTTGCATCCTTGATCAGCCCCAGAGTCTCGAGGTAACCCTGGGGCGGCAGCACGACCATGCGCCGTGCATCGACCAGACTCCACAGCCCGAAACGCTCGATACGCTCGCGCGTCCGCGGGTGCAGCGGGCAGACCAGGGGCAGATCTCGGCTGATCTCCCCCAGAATCGTCAAGGCTTCGGCAAGGCTGCCCTGCTGGTCGACATTGGACGGCCGATGCAGCGTCACCAGACCGAATGCGCGTTCCTCGCCGAGCAGCGCCATATCCACACCGTTGCCCCTGAACACCACGCTGGGCGGGACGGCGTACTGAAGGCTCGCCAGCAGCGAGTCGATCATGACATTGCCCACGAAGTGGACCCGCCCCATGGAGATCCCTTCACGGCGGAGATTCTCGGCCGCGGAGCGCTCGGTCGTGTAAAGCACGTCGCAGATCTGATCGGTCAGCAGGCGATTGATCTCCTCGGGCATCGTGCGATCGAAGCTTCGCAATCCCGCCTCGATATGGACGACCGCGATCCCCTTCTTCGCCGCCACCAGACTGCAAGCCAGCGTGGAATTGACGTCGCCGACCACGACGACGCAACTCGGCGGCGAAGCGTCGACCACGGGCTCGAATCGCCGCATGATCTCCGCGGTCTGCTGGGCATGCGTTCCGGAACCCACGTCGAGATTGACGTCCGGCATCCGCAGCCTGAGGTCGGCGAACAGGCGGTCGTTCATCGCGACGTCGTAATGTTGCCCGGTATGCACCAGCATCGTGCGCGGTGCCGCAGCGTCGGCACGTAACGCCCGGATCAGGGGCGCCACCTTCATGTAGTTCGGCCGCGCACCCACCACGCAGATAATCGGTCCGGGCGTCGGCGCGAGTTCGTACATCAGCCCTTGACTTGGTCGGGTGGCCTCGTCGGCGCAGGCGGCCGCCGCATCTGCTGCAGAAGGTCGAGCGTTGCCGTCATGGCGCGCTCGAGTCGCACCACGCGCTCTTCGAGGCCGATGGCCGGATCACCTTCGGCGAAGCCGCGCCCGTCGGCTTTGGCCACTGGCTCTACACCTGCGCCGGTGCTTCCTGCGCTGAGCTCGAGCCGAATTTCGTCGGCGGTTGCGTCGACGTTGGCGGCGGTGATGACGTGCTCTTCCGAAAGCATTGCGGCAAGCAAGACGCGGTTGCAGAGCGTGTTAATCCGCCGCGGAATTCCCGCGGAAAACGAATAAATCGCGTCAAACGCCCCGTCCTCGAATTGGGGATCATGGCTCCAGCTTACGTGCCGCAGGCGGTGCTCGACGTACGCTTGGGTCTCCGCGCGATCCATCGGTCCCAGGTGATACGATGCCGTCACCCTCTGCCGCAACTGTTGGAGCTCCGGCCCCTGCATGAGTTGGCGCAGCTGAGGCTGACCGATCAAGAAACTCTGCAGGAGACCTTGGTTGCCGAGCTGGAAATTGGACAACATGCGCAGTTCCTCGATCGCCCGGCCGGAGAGATTCTGGGCCTCGTCGACGATCAGTAGCGCGCGCTTGCCCTGCGGCACGAGCGAGACCAGGAACGCTTCGAGCTCGGCCAGCAGTTGCGCCTTGTCCATCGCTCTGGTCGAAAACCCAAAGGCCATGGCGACGGCGCGCAGCAAGTCCTCTGCGTCAAGCTGGGTGGTGACGAGCTGCGCCGCGACGAGACGGTTGGGATCGATTTGTTCGAGCAGGCTGCGGACGAGCGTGGTCTTCCCCGCTCCGACCTCCCCGGTGATGATGATAAAACCCTCGCTCTGGTGCACGCCGTACTGCAGGTAGGCGAAAGCGCGCTTGTGGCCGCGACTGCCGTAGAAGAAGGCGGGATCCGGATTGAGCTGGAACGGCTTACCTGTCAGCCCGAAAAAGGTTTCGTACACGATGTGGCCTAGAAGGTATGTGAGATGCTGGCATACACGCTCACCGCGGACGTGTTCGCAGTGCTGCTGCCAGGGCTGTCGGAGACGAAATAGGACAAGCCGACCGATCCGCTCGTCTTCGGCGTGAATTGCGTACTCAAGCCGATTAAAGCGTTGAAGTTATTGGTCCGCGCATTGTTCGCGGAATCCTCGCTGCTGTTCGGGGTCGTCCTGGAATACGTTGCGTTCGCGACGAGATTGGTGAACCCGGTCAGGCGATGGCTGTAATTGACGCCGCAGCCCGTTTGGGTGCTGTTCGCCGCGACCTGGAAGACGTCCGGCAGTCCGGCTAGCGTGCCCGCGATCGTTTCGGTTTTCGTCCTGAACAACGTGAATCCAATCGAGTTGAGTGCACCGACCCAAACCGCAGACAGATTCGCGCTCTGCTGCAGACTGGTCTGCGCGCTATAGAAGTTGAGCGGGCTTAGCAGGATGGGCGGCAGCCCGGTCTGCGCAAGAAACTGCGCAACTGCCTGCGCTCTCGCGACCGGATCCGGAATCCGGGTCGTGAACGCGGCATCCAGAAATTGCGCTACGGTGACGCTACCCGGAATCTGGAAAGCGAACTGCGGATAGTTATTGAGCCCGCGCGAGGCGCTCGCGCTCAGGGCAATGTTCGGCAGCCGATGGCTGAGCTGGGCGGAATAGGATGAGCCATAAAAATGGTGCTCCCAGAAGCCGTTGAAGGATGTCCGCTCCGTTGGCCGCCAACTCATGCCGGCGCCGTAAATGACTCCTTGTTCGGTGGGCGCCATCGAGAACTTGTCGCGCTCGTATCCGCCGCGGAGCGATACCGTTAACTGAGGATCGATCTGGTAGGATCCGATGGCATGCGCGGTCTGCAAGGTTGATGCACCGCCAGTGATACCGTTATCGTAGTACTGCCGGCTGTAGTCCAGCGTCCAGCCCCAAGGCCCGGCCGATGAGCTCAGCTGCCCGCTGAGATTGTTCCCATAAGTGCCCGGCGTTTTGAGCGAGGAATCGCCGAAAGTGCTGGAGCGCGTCCAAGTATTGTCGTCGCGTAGCGAATACAAGATGTTCGGTGCAATCACCCCCTGGATATATGGGCTGACCCTATACGCCTCCGCGATATAGCGGTTGTTGGTCGGAATCGTCAGGTTGCTCGGCTGCGGGCCGAATGGCGAAACGAAGCTCGTTGCGGCGCTGGCCTGAGCGTCGATGTAGAAAAACTTCTCGATCGCTTCCAGGTTCGCGGTGAGGCTGACATTCGGCGAGAAACTATTGTTCTGACTTTGTCCCACGTAGAACACTTCGGTCGCGCCCAGGATGCCATTGAGCTTCATGCGGGCGCCTTCGCCCCGGATGCCGAGCGAGGCGCTGAGGGACGTCGCGAATCCGTCGCTGGGCTGCCCCCCACCAGAGTAGTGGTTGTAAGTCTCGGTGGCCCCGACCGAGGCCGACGTGGTCCACCTCTCGGCGTGCGCGACTCCCGGCAGCGCGATACACCCGATCGCGGCGGCTACGGTGCCCCACCGCGCGCCACGCCACGCCGCGGGTCTTGGCTCGTCGACACTGGCAGACCCCGATCGGCGACATCCACGCACGAGATTCGCTCTCCGGGTCAGGACGCGGCGGGAGTAGCGTAGTAGTGGTGACCGTAGTAGCTGCCTACCTCGGGGCGCGGCGCCTTGTTCAATACCATCATGACCACCGGACAGCTTTCGATGGTTTCCAGCGCATGCTTGACCATCGCCTGAGCCGTACGATCGGCCTCCACAACCATGATGATCTGGCCCATATGCGACGCCAGCGCGCGCGCTTCGGTGGTCGCCAGCAATGGCGGCGAATCGAAGACCAGAATCCGATCCGAGTAGCGGGACGCCATCTCCTCGAGCAGGGCAGCCATGGTCTCGCTCGCCAGCATCTCGGTTGCGCGCCCGTGCGCGGTGCCCGACGGCAACAGTGATAATTTCTCTACGTTAGTTCTGAGCAGAACGTCGGCGAGCTTGGTATCAGTACTGGTAAGCAAGTCGAGCAGTCCCTTGGATGCCGGCGGCAGATGGGTCATCTGCATGAGACTCGGGTTGGCCACATCCGCGTCGATCAGAAGCGCGGTGCTGTCGATTTCCAGGGCGATGCTCATCGCCAGGTTGAGCGAGACGAAGCTCTTGCCCTCGGCGGGGATCGCGCTGGTCACCATGACCAGGTTGGCGCGCTCGGCCCTCGCCCCGGTTCTTTCGCGTGCGTTCCTGATGATCGGTCGTTTGATCACGCGAAACTCGTCGGCGATCTGCGATCGCTGCGCTTCAGGGGTAACGAATCCCGCGGCTGCCAATGCCTCGAGGTCGATGTGGACCACCTTGCTGCGCGGGCCCGCCTCAGCAGGCTGGCGTTGCCGCTGGCCAGGCGCCGCAGACGCCGCCCTAGCTGGCGGGGGGGCCATTGCTCGAGTGTCGGGTGATTGCGTCCGCTCCAGCGCCTGCGCGAAGCGCTCCGGCGTGGGAATCGACTCCGTGCCGGGACTTGCCGGCGGTACCTGGGCACCGGGATCGGTCTCCGGTACCGGAACCTCGACTCCAGCCTTCTGAAGCTGGGCGAGGCGCTGCGCCGCTTTCTCGACGAGATCCATGCGCTGTCTCTCAGGATCCACGTGAGGTCAGGAAAAAGAAGGCGAAAGCAGCGCCATACGACGCGATCAGGCCGCCAATCCCCCCGGCAAAGAGTAACGCGGCGCGACGCTGCATCACGCGCCAGTTGTGGGTGGGGAGAATACTGATCATGCCGAGCAACGGGCGCTGCGCCACCTCGCGCAAGGTACGTCCGTCACGAAAAGTGGGTCGTGTCTGACTCACCAGCCAACTCATGGCGAGCCCGGCGAAAAGCGACCCCGCGACGACCAGCCCGAGAAGCAGCAGCCGGTTCGGCGCCACCGGGTTCGGCGTAACACGCGGCGGGTCGATGATCCTGAACTCCGCAACGCCCGCGTCTTCGAGCTTCCCGGTCAGGCTGGCTGTCTCGCGCCGTGCGACGAGACTCTCGTACTGGCGCTTCTGGATACCGTAATCCCGGTCGAGCTGCGTGAGCTCCATGTCGATCTTGGGCAGCGTCTCGGCCGAGGAACGCAGCTGGTTGTAGCGTGCCTCGTATTCTCCGAGGCGCGCGCGAACCGTCGTGACGTTGGCTTCGGCGTCGTTCAAGGCGACCTTCAGCTGCTGGGCGACCGGGTCTCCTGTCAAGGGGCTGCCAGGGTCGCTTTCCGCCGCCCTGCTACGGACCTCGATCTCACGCTTCCGGTCCTCCTGGAGCTGCGTCAACAGCCGCTTGGTGCTAACGACGTCCGGATGCTGATCCGTGTACTTTCGCAGCAACTCGTCGAGCTGGCGCTTCTGCTCATTGATACGGTTGTCGAGCTCCGGTACGGAGACTGCGGCCATGCGCCTGCTGGTCGCCGCAGGGCCGCGCTGCGTTTGTTCCTCGAGCTGCTTCCGGATACTCTCCCGCGTCTGCTCTGCGACGCGGAGCTCGACCCGCGCGTCCTTGATCTGCTCGGTCAACGCCGTCATCTGCCCCACGTAGCCCTGGCCGCTCGTGCCGATCAAACCGAGGTATTTCAAGCGGAACGCCTGCATGCGGGCTTCCGATTCCCGGAGCTTGCTCTCGTAATCCTTGATCTGGTCGTCTACGAACTTGCGTGCGCTGTCGGTGCCGCTGCGCGTCCGGCCGAGGCTCTGTTCAATGAACGTCGACAGCGCCGCCTGGACCACGTCGCGCGCCTTGCGGCCGTCGGGATAACGAAAGGCGATGGTGTAAAGGTTGTCGCCGCCCGCGCGGGAGATGCTGAGCGAACCTACCGCCTCGTCGACCAAATCGGCAGCGTTCCTGCCCGCGCTGGTATCGAGGTCGGACTTGCGGATGATCTTCTCGAGGTTCGGCCGGCTGAGCAGCATGCGGCTCAGGATCGCGACCTGCTGGCCTGCGTCCGGCATCACTGCCATGCCTGCCATCAACGGCTGCAGCAGCGACTGGGTATCCACGTAGACACGGGCGGAAGCCTCGTATTTGTCGGGCAGCCGAAAGATGATAACGGCCCCGATGATCGCGGTCAGCCAGGCAACGCCCAGACCGATCCAGCGGCGTTGCCACATGCCCCGCAAGAGGGCAAGAACCTGCTCAACTAATTCCTGCATGGTTGCGGCCTCCGTGAGCCAGGAAAATGCCTACGCGTCCGGCGAAGGGTCATCAAAACCAACTCTGCGGGATCAGGAGGATATCGCCGGGCTTGACATCGACGTTGGCGGAGATGTCGCCGCGCTTGATCAAATCCTTCAGCCGCACGTTGTACTGCCGGCCGCCCTCCGAGGTCCGCATGATGGAAGCATTGTTGCCGTCCGCGAAATCGGTCAGCCCGCCGACCGCGATCATCAAGTCCAGAAGCGTCATCCCCTGGCGATAGGGTAGCGCCTGCGGCTTGGCGGCCTCTCCGACGACCCGGATCTGCTCCGGATACGGTCCGTTGAAACCGCCGACGATCACTGTGACGACCGGATCGCGGATGTACTTGGACAACGCCTTTTCGATGTCGCGGGCGAGCGTGGTCGAATCTCTCCCGATCGCGGGTAGATCCTCGATGAGCGGGGCGGTGATCTTGCCATCGGGCCGGATCGTGACGCTCGTCGAGAGCTCGGGATTCCGCCACACGACCACGTTGACCGAGTCGAGCGGCCCGAGCTTGTAGAGATAGTCGGGGGTCGCCGCATTCTGCGGCGCCGGTGGATACGGGGTCGTTTTGCACCCCATGATCGCCGCAGCCGTCAGAACGACTGCCGCCTGGACAACGACACGCGCGACATGGCCCGCGAAGAGGTTGCGATTCTTGATCGAACGCATTTTGAGTTCCTTTCGGGTCAGGAATCAGCCAGCGAAACGGGAACAACAACTGCCGCCGATTTATGTCTCGGGATCAACGTGGAATCCCCATCCCATTGTTACGGCACCCTTGTTACAGCATGTTTTATGAACATGACATCGCGCGTCGATTTTAAGCCCATCCGAGACGGAACGCCAGAACTTGTCGCCGGGCGGCACCTCGAGGCGATGAGCATTCGTATTGCGACTTCGTCAGCGGTAGACGACAGGTTGTGGCAAAGAGTCTATGTTACCGGTCCCTGGTTCCATCGGAGCGAGCAGTTCCTGAACAACGAAACCATGACATGCGGAACCACAAAATAAGCATGTTGCTCTTTGGAAATCCGAGTCCCGACGTTAAGTGTGATCCATCGGGCCACGTTGGCGAAGATCTCGTAGAGTGCGTAGTAACTGCTCTGTAGCGCCCCCAGGCTGGGCAGGGCATCGAGTGGTGTGTCCAATTCCCCGCTGGGAATGCCCGTCGGCGCAACTATCGCTTCGATGCCTTGTGCAGCGAATTCGGCCTTGGCGCGCGGCATGTCGAAGCTGTGCGCCACGAGAACGATCCGGCTGATGTGTTCGGCGCGGAGGATCTCTGCCGATCGCACAGCGTTCTCATGCGTGTTCCGCGATCGTATCTCCGTCCAGCGCACCGGCACGTCGAACTCGCGCTCGAGCGCGGCTTGCATCAATTTTGCCTCCGGCTCTCCCCCGAAAACTGAACCCCCTGTCACGAGCACCGGCAGGCCGATGGCGCGTGCGACCTGCGCACCGTAACGCACCCGCTCGAGCGTCAAATGCCCGAGTGTGTCGCCGCCGTATTCGGCTGCATGGCGCCGGACTCCGCCGCCCAGGATGACGATCGCCTGCGCGCTCCGGGCGCGCTGGACATCGAGCGGGGGCGAAGTATCGACGAGCTTCAGCAGCAGGAGAGCGACCATCGGGGTGGACAAGGCGAGCAGCAGCAGGATCCCCGTCCAGGCCATGATCCGCCCGCCGCGCGCCATCCGTCCGCTCATCCACAGACCCACCGCCGCGAGCAGCAGTGGCCCGGTCGGCGGCAGGACGAACGCCTTCAGCAATGCCTTCAGCCAGGCCACGTCGGCTACGACCAAGCGATCACTGTGCCTTGGTTACAAGCGCCTGCAAATGCTTGGCCGGTATGGCGTAGGTAATGCCGCTGGGCTGAGTCAGTGCCGTCTCCTTGGTCCCTTTGACGAACACCATGTTGATGATGCCGAGCACCTCGCCAGACTCCGGGTCGTAGACCGGACTGCCGCTGTTGCCGGGATAGGCGGTCGCGTCGAGCTGAAGCACCGGAAAGGAACCTGTCGTCAGTCGACGGTACACGCGGGGATCGAGATTGGCTGCTCTAGGAGGCGGGATGACGATCGGCGTAATCGCTGCAACCATTCCCCGATGGGTTGCCGCGAAGACGCCGAGAACGCCGCCGATCGGAAACCCGGTAAACAGGACGCTTTGTCCTTCGCGGACACCTTCAAGACCACCGAGCTTCAGCGCCGGAAGTGGCGGTCCGTTGATCTTGAGCACTGCCAGATCGGTCCCGCTGTCAACGGCGACCTCCCGCGCTTCGCGCACCTGCGGTTCCCGCCCTGGCACAGGAATCGCGATTACCAGTGTTTCGCGACGTTCGCTGTCGAGCATTGCCGGCAACGCGTGGGCGTTAGTCGCGACCAGCGATCCATCGCCCACGACGAAGCCCGTGGCCCGGAACTGAAACGCGGGCACCCGTGTGCGCTCGAAAGTTCCGACGGCAACGACCGAGCCCTTGACGCGTTCGATGGTGCTGACCGCGTTATCCGCGCGCGTCGCAGGCGCCGCGAGCAATATCCAGAGAGCGGGCAGCATTACGCCGAAGCGGCGCACACCAGCGCGTCTCGCGTTCCGGATATCAAAGGGGATGCGCGCCCGCATCCACTTACCGCGGTGTGACGAACGGCGCGGGCACAACAAGCTTGGGATCGTACGGATGACGCTCGTTGCCGAACAGGGCAAGAACTCGCTGCACGTAGCTGCGGGTTTCCGGGTACGGCGGCACACCGTGGTACCTGTCGACGACGGCCTCGCCGGCGTTGTACGCCGCGGCGGCAAGAGCGACCTCGCCGCGGTAGTAAGACAACAGCCAGCGCAGATAAGCCAAGCCGCCGCGCACGTTGTCGCGCGCATCGAACGCGTTCTTGACCCGGAATCGTGTCGCCGTGTCGGGGATGAGCTGCATCAGTCCGCGCGCATCCTTCCGCGATCGCGCGTTCGGGTCGAAATTCGATTCGACGGTGATGACGGCAAGCGCTAGCCGTGGGGCCACCGTATATGCCGGTGCCAGCATGTTTACCAATTCCGCGATCTTTTGCTTTTTCGGTGGCAGGCCTGCGAAAGGATCGACACCCGCTTCTTGCACCGCCTCGCTGACAGCGGGCTCGTCAGGAAGCATGCAATCAGGCAGACGACCTCCCTCGTCGCGGATGAATTGCAATGCCTTGCGCGCGGCCGCATGCCCCTGCTCGGCGGCGAGCGCAAACAGCGATGCCGCCACGGCATCGTCGCGAGCAATTCCCCGCGCGTTAGCGTACATCCACCCGAGGCTGAATTGCGCTTCCGCATCGCCGCTTCGCGCCGCCTCGCAGTACAGCGCCGATGCCCTGATCGGATCTTTCGGAACGCCCTCGCCGTGTTCGTAAGCCACCGCTTGGGCGAGGAGACTCGAAGCGACATCGATCTTGGGAGCGTCGGAAATCTCCTGGGCTGCGATGCCGCCGGTTGCGAGCGAGAATGCGCCCGCCGCCAGCCAGCGAAACCCGACCGACGGCCGAATCCGGGGTCGACGCTGCCCAGCGAACCTAGGTGAGGTCATCGACACGCAGGATCTCCTCTTTGCGGCCACCAGCCGGTTGGCGAAGTCGGGCCTCGTACCACGGCAAAGACACCCGGAGGCCGCTCCGTACGTCGTAAGTCGGATCGTACCCCAACAAGCGCCGCGCCTTGCCTATATCGGCCTGCGAGTGCCGGATGTCCCCGGGTCGGAACTCCTCGTAAGCCGGGGCCGGGACGCTATGGTGAGGATGTCGCTCGCGAACCAGACCATGCAACGTTTCAAACAGCATGTTGAGCGACATGCGCCCGCCTACCGCGACGTTGTAGATCTGGCCGAGGACCTCCGGATCGCCGCTGGTCGCCGCCAGCAGGTTGGCTTGCACGACGTTGGCGATGTAACAGAAGTCGCGAGTGGTCTCGCCATCGCCGTAGATCACGACTGGCCTGCCGTGCAGCATCGCCTCCACCCATCGCGGGATCACCGCGGCATACGCGCCTTCGGGGTCCTGCCGCGGACCGAATACGTTGAAGTAGCGCAGCCCGATCGAGGCTGTTCCGTAGCACCGGCCGAATACCTCGGCATAGACCTCGTCGACGTACTTCGTGAGCGCGTAAGGCGACAACGGGCGGCCGATCCGGTCCTCGACCTTGGGCAGCTCCGGAGTATCACCGTAGGTCGAGCTCGAGCTCGCGTATACGAATCGGCTTACGCGGGCGTCTCGAGCCGCAACGAGCATGTTCAGGAAGCCGGTTGCGTTGGCCGCGTGCGTGCGAAGCGGATCGCTGATGGAACGTGGCACGGAGCCCAGCGCTGCCTGATGCAACACGATGTTCGCCGCCTGGCAAGCCCGGCGACATGCGCCGGGATCGACAATGTCGGCTTCCAGGAACTCATGCCGCCGCCACGCTTCCTCGCCGACTGCCGCTCGCACCTCCTCGAGATTCCTGCGGTGGCCGGTCTCGAAGTTGTCGACGCTGGCGACATGCTGTCCCAAGCGCAGCAGCGCTTCAACCAAGTGCGAACCGATGAACCCGGCGCTGCCTGTCACCAGCCAGCGCAGGGGTTTGGCGCGCAGTTGGGAAATGGCCGCCCGCATGGCGATCGACTCGCGCGTCGTGATGTTCGTCACAGTCTCCACACTTTTACTCCGCGCGAGCGCAGTGCCGCGGCATCGACCTGACTCTTTACGTCGACATAAACGCCGTTGGGCACGAGTTTGGCCGCAAGCTCGTCCACGGACCGCCCTCTCAACGCACGGTGCGCAACCGCGGAGACGATCGCGTCAGCGCGCGGCAGCTCGTCCCAGGGCGTGAGCATCAGCCCGTACTCGTGCATCGCCTCGGCGGGATCGGCGACCGGATCATGGACGTGAACGCGCGCCCCGAAAGCGGTGAGCTCCCGGACGACATCGATGACGCGCGAGTTGCGCAGATCGGGACAATTCTCCTTGAACGTGAGACCCAGCACGTTCACCGCCGCACCCTTCACCGACGATCCGGCCTGGATCATTAGCTTGACGGTCTGATCGGCCACGTATTTTCCCATACCGTCATTGATGCGACGTCCCGCCAGAATCACCTGCGGGTGGTAGCCGAGCATGTCGGCCTTGTGCGTCAGATAGTACGGATCGACACCAATGCAATGCCCGCCGACCAACCCGGGCCGGAACTGCAGGAAGTTCCATTTCGAGCCCGCCGCCTCCAATACTTCGGTGGTATCGATGCCGATCTTGTGGAAGATCAACGCGAGTTCGTTGATCAGCGCGATGTTCAGGTCTCGCTGGGTGTTTTCGATTACCTTGGCTGCCTCGGCGACCTTGATGCTGCTCGCCCGGTGCACACCCGCTGCGATGATGCTGCTGTATACCTCGGCAACCTTTTCCAAGGTTTCGGGCGAGTCGCCGGAGACTACCTTGATAATCCGCGTCAGCGAATGCTCCTTGTCACCCGGGTTGATGCGTTCGGGAGAATAGCCGACGAAAAAATCGCGCCGCCACGTGAAGCCCGAGTGCCGTTCGACGACGGGCACGCAGATTTCTTCGGTCGCACCGGGATAAACGGTCGACTCGAACACGACGGTCGCGCCGCGCTTCAAGTTTTTACCCACCGCTTCGCTCGCTGCCAACAGCGGCCCGAAGTCCGGCTGGTGCGCCTGATCGACCGGTGTCGGCACCGCGACGATGACAAAGTCCGCGTCGACGAGGTCGGCAGCATCGGTCGTGACGCGCAGCCGGGACGCCGCCTTGAGCTCTGCCTGGCTTACTTCCCCCGTTGGATCCACGAAGTTGCGGTACGCTGCGATCTTTTTCTCGGAAAGATCGAAGCCCACGGTGGGATATATTTTCCCAAACTCGACGGCAAGGGGCAGGCCCACGTATCCCAGGCCGACCACGGCGACGACGGTCACCTCGACTCCTTTCGGGGTGTTTGTACGCGTACCAGCCGCGGGCGCCCCATCGGGGCGCCTCGCGCGACAAGACCGTCTGACACGCTACAGCGTCTTCAGCAGCGCCGCGACTTCCGCAGCACAATCGGGACCGCATGTCAGCGGCGGCGTTTTGCCCACCGGAGCCGGCGCAGATTTCTGCGCCGCGCTCGTACCTTTGTCATCCGCGGCGGTCTTGTCAGCCGCTTGGCCCGCCTCGGCGAGGGCGTCCAATTCCTTGCGCGCAGCCGCCTTGTCACCGGCTTTGATGAGCGCTTTGGCCAGGTGCAACCGGATCGCAGCCTGGTTCGGCGCGAGTTGCGCTGCCTGCTGGAGCTTCTCGAGTCCCTGGGTCACGTTACCTTTCTTGACCAACAGCATTCCCAGGGTGTCCATCACTGCAGGATTCGCCGGTGCGAGTGCCGACGCTTTTTCGGCATAAGACAGTGCTTTGGGATCGCCCAGCTCGGCCGAAACCCAGGCGAGATTGTTGAGAAATATCGCGTTCTCGGGTTGTTGGGTTACGATCGCCTGATAATGCCGAGCCGCAGTTTTGTAATCCTTCATGCGCAGTGCGCGCTCGCCGAGATAGTTGTGCAGCACGATGTCCTTCGGATGCTCGCGCAGCCATTTATCGGCTGCAGCATCGGCTGCGGCGCTTTTGCCACCGCCGCTCGCCGTTGCATGCAACTTGGCAGCGACCATGCCGTCATCAGGCGCTCGCTTCTGCGCCGCCTTGAAGGCTGCTTCTGCCTCGGCCCATTTCTGCTGCTTTCCCCAGAGGTCACCTTCGAGGATGTAGCCGCGCGCGTCGTCCGGTTGCCGCCGCTGGATCGACTTGAGTTCCCGCAATGCTTGCTCGGTCCGGTCGGACATGACATAGATGACAACGATCTCCCGAGATGCCTCATAGAACTCGGGGTTGATCGCCAGCGCATCGCGCAGCTTCTCCACTGCCTTGTCGTAATCCTTCACGGCGACAAGTGCCCGAGCCAGGCGAATGAGCGGCTCGACCGAGCCAGGTCGGGCTGCCACCAGTTTGTTGAAAGTACCGACGGCCAGAGTGGCGTCTCCCGTTGCCAGTTGCACTTGCCCCAGTAGTTCGAGTGTTCGGGGGTCATTGGGCAAGGCGGCGTTCGCGTCTTGCGCCGCGAGCTGCGCCTGCTTGCCATCGCCCCTCTGGGTGTAGAAACTGACGAGCGCGGTTCGCGCGCTGATCGATTGCGGGTTCGCGCTTACGGCCCTCTTGAGCAACGACTCTATCTCGCCGGGCTCACCGCGGAGCGATTGCACGAGACCGGCGTAGCCCAGCAGCGCCTGTTCGTTCTTCGGTTCCTTCTCGAGGATAGCCTGATAACGCTTGCGCGCTGCGTCCGGCTTCTTGTCAAGCCGATCGAGCTGCGCAAGATTGCCGATCGCCGGAAGATAATCGGACTGGATCTGCAACGCGCGTTCGAAGTTCGCGCGCGCGGTCGCGATATCGCGCTTGACCAGGTAGACGATTCCCTTGAGGTTGTATACCAGCGGGTTGTTGGGCTGTTTCTTCTCGAGCCGGGCGACCGCAGTCAGTGCCTGATCGAGCTGTTTCTGGCGAAGGAGATTCGCGATCAGTGCCAGGTCGGCCGGAGACACGTTCGGATCCAGCGCGGAGGCGGCCTCGAGGTCGCGAATCGCGCCCTCGACGTCGCCTTCCGCGAACCGTACCTGCCCCAAGCGCATCCGCGCTGTCGCATTCTTCGGATCCAGCACCGTCGTCTGCGCGAAATATTGTGCTGCCCTCGGGAAGTCACCGACGGCCAAATATGCCTCGCCGGCGACTGCCATGAGCTGCGGGTCACGGTTGCCATGGCTGAGCTGAGGCTGCAGCACTTCGACGGCACGTGCCGGGATGCCCATGCGCAGATAGGTCGCAGCAAGGAGGCGTTCTGCGTACGGCAAGCCGGGCGACCCGTTCAGTGCTCTCCGCAGATAATCCTGCGCCTGATTGAACTGTCCGGCGCGAAACTCGACTTCACCGGCGAGCAACAGACTCGGCAGGTGTTGCGGTGAAGCCTTCAGAACCTGCTGGATCGCTTCGCGCGCCGCTGGAAGGTTGCCTCGTTGGGACGCAATGAGTGCATCGAAGTAGTAGGCGCGGACATCCTGTTTCGAAGCCTTTCTGATGGCGGCAACCTGCGCGCTCGCCAGGTCGAGGTCGCGCTTGGCGATCAGCAATGAAACAAGCTCGTAGTGCGCAGGCAGATAATCGGGCTTTGCCTCCACCGCTTTTTGCAGGACCGCGAGTGCCTCGTCGCGCTTGTTCTCGGCCATGAGGAGCCGGGCCTTCAGCAGCGACGCCTCGGGCGGCGCCTGTGGCTGCGCCAGAACGTCATCCACGATTTTCTTAGCCCCCTGAATGTTTCCATCCGTGGCTCGCAACGTAGCGACGCCAAGCAGCGCCGCGGCAAAGTCGGCTTTGGCGGCCAGTGCCGCATTGAATGCCGCTTCCGCCTCCTTTGGTTTGCCAAGCGAGAGCAGCGCCTTGCCGATGGTCGTCTTGAGCGCTGCCTGAGCATCGGCACTCCCGAGATTCGTGCCACCGAATTCAGAGACCAGCTCCTTCGCGTCTCCTTCGTCGATCAGGGCGCGAGCGAGCGCCGGCAGCGTTTGTTCCGGCGGATAACCTAATTGCAGCGCCATGCGGAGCTCCTTGACGGCGCCCGCGGAATCCCGACGCTCGATCAAGATGTTCCCAAACAGGTACCGCGCTTCGGCATTGTTCGGGGCCTTTTGGAGAGCATTCCTGAGCTGGATCACCGCAGCGCTGGAATCGCCCTTGGCAAGATAGTCCCTAGCCGACTTGACCAGCGATTCGGGGGAATCCCCGCCACAGGCGGCGAGGAGCCCACAAAGTCCTGCGATCACGCCCACTTTGACTAGAACATTCCGTCTAGGCTGCTTCATTGTCGTATCACTTCCTCTGATCTTGAGGTTCATCGGTTTGCCGAAGTTTCACTTGAGGCCGAAGCGATGGATGAGTTCGTACAGCGTGGGTCGGCTGACGCCGAGGAGGTCGGCCGCCTTGCTGAGGTTACCATTGACTCTGCCGAGGGCGCGGAGGACCGCCTGTTTCTCCGCTTCGTCGCGCACCTGGCGCAAGTTGAGGTGCATTGTTTCCTGGTCCTGTGTCTCCGGCGAGATGCCGATATCTGCGGCGCCGATCCCCTGGCCATCGGCCATGATCACAGCGCGCTTGATGACGTTTTCGAGTTCGCGCACGTTCCCCGGCCACGGGTGGGATTCGATCGCGGCAACCGCGTCCGGAAGGAGCGTCATCGAACCGCGCCTTTGCTCGCCGCCGAAACGATGCACGAACCCATGGGCGAGGAATGCGGCATCGCCTTTGCGCGAGCGCAGCGGTGGCACCTCCAGTACTATTTCGGCCAGTCGGTAATAGAGATCTTCGCGAAACTTTCCCGCTGCAGTCAGATCCTTGAGATTCTGATGGGTCGCACAGACGATCCGCACGTCGATCGGAATCTCGTGCCGCCCTCCGATCCGTTCGATCACACGCTCCTGCAGGAAGCGCAGCAACTTCACCTGCAAAGAGAGTGAAAGATCGCCGATCTCATCGAGGAAGAGAGTCCCGCCGTGGGCGGTCTCAATCTTGCCGATGGTCTGTTTCGCCGCGCCCGTGAAGGCGCCCTTTTCGTACCCGAAGAGCTCGCTTTCGAGCAGCGTTTCAGGGATCGCCGCACAGTTGATCGTGACGAACCGGTTGCTCTTCCTTGGCGAAAGGTCGTGCAACGCGCGAGCGAGCAGCTCCTTGCCGGTGCCGGACTCGCCAAGAATCAGAAGGGTGGCCGATGTCGGGGCGATTTTCTCGACGGTGCGACAAATCTTCTGCATTCCAGGATCGCGCGTGATGATTCCCGCCATCACGGGCGTCTGCTGCACCGCCTGGAGGCGCCGATTCTCCTCCTGCAGGTCGTGAACACGGAATGCCCGCTCGAGCATCAGCGTCAGGATCACGGGTTCGAATGGCTTCTCGCAAAAATCGTAAGCACCCAAGGCGATCGCCTTGAGCGCGTTGGCGCGGTCGTTCTGCCCGGTAAGAACGATCACTTTGGTGTCGGGTGCCAGCGCGTGAACTTCCTCGAGGAGCTGCAGGCCCTCCGTTGGGTCGTCCGGACGCGGCGGCAGACCGAGGTCCATCGTAACGACGGCCGGCTCATGGCGTCGCACCGACGCAACTGCAGACTCACGATCGCCGGCGACGATCGTCTCATACTGATCGAATGCCCAGCACATCTGTTTCTGCAACGCCGGATCGTCTTCGACGATGAGCAAGTGTCTGCGCGTTTCGCTCATGCGGCTTCTTTGGGTTCCAGCTTGGCGGCAGCAGCGTCGGGTCCCAGCGGCAACACGACGCGCACCCGCGTTCCCACATCGGGCGTGCTGTCGACCAGGATCCGTCCGCCGCGTTCCGTCACGTACTGCGCGCTCTCATAGACACCAACGCCCATGCCCTTCGCCTTGGTCGTCTGAAAAGGCTTGAACAGCCGGTCCCGGACAAATTCGGGCGTCATGCCCACGCCGCTATCCGTGACTTCGATCACCGCGGCTTGATCGTCGCGGCGCAACCGAACCGCCACCCTCCCGCGACCGTCGGTTGCATCGAGCGCATTTTGCACCAAATGACCGATGACATGCTCGAACTGGTCGGCGTGACCCATCGCGGAGACCCCGGGGGTCAAATCCATTTCAATCGACGCATTCTGTTCCGACTTGGCCACACAGACGTCGCGTATGACCGCCTCCAGATCTACGGGCCGCGGCTTCTCGACGGGCGTCGCCCCGGTCCTCAATTGCAGCATCAGCTTGTTCATGCGTTCTACGACATTTCCCACCGTCATGAGCATGTCGCGTTGAAACTCCGGATTGTTTCGGTGTCGCTCTGCATTCCGCAGCAGCAATGAAAGCTGAGCCACAAGGTTCTTCAGGTCGTGGACCACAAACGCCGACATGCGGTTGAACGCGTCGAATTTGCGTGCCTCGAGCAAGGCTTCGGTTACTTGAATCTGACCGAGATAGCTCGCCGCCTGCCGGCCCGCAGTCTTCAGCAAGTCGAGCACTTCCCAATCCACCTTGATCGAGGCGCGCGCGGTGACGAGCACGACGAAACCCAGGAGGCCGGTGTGCGAGGGGAGCGGGACCACGAGCCACGCGCCCGGCAGCGAGACCAGCCATTCGGGAAGGGTGAGGCCCGGATAGCGCTCCGGTGTCGAGACATGCTCGGTGAGATCGATGACCCAGCCGGTCCGCTCCAGAAATTTCCCGAGCGAGCCGTCTGCCGGTTCCACGGCATTGACCGCAGGCATGTTGGAGCGCGCCGCCGGCCGGAACGATTGGTCGCTTTGCCTCAACCATAAAGCGCCCGCAGGGCTTTCGACCAGATCCGCCAGCGCTTTGATGCTGTGCTGCTGCACGCCCTGAGGAGAACTGTCCGCAGACAGCGTGCGAGTGAAGCGCAGCCATTCTTCCCGGTAGTCGTAGCGATAGGAGAAGAAATGCTTGCTGACGAAGACCTTGAGCTTGGACCTGAAGCTGCCCGAAAACACCGCCAAGCCAAGGAGCAGCAGCGCAGCGAACAGGAACTCGATCTGCAGTGCCTTGCCGAGTTCCCCGCCGACAAAGCGCACAAAATAACCGGCCACTGCGACCGCCAGAAGGAACAAGCCCGACGCCAGAAGCGCCGTCGAGCGCAGCACCGCTCCCCGCGACAGATGCATCTCGATCGTCCACGCCGGGTTCCTGGCCGCAGCAACCGCGAGGAAGGGGATGACCAGCGCGTGAGCGACACCTCGCGCCACCCAGATATCGAGGTCGCGGCGGCCAAACAGCATCGCATCGGAGTAGAAGAACAGATCAAAACCGAAGAGCCCTGCCAGCCCCAGGCACAGCGGCTTGACTGCCCAACGCGCATGCGCTGCGGCACTGCGAAAGAGGCGCTCGACGAGCACCAATCCGACGACGGCCAGCCCGACGCGCACCGCGTATACGATCATGCCGGCTTGGTCGCCGAACATGCTGCGTAGAGGTTCGCGGTCCGGAAGCGCGACGCTGGAGATGAGGCCGACCGCAATTGCAACGAAGAGCCACCATGGCACGATCTTCGTGCCGGCGCGGATCGTGTTCACGGCGATGCGGCTGACGAGACTGTACAGAAACGCGAACCAGAGTGCGTAACGCACGGTGTCCAGGCTATTGGACGCCACCCAGCTCGCTGCGCTGGGCCAAAGGGCCAAAGTGATCTCCGCAGCCGCCCACAGCGTGCTGGCGACGGTGGCGCAGAGAAGAAGCACTGCGGATAGCCCACCGCGCCATCTCAACGTCATGCGCAGCGAGAACGCGCAGAACGCGGCTGCAGCCAAGCTGTAGCTCCAGATTGCGGCGGTCAAGAGATTACTTGTAGTCACCGGACGGGTTCGCTGCGGGCAGGAAGCTCAAACTCTACCGCGGATTGGGCGCCTGGCGAAACCCGTACGCAGCTGCGCTGCCGCGACGCGATTGCTGATCCGATGCAGCCGCGCGAGCCAGTTGCTCGGGATTGTCGTTCCACTCTGGCTGTGCTGGACAAGCGACGCGGGGCGTCGCGTCGCTCACCGCGCGCCTTCGCCGAGCAGGACTACCCTCACGGTTCTGAGGAGAATCAACAGATCGAGCAGCAGCGAGTGATTCTTGACGTAGTAAAGATCATATTCGAGCTTCTTGACGGACTCCTCGATATTCCCGCCGTAGGTGTAGCGCACTTGCGCCCAACCGGTTAAGCCTGGCTTGACACTGTGGCGGATCGCATAGAACGGGATTTTCTCGGTGAGCGTGGCGACAAACGGCGGGCGCTCTGGCCGCGGACCGACGAAGCTCATCTCCCCTCTGAGGACGTTGATCAGCTGCGGCAGCTCGTCGATCCGCGTGCGGCGCATGAAGCGCCCGACAGCCGTAATTCGTGTGTCGTTGATGCTTGCCCAAAACGCCTGCCCGTCCTTTTCGGCGTCCTGGGTCATGCTCCGAAACTTGAGCAGCGTGAATTTCTGCCCGCGGCGACCGACTCTCTCCTGCCTGTAAATGATGGGCGTGCCGCCATCGAGCGAGATCAGGAAAGCCATGATCACCATGATCGGGAGTGCGATGGGCAGCAGCACTGCTGTGACGATGATGTCGAAACCGCGTTTCACGAAACCGCGCAGCCAGGTTTGACGAAAGCCCTTCCCGTAGATCAGCCAGCTTGCCTTGAGCGAGTCGATCGGGACGCGCCCGTGTACGCGCTCGAAGAATCGCGGAAGGTCGGTGATCTGGATGCCGCCCAGGCGGCAGTCGAGCAACGCTCGCAGCGGAAGCACACCGCCACGTTGTTCCCGCACGGCGACGATAATTTCATCGACTCCAAGATGCTTCACCGTTTCTTCCAGCGTCAGATGAGTCGAGACGATGCGACTCGCGGCAACGCTTCTACCAGCAACCTTCTCGAGCGGGTAGAACCCCGCCAGCTCCAGGCCGGGAGGATTGGCTACCTCGAGCGACGTTTCGACGGCAAGTGCCTCGGGACCGGTTCCGAGCACCAGAACGCGGTACGGCAAGAGCATCCGCGCGACCGGCGACATCATGATCTGCCGCACCGCAAGCAGGCCGCCGAGCGCGATCAGGACCACCGGGACGAATGCTTGCTGGAAGATCAGGCCGCCTGGGAGGATATGTGACGATACGTAAGCGATCGGCAAACCGATCACCAGCGCGGCCGCTTGTCTCAGGACGTATTCACCGAAGGGAAGCGGCCGGTCTCGACGGTAAAGCCCGAACGCAGCATTGAGGCCCACCATCAGAAACGCGAACACCAGCGCCGGCGCAACGACGTTCAACGACGAGAGGGCGCTGTGATATCTGACGGCCAGGACCACTGCCGCAACGAGCCATCCCAGCTCGAGCCCGAGTTGCAGTAAGGCGGCAGCACCGCCATGCTGACGTAATAGGCCGGTCATCGGACTTGACGTCGACGCCGGTCGCGGCGACGCTGGTCGGAATTGTCCGTGCCACCGGTGACACAGCGGTTACCGAGCGTCATGGCAGTCTGTTTTCGTTTTCGAGCCGTACCACCTGCCGACTCCCTTGTTCACCCCCTCCCCGCGAGCTCGCTTGGCTCGCTTGCCCGCTGCAGGCCACCCCCTTAGGACTATGGTGCCTCCTAGGGTTCTGCCACGACGCGCCCCTGATCGGCCACGCGCGTAGCTTCATCGGAATCAGCTTTCCATGCTTTGCCCCGCCGCGGTGCTGATCGTGCTACACAAATGTGACCGACCTTCCCTAACAGCCTGATTTCCAAAGCAAGACATATGCCAAACAGTGACGAGTCAAGGCGGGTTACGCAACTTCAGCCGAGGCGCGGAAAAGAGCACGCGGCCTCCGGTACTACCGCTCATGCCGTCACTATCGTCGTGACGAATTTTGTCAATTTGTCCCGTGCGGCGGCGTCGCGTAGATGAGCGCAGACATCAGCTTTGTAACTTTGGCGGCGCGACGACGTCGCTCCCAGCTGATTAGTCGTCAACAACAACGACGAATAATCACTTGCGACGGGACGTGACTTGCGATGCAACGTTGCGGATTGCCCGCCGCTGCCGCGCTGTCGAGAACAGCCTTCCTGCAGCGCGCCGGGCGTAGAGTCTGCGCCCATCATTCGCGATCGCGCACGGCAGCGTGCGACCGGTTTCGGCTGGCAACGGCGATCGTCGCGAGAGGCGGGTTCAGGCTATCGAGTCTTCGGCGCGGACGCCACCACGCCGGGAAGACGGCTGCGCTCCGAACTGTACGAGGCGCGCCGCCGCGCGCGCACTGCGCGTGGTTCAGCGCTTCAGTCCCGGCACCGTCTGCTGCGCCATTCGCGTGAAATCGCCGATCACGCGCTGCATCGATTCGAAGGCCGACCCGCCTGATGACATCACACCCTGCATCGCCTTGACGAGATTCTGCGTCTGCCGCAGGTCGGGCATCATCGCCATCGCAGCCTTCGCTTCCTTCGCCCCCGGCACGCCGGCCATCTGTTCTTCCATCAGTGTGAACAAGCGCTTCTGCATCTCGACGATCATGTCGAACATCTCGCCCCAGTAGCGCATCGATTTCTCCACGGCCTCCTGGGTCACGCTCTGGCTGGCGGCCATCAGCGCTTGCGGATCGCTCGCTTCCGCAGCGTGTCTTAGCGCTTTTTTCTGCATCGAACGCGCTTCTTCCTCGCCCGCGAATTGGTGCTTGCGCAACTTCGCGGTATTTTCGATTGCCGTGTTGATGATATCGAGCGCCATCTTCGCGTTCGTTCTGTAGAGCTCGAACGCTTGCTCGGGAGTCATCCCCTTCGCGATCTTCGACAGATCGCCGAAATCTGCCTGCTTCGGGATCGCGAAAGAGGCGGGTTTCGGCGCCGCGCTCGCGCGTGGCTTTCCGCCACGGGCGCGCTTGCGAGCGGAACTTTTGGCTGACGGTTTGGTGGCCATGATACACACTCCTCTCAAGATGACCGGGGAAGATGACGCCGGCCTTCGCCAAAGCACGCCGCGTGCCGCTATTCCACGCTTTCAACGGTCGCACGTCAACACTGCCGCGCCATTGATAATGCCGGCGCGCAGCTCCTCGAGCGCGCGGTTCGCGTCGGCGAGACCGTAGGAGTGCGCGTGCACCGCGAGAGGTATCGTTGCCGCCAGAGCCAGGAACTCCCGCGCATCGCGGCGCGTCAGGTTGGCGACCGAGCGCAGGCTGCGTTCGCCCCATAACAGGCGGTACGGAAAAGCAGGTACGTCGCTCATGTGAATTCCGGCGCAGACGACGGTCCCGCCGCGCTCCAGCGCCGCGAGCGCGATCGGAACGAGCGCGCCGACCGGTGCAAAGATAAGCGCGGCGTCCAGCGGCTCGGGAGGTGTCTCGTCGCTGCCGCCGGCCCAGACCGCACCCAGGCGGCGTGCGAACGCCTGCCCCGCGATATCGCCGGGGCGACTGAAGGCAAATACTTTTCGTCTCTGGGCGACCGCGACCTGCGCGATCAGATGTCCCGCCGCACCGAATCCGTAGATGCCGAGCCGGGAGGCATCGCCTGCGAGCCGATACGCGCGGTACCCGATCAGTCCCGCGCACAGCAAAGGCGCCGCTTCGACGTCGCCGTAGCGGGGAGGCAGCGCAAGGCAATAAGCCGCATCCGCGACCGCGTATTCCGCATATCCGCCGTTGAGCCGGTATCCGGTAAAGCGGGCTTCACCACAGAGGTTCTCACGGTCCGTCGTGCAAAAAAGGCAATGCCCGCAGCTTCCACCGAGCCATGGGACGCCGACTCGAGCTCCTACGCTGTGCTCGGTAACGCCTTGGCCGCAGGTAACGATCGTGCCGACGATCTCGTGTCCGGGAATCACCGGGAGCTTGGGATCGGGAAGTTCCCCATCGACAAGATGCAGGTCGGTCCGGCACACCCCGCAAGCGTGCACGGCAATGAGCACCTGTCGAGCTTGCGGCACCGGAAGTGGCAGAGTCGCAGCGCGCAGCGCTTGTCCGGTTGCTTCGAGCAACATCGCGCGCATGGTGGGTGGGGATGTCATTCGGGCGGTTGTCCTCCGCGCGTCCGCGGAGTCGGGCAGACGAAGGGAACGTTCAGCCGCGCAGCGCGGCGAGCGCGTCCTCGATCCTCGCCGCCGTCACGATCTCCATGCCTTCGATGGCCTGCTTGGGTCGATTGGCCAGCGGGATCAGCGCGCGTCGAAAGCCCAATTTGGCGGCTTCCCGCAATCGCTCCTGACCGCGCTGCACCGGTCGAATCTCACCCGCCAGCCCGACCTCGCCAAATACAAGAGATTTATTAGGTATATCTATGTTTTTGAGAGATGAGTAAACGGCCGCGACGATGGCCAGATCGGCTGCGGGCTCGCTGATGCGCACCCCGCCCACCGCGTTGACAAACACGTCGAAGGCGCCCGTTTCGACGCCCCCATGCCGGTGCAGCACCGCCAGGAGCAGCGCCAGCCGTTGCGGGTCGAGCCCCACCGCCAATCGCCGCGCCAGCCCCCCTTGCGCCGGATCGACCAGCGCCTGCACTTCGACCAGGAGCGGTCGCGATCCTTCCATCGTCGCCAGGACGCAGCTTCCGGGAACCGCTGCCGCGTGCTGCGACAGAAACAGCGCGGACGGATTGGCGACGCCCTTCAAGCCACGCTCGGTCATCGCGAACACGCCGAGCTCGTTGGCCGCGCCGAACCGGTTCTTGATCGCGCGCACCAAGCGGAAACTCGAATGGGTGTCGCCCTCGAAGTAGAGCACGGTATCGACGATGTGCTCGAGCACGCGCGGACCGGCGATCGCACCCTCCTTGGTCACGTGCCCGACCAGGATTACGGTAATGGCGCTCTGCTTGGCGAGCCTTGTGAGTTGCGCCGCGCATTCGCGCACCTGCGCGACGCTGCCTGGGGCCGATTCCAGCGCCTCGGTGTAGACCGTCTGGATCGAGTCGATGACCACGACCTCGGGCTGACGGATGCGAATTGCGGCGACGATTGCCTCGAGCTGCACTTCTGCCTGCAACTCGACCGGGGCGTCGACCAGACCGAGGCGCCGGGCGCGCATCGCGATCTGCTCGGCCGACTCTTCCCCCGTCACGTACAGCGCGCGCCTGGCGCCCCCGATCGCGGCCATCGCCTGCAGCAGGAGCGTCGACTTGCCGATGCCGGGATCGCCGCCGAGAAGGACCACCGCGCCCGGGACGAGCCCGCCACCAAGGACGCGATCGAACTCTTCGAGGCCCGTGGGCGAACGCGGGTCCACGCGGGCTTCGACCGAGGAGAGCCGGCGCACCTCGCCCCCCGCGCCGGCGACGGCATGAAAGCGTGTCGCGGCGGGCGTTGCGACTGTCTCGACCAGCGTGTTCCAGGCGGCGCAATGCGGGCATTGGCCCTGCCATTTACTGCTGCGCCCACCGCACTCGGTGCACGCGTAGGCCGTTTTCGGCTTGGCCATATCACCAAGCAATCACACCAGCTCGTCGGGATGCACGACTGCTGTGCCAAGCTTGCCTACAACGATGCCCGCCGCCTGATTGGCGATGCGCACGGCGGTCGCGAGATCGGCGCGGGCGCCGAGCAGCGCTCCGAGCGTCGCGATGACGGTGTCGCCGGCGCCGGACACATCGAATACTTCGCGCGCCTGAGCCGGAATGTTCAGCGCGCCGGCGTCGGTGAAGAGCGACATGCCTTCCTCCGCGCGTGTGATTAGCAGCGCGGCGAGCGAAAGCTCGGCGCGCAGTTGTTGCGCCCGGGTCGCGAGCTCCGCCTCGGTGCGCCAGTTTCCGGCGACTTCGCGGAATTCGGCGCGGTTCGGCGTGAGCAACGTGGCACCGCGGTAGCGGCGGTAATCTTCTCCTTTCGGGTCGACCAGCACCGGCGTACCGCGCGCATTCGCCTGCTCGATCATGCGTTCGATATGCGCGAGTCCGCCTTTGCCGTAGTCGGACAGGACCACGGCATCGAACTCGGGCAGCGCGCGCTCGTAGTCCGCGAGCTTTGTTGCCAGAATCTCATGCGAGGGCGTGGTCTCGAAATCGATGCGCAGCAATTGCTGCTGGCGCGCGATCACGCGCAGCTTGACGGTCGTCGGAAACGCCGCGTCACGATGCAGCGAGGTCCGCACTCGATCACCGGCGAGCAGCCGCTCCAGCGTTCGGCCGGCCTCGTCGGCGCCCACGACGCTGATCAATGTCACCTGCGTACCGAGTGCCGCGGCGTTGCGCGCGACATTCCCGGCGCCGCCCGGGCGCTCTTCGTTCCGCGCAATCTTTACGACCGGCACCGGTGCCTCCGGCGAGATGCGCTCGACCTCCCCAAACCAGTAGCGGTCGAGCATGACGTCGCCGACGACCAGCAAGCGCGTACGCGCCACGGCGTCGCGATAATCGGCAAACCGTTGGCTAGCCATGTACGGCACGCTCCGTTTGGATTAGCAGGGCGATGAAAAGCGTTACGAGCAGGCCCGGATGCGAGGCGGCGCGGAGCGAGCCGCGAGATAGTACATGGAAGTACAGCGAGCGGCGAGCGAGCACACAACGATGCAGACGGGCCGCGCAGTAGCTTTGCACCGCCCTGCTATGGCCGGCCGATGCCGAAGTATTCTAAACCGGCGGCGCGCGCCAGGGCCGGGTCGTACAGATTGCGCCCGTCGAAGAGGAGCGGTGCCTTGAGCCGCTCCTTAAGCTCTCCGAAGTCGGGACTGCGGAATTCTTTCCATTCCGTGACGACGACCAACGCGTCGGCGCCTGCGACGGCGTCGAGCGGCGATTCCGCGTATGAAAGCCCGGGCATGGGGCCGAAGACGCGCTTCGCCTCGTCCATCGCCACCGGATCATAGGCGACGACTGCCGCGCCGCGTCCGACGAGACCGGAAACGATCGTCTGCGACGGTGCTTCGCGCATGTCGTCGGTGTTCGGCTTGAACGCCAAGCCCCACAAGGCGATTTTCCTGCCGGCGAGATCGGTACCCAGGCGGTTTGTGATCTTTTCGATCAGGCGCAGCTTCTGCGTCTCGTTGGCCTCCGCTACCGCGGCCAGAATCGTCAACGGCCGTCCGTGCTGCTGCGCCGTGAACTGCAGAGCTTTGACGTCTTTCGGAAAGCAGGAGCCACCGTAGCCCGCGCCCGGGTAAAGGAAGTGATAGCCGATCCGCGGGTCGGCCCCGATCCCCTGCCGAACGTGCTCGATATCCGCGCCAAGCTCGTCGGCGAGGTTGGCGAGCTCGTTCATGAACGAGATGCGCGTGGCGAGCATCGCATTGGCGGCGTACTTGGTGAGCTCTGCCGAGCGCGCGTCCATTACCAGCAAGCGCTCGTGATTGCGCTGGAACGGCGCGTAGACGGCGCGCAAAAGCGCGATCGCCCTCTCGTCGTCCGCACCGATCACGACGCGGTCGGGCTTCATGAAATCCTCGACCGCAGCCCCTTCCTTGAGAAACTCCGGATTGGCTACGACCGCGAAAGGGACCTGCGCCCCGCGCGCGGCAAGCTCGGCGGCGACGGTCTCGCGCACGCGATCGGCGGTACCGACGGGCACCGTCGACTTGTCGACGATGACCTTGTACTCGGTCATGCGCCCGCCGATGCCCCGCGCTGCCGCGATCACGTGCTGCATGTCGGCCGACCCGTCCTCGCCGGGCGGGGTGCCGACCGCGATGAACTGCAGCGTGCCGTGGCGGACGGCTGCATCGGCATCCGTCGTGAACCGCAGCCGCCCGGCCGCGACGTTGCGCCGGATCATTTCGGGCAGCCCGGGCTCGTGAATCGGCACATCTCCGCGATGGAGAATATCGATCTTGGCGGCGTCGACATCGAAGCACAGCACGTCGTTGCCGACCTCGGCCAGGCACGCGCCGCTCACCAGACCGACGTAGCCGGTACCCGTTATCGTTATTTTCACGCGGCGACCTCCAAGGACCGGTTGATGCGCGCAAGCGCTTCCAGCGGGTCCGCGGCTTGGGTGATCGGCCGCCCGATCACCAGGTAGTCGGCACCGCCGGCGATCGCCGCCTCGGGGGTGACGATGCGCGATTGGTCGTCGGCGGCAGATCCGTTCGGACGAATTCCGGGTGTCACGAGCTTGAAACCGGCGCCGAGCGCACGTCGCAAGGCGGGCGCCTCGACGGCCGAGCAGACCACGCCGTCGAGTCCGCAATCTGCAGCAAGTCGCGCGAGCCGCAGGGCGATGCTTTCGGGCGCCTCGGCAAAGCCAAGCTCCGCGATGTCACCCGCGCCGAGGCTGGTCAATAACGTCACCGCGATCAGCAAGGGCCGCGGGGCGGACCGCTCGGTAGCCGTGCGCGCGACCGATTCGCGCGCGGCCACGAGCATCGTGCGGCCGCCGGCCGCATGCACGTTGAGCATCCACACACCGAGCCGCGTCGCCGCGGCGCACGCCTGCGCGACGGTGTTCGGGATATCGTGAAACTTGAGGTCGAGAAAAACGCGAAACCCGCGCTCGATCATCCGCCGCACCGGCTCGGGCCCGGCAACGACGAACATTTCCTTGCCTACCTTGAGTGCGCAGGCCGCGGGATCGAGGCGATCGACGAACGCCATCGCCTGCGTCGGATCGGCGAAGTCGAGCGCCACAATGACTTTGGGATCGGGTTGCATCGGTCGGCTACACGGGCAGAGATATCGGTTCAGGCGACATAGCCATCGGGTGTCTCCGTGCGCCGCGGCGTATATGTTTCCCATTTGCCGCAGCCGGGGCAGCGCCAGTAGTACTGCTTGGCACGGAAGCCGCACTGCTCGCAGCGGTACATGCCGAGGCGCTTGATATGCTGCGCCACAAGGCCCTTGACCAGCTCGAGGTCGTGCCGCCTTTCGGCCGGCGCAGCAACCAGTTGCGCCTCGAGCAGTTTGTCCAGCCCGAGCAGCGTCGGATTGCGCACGAGCTCTTCCTTGATGAGCTGTGCCGCCGCGTCGGCGCCGTCATGCGCAAGCACCTGGCTGAAGAGCGCGTTCAGCAGATCGAGCGACGGATACTGGTCTTCGTAGCTGCGCAGCATCCGTATGCCCTGCGCGACATCGCCGTTTTTGCGGTACGCGTCGGCAAGCCGATCGGCGACCAGGCCGAGGAAGGAGGGATTCTGCGACTCGATGCGTTGCCATGCCGCGGCGGCCGTGTCGTAATTACCCTGCTGGACTTCGACGTCGCCGAGCAGGATGGTCGCTCGCGCGCACAGCTTGTATTCCGCCAGAGCCTGCTCGAGATAGGTGCGTGCCTCTTCGAGCTGCGAGCGCAGCATCGCGGCTTGCGCCAGCTCGCAATAATAGTGGGCGATTTCCTTGAAGTACGGTCGCTTCGCCAGCGCCTCCATGCGCTTGGTCACATTGATCGCCTTCTGCCAGTCCTTTTCCTGCTCGAAGATCTGCAGCAGGAAGCCGAGCGACTGGACCTCGAACGGGCTGCCGTCGAGCTTGCTGAAGAGCTCCTCGGCGCGATCGAGCAGCCCAGCGCGGTGAAAATCCTGCGCCAGCTCGAACACCGCCAGCTGCCGCTTGTCGGCGGCCAGATCGTGCCGATCGAGCAGATTCTGGTGCATGCGGATCGCGCGATCGATCTCGCCCTGCCTGCGGAACAGGTTGCCCAGGGCAAAGTGCAGATCGATGGTCTGCGGATCGACTTTGACGACCTCGATGAAAGATTCGATCGCTTTGTCCGGCTGCTCGTTCAAGAGAAAATTGAGACCGCGAAAATACGACAGCGGCAGCGCCCGCGACTCGCGCAGCAGATGCTTGATATCGATGCGCGCGGCAACCCAGCCGAGCGCGAAGAAAAGCACCGTGAGCGCCAACAGCCACCAGAGCTCGATTTCCATTGTCGGCACGGCTCGTCAGCCTCCGTCGACTGGATGGTTCACCGGTGGGCGGCGCACTTCCTTGCGCAGCCTGCTCAACTGCCGTTTCAGGCGCGCAGAGCGAAACAATCCGGCGAGCAGGCCCGCTGCGGCGCCGGCCGCGAACGCGATGAGGATCAGAAAGATCAGCGGTGCCTGCCAGGAGAACCAGTGATAGAAACGGACGGTGACCAGCTCATCGTTCTGCAGCGACAGGAAAAGAAGCGCCACGAACAGCGTCACCCCCACGACCCAGCGGACGAACGCCATCAGAATCGGCCTCCACACGACGGCCCCGCGAGCGGTACTGCGCCTCGATCGGTCTGCACGCGCCCAAAGGCAAGGGCGGCATTATCGTAACGGATAATGCCGCCCCCTAGAGTTCGCCATCACTTCTTGAAATCGACGCGTTCGCGCAATTCCTTGCCGGCCTTGAAATGCGGCACACGCTTTTCCGGTACCTGTACCCGCTCGCCGGATTTGGGATTGCGGCCTGTCCGCGGGGGCCGGTAGTTGAGCCCGAAACTGCCGAAACCGCGGATCTCGATCCTCTCGCCTTTCGCCAGACTCTCCGCCATGGCGTCGAGGATCATCTTCACCGCGAGTTCGGCATCCTTGGCTACCAATTGCGGGAACTGCGCCGCGAGGCGGTCGATCAGCTCCGATTTGGTCATCACGGGCTCGCTTACCCTTGATTCTTGTTGTCGAGCTTGGCTTTGAGCAACGCTCCAAGATTGGTCGTACCTGCGCTGGCGCCGGAATTTTCCGCGCTCATACGCTGCATCGCCTCGGCCTCCTCGGCGTGATCCTTGGCCTTGATCGAAAGGTTGATCGAGCGGTTCTTGCGATCGATGTTGATGATCATGGCGGAGACCGGGTCCCCTTCCTTCAAGTGCGACCGGATGTCCTCGACGCGGTCGCGGGCTACCTCCGACGCGCGCAGATAGGCCTCGACATCGCCGTCGAGCGCGATGACTGCGCCCTTGCCGTCGAGCGACTTGACCGTCCCGGTTACCACGCTGCCCTTGTCGTGCGTCGCGACATAGTTCGAGAACGGGTCGCCGTCGAGCTGCTTGATGCCCAGCGAGATCCGCTCGCGCTCGACGTCGATCGCGAGCACTACGGCTTCGACTTCCTGACCCTTGCGATAGTCGCGCACGGCCGCCTCACCCGGCAGCGTCCACGACAGATCGGACAGGTGCACCAGGCCGTCGATCGATCCCGGCAGGCCGATGAACACGCCGAAGTCGGTGATGGACTTGATCAGACCCTTCACCTTGTCGCCCTTCTTGTGGTTCATCGCGAACTCTTCCCAGGGATTGGGCATGCACTGTTTCATCCCCAGCGAGATGCGCCGGCGTTCCTCGTCGATTTCGAGGATCATGACCTCGACCTCGTCGCCGAGCTGCACGACCTTGGTCGGATGGATGTTCTTGTTCGTCCAGTCCATCTCCGAGACGTGGACCAGACCCTCGATACCCTGCTCGATCTCGACGAATGCGCCGTAGTCGGTGATGTTGGTGACCTTGCCGAACAGGCGCGTCCCCGTCGGATAGCGGCGCGAGAGGCCGACCCAGGGATCCTCGCCGAGCTGCTTCATGCCGAGCGACACGCGATTCTTTTCCTGGTCGAATTTGAGGACCTTGGCCGTGACCTCGTCACCGACGGACAGGACTTCGGACGGATGCTTGACGCGCCGCCAGGCGAGGTCGGTGATATGCAGGAGCCCGTCGATGCCGCCCAGGTCGACGAACGCGCCGTAATCGGTGATGTTCTTGACCACGCCCTTGACGACCGCGCCTTCCTGCAACGTCTTCAAAAGCTCCTCGCGCTCGGCGCCAAGGCTTGCTTCGAGCACGGCGCGGCGAGAGACGACGACGTTGTTGCGCTTGCGGTCGAGCTTGATGACCTTGAATTCGAGCAGCTTGCCTTCGAACGGCCCAGTGTCCTTGACCGGCCGGATGTCGACCAGCGAGCCGGGCAGGAATGCACGGATGCCGTTCACCATCACGGTGAGCCCGCCCTTGACTTTGCCGGTGACGAGTCCTTGCACGACGTTGCCCTGCTCCATCGCGGCTTCCAGATCGTGCCAGGCCTTGAGGCGCTTGGCCTTGTCCCGCGACAGCCGCGTTTCGCCGTAGCCGTCTTCGAGGCTTTCGATCGCCACGGTGACGAAGTCGCCGGGCTTGACCTCGACTTCGCCCTTGTCGTTCTTGAACTCTTCGATGGGAATGAAGCTTTCGGATTTCAGTCCGGCGTTGACGACGACGATGTTGTAGTCGACCCGGGTTACTTCGGCGGTGATGAGCTCACCTTGGCGCATTTCCTGCCGCGCGAGCGACTCCTCGAACAAGGCGGCAAAATTTTCCTGAGATGGAGCGGGTTGGTTGGTGGTGGCCGTTGCCATGAGTAATCGTTGTCCTATTGCATTTCCGTCGCCACGGGCGTGACGGCGGGTCGGTTGGTCATCCCGTCGCTTGGGGACTGCCCTGTTTCAGATCCGGCGCGACGGCGCTCTGTTGCCCCTCGTCTCCTGCTAGTGCTTGCTGCCATTCCAGCGGCTCTCGACTTCCCCGCCTCGCCTTGCCTGCTCCTGCGGGCTGTCCTCTAGCGCTCGCTCTGCGCACGCAATGCCCGAAACCGCTCCACTACGAAGGCGATGCTCGCGTCGATCGACATGTCGGTCGTATCCAGGACGATCGCGTCGGTGGCGGTTCGAAGCGGTGCGGCCGCGCGGGCGCTATCGCGCGCATCCCGTTCCCGGATCTCACGCAAAAGACCGGCAATGGTACCTGGGTTTCCTTTTTCTATCAACTGCTTATAACGACGCCTCGCCCGCTCTTCCGCGCTCGCCGTGACATAAACCTTGAGCAGGGCGTCGGGAAAGACCACGGTTCCCATGTCACGGCCATCCGCAACCAGGCCGGGCGGACGGCGGAACGCCCGTTGCCGGGCCAGGAGCGTGCGTCGCACCTCGGGGAAGATGGCGACCTGGGACGCTGCGGCGCTGACGGCCGGGCTGCGAATCGCCGCGGTCACATCGACACCATCGAGCTCGATCCGGTCTCCGGTGAACGCGGTTGCCATGCCTGCCGCGGCTTGGGCGAGCCGCGGGCCGTCGGCTAGCGGTATGCCTGCCTGCAGCGCTTTCAGCGCCACCAGACGATAAAGCGAGCCGCTGTCGAGATAGCGAAAACCCAGTGCCCGAGCGACGCCCTGGGCGATCGTCCCCTTGCCCGATGCCGCGGGGCCGTCGATCGCGATTACCGGCGGCTCGCCTTCGCTCATCGCGCCAGGGCACGAAAGGCGTCGAAATACTGCGGAAACGTCTTGCGCACGCACTGCGGGTCGTTGATGCGGACCGGCACGCCGCCGAGCGCGGCGAGCGCGAAGCACATCGCGATACGATGATCGTCGTAGGTATCGATGATGGCAGGCAGCCACCGCGCCGGCGGTGCGATCGACAGCCAATCAGGCCCGGTGGCGACTTCGGCGCCCAGTTTGGCAAGCTCCGCGGCCATCGCGGCGATGCGGTCGGTCTCCTTCACTCGCCAGCTGCCGATGTTACGCAAGGTCGACGGCCCCGCCGCGAAGAGCGCGGCGATCGCCGCCGTCATGGCGGCGTCAGGCATGCGGTTGAAGTCGGCGTCGATGGGCTGCAACGGCCTCTTGCCTCGAACCTCGATCCAATCCGCTCCGCGCTCGACCACCGCGCCCATCGCCGCGAGCGTGTCGGCGAAGCGCACATCGCCCTGGATGCTGTCGCGCCCAACACCCACGACGCGCACGGGTCCCCCGCCGATCGCGCCCGCAGCCAGGAAGTACGAGGCCGAAGATGCGTCGCCTTCGACGGCGATCGAACCGGGGCTCACATAGCCATGGGTTGAGGGAATGTGCAAGCGACGCCAATCCTCGCGCTCGACTGCGACGCCGAAACGCCCCATCAGATTGAGCGTCATCTCCACGTACGGCTTCGAGATGAGCTCGTCGGCTATGTCGATGGTCATCGCGCTGCCGCCGAGCGGCAAGGCCAGCAGGAGCGCGCTCACAAACTGGCTCGAAACCCCGCCGCGGATCGCCACGCTGCCGCCGAATCGCAGATTGCCGCGACCGATTGCGAGCGGCGGAAAACCTTCGCTGCCGAGATAATCGATCTCGGCGCCGAGCCTGCGCAGCGCGTCGACCAGATCGCCGATCGGACGCTCGTGCATGCGGGCGACGCCGGTGAGCTCGTACTCTCCGCCGGAGAAGGCCAGCACCGCAGTCAATGGGCGCAATGCGGTGCCGGCGTTGCCGAGAAAAAGGTTTGCGCGCTTGACGCCGAAGCTGCCGCCTATGCCGTGCACGACCCAATCGCGCGAGTTCTTGCCGGGCTCGATGCGCACACCCAGTGTGCGCAATGCTTCCAGCATGCGCACAACGTCGTCGGCGTCGAGCAATCCCGTGACCTCGGTCGTGCCGCGGGCAAGCGCCGCCAGCAGCAGCGTGCGATTGGAGATGCTCTTGGATCCGGGCAGTCGCACCGTGCCCGCCATCCGGGTGATGGGCTCGAGATCGAGGTATTCCATCGCGTGCCGCTAGCCGAGAGGTGACTGGCTCCGCTAGACTTCTTCGCCGCCGCTCTGGCGCTCGAGCCAGCTGTCGCGGATCGCGCGTGCGCGCTCGAACAGGCGCAGCAGGCCGTCACCGTCAGCCGCGGCCAACAATGTTTCGACGCGATCGAGTTGGTCGCGATACGAAGCCAGATCGCGCCGCAACGCCTCGCGATTGGCAAGGCAGACGTCGCGCCACATGCCCGAATGCCCGCTCGCCAGCCGGGTGAAGTCGCGGAAGCCGCTGCCCGCGAACGCGAAGCACTCGTCGGCGTCGGGTCGCGCCGCCACCTCGGCAACCAGCGCGAAGGCGAGCACGTGCGGCAAGTGACTCACCGCGGCGAAAATGGCGTCGTGGCGTGCCGCGTCGAGCTTGCGCACGACTGCGCCACATCGCGTCCAGCAATCGGCGACCCGCGCCAGCGCCTCGGGGTCGGTCTCGGCAAGCGGTGTAAGCACGACGTCCTTGTCGCGGAACAGCGCATCGAATGCCGCGAGTGCTCCGGAATGCTCCGTACCGGCAATCGGATGCCCGGGTACGAACCGCGGCAGAGCGCTGACTAGACATTCGCGTGCGGCCGCGATGACGTCCTGTTTGGTGCTGCCCGCGTCGGTCACCACGGTCCGCGGACCGAGGTGCGGCGCCATCGCCGCCAAGAGCGTCCGCATCTGGCCCACCGGCGTCGCGAGCAGCACCATGTCGGCGTCGGCGAGCTCCGCCGTCCAGGTCTGGTCGAGCGCAAAGCTGCGATCGACGATGCCGCGCCGCTGTGCCGCGTCGAGATTCCCCCTGCTGCGACCGACGCCGACCACGGTGCCGGCCGCACCCGAGCGCTTGAGCGCGAGCGCGAACGAGCCTCCGATAAGTCCAACGCCGATGACGACGAGCTTGCCGATCCGGGACATCGTCATCGGTGCAGGGCCGAGGCGAGCGCGGCGATGAAACGCTCGATTTCCTGAGGCAGGCCGACCGTCACGCGCAGGTGCTGCGGCAGCCCGTAGCTGGCAACCGGCCTCACGATCACTCCCTGGCGCAACAGGCTTTCATAAACCGCCGCGGCGTCGCCGACATGGACCAGGATGAAATTGGCATGCGATGGCACGTAGGCGACGCCCATCGCGTCGAGCGCTGTCCCGAGCGCGCGCAGTCCTGCGCGGTTGATCGCCGCGCTCTCGGCAACGTAATCGGCATCTGCCAGCGCCGTGAGCGCGGCCGCCTGCGCGACCGAGTTGACGTTGAACGGCTGGCGCACGCGATTGAGCAGATCGGCCACGTTCGCGTCCATCATGCCGAAGCCCACGCGCAGCCCGGCCAGCCCGTACGCCTTGGAGAACGTGCGCGAAACGATCAGATTGGGATGCTCGGCGATCCAGCTCACGCTCGGCGATCGCTGTCCTGCATCGAGGTACTCGTCGTAAGCCTCGTCGAGGACGACGACGACCTCGCGCGGCACGCCATCGAGAAATCTCTTGACCGCGGACGAGGGCAACCAAGTGCCGGTGGGATTGTTCGGATTGGCGATGAAGACCACGCGCGTGCTCGCCGTGATCGCCTTTCCCATCGCTTCGAGGTCGTGGCCGTAGTCGTGCGCCGGGACCTCGATCCCCGTCGCTCCGCGCGCCTGCGTGGCCAGCGGATACACCGCGAATGCGTGTTGCGAGTACACGGTGTGGTCGCCGGGGCGCAGAAACGCCTGCGTCGCGAGCTCGAGCACATCGTTCGAGCCGTTGCCCAGCACGATCTGCTCGCGGCCGATGCCGTAACGCGCCGCGAGCGCTCGTTTCAACTCGAAGCCGTTGCCGTCGGGATAGCGCGTGACGTCCGCGGCCGCGACGGCAATCGCTTCGCGTACCTTGCGACTCGGTCCGCGCGGGTTCTCATTCGAGGCCAGCTTGATGATCGCATCGGCGGACAATCCGTACTCGCGCGCGAGCTCGTCGATGGGCTTGCCCGGCACGTACGCTGCAATGCGGCGGACGTATTCCGGAGCCAGGGTGGCGACTCGCGCACCGGCGAGCTGATCGGCTTTCATCGCGACGTGGATCGAGGCGGGCCGGCCTTCAAGCGATCGCGGCAGGATACGAGCCGAGCAGCTTGAGGAACGGTGCGCGCTGGCGCAGCTCGGCCAGCGCCTCGGCGACGGCGGGATCGTCGCAGTGGCCGTCGAGATCGACGAAAAACAGATACTCCCACAATCCGGTGCGCGCCGGACGCGACTCGAGCCGCGACATGCTCACCCCGTGCTTGGCGAACGGCTCGAGCAATGCGTACATCGCGCCGGGGCGGTTCTGCGCCGACATCACGAGCGAGGTCTCGTCCTTGCCCGAGGGTGCCGCGGCGTGTTGGCCGAGGACCCAGAAGCGCGTCGTGTTGTTGGGCTCGTCCTCGATATGTGCGGCGACGACGTCGAGCCCGTAGATTGCGGCCGCGGCCTCTCCGGCGATCGCCGCGGCGCCGGGCTCTCCCGCGGCAAGCCGGGCGGCCTCGGCATTGCTCGCAACCGCAACCCGCGCTGCCGACGGCAGATGGCGCGCCAGCCACTGCACGCATTGCGCCAGCGACTGCGCGTGCGAGTACACCCGGGTCACTGCGGTTAGCGTGACATCCTTGGCCAGCAGATTCTGCACGATCCGCATCTTGATTTCGCCGACGATCGTAAGCGGAGTCTGGCACATGAGATCGAGCGTGCGACCCACGGCGCCCTCGGTGGAATTCTCGACCGGCACGACGGCGTAGTCGGTGCGCCCGCCCTCGGCGGCGCGGAACACCTCGTCGATCGAGGCGCAGGGTTCGGCAACGATGGAATCGCCGAAGTGGCGCGTGACCGCGGCGTGGCTGTAGGTGCCGGCCGGTCCCAGATACGCGACCGACAGTTTTTGCTCCAGCGCGAGGCAAGCCGACATGACCTCGCGAAAGACGCGGCCGACCGCGGCGTCCGACAGCGGCCCGCAGTTCTCCGCCTGCACGCCGCGCAGCACTTGTGCTTCGCGCTCGGGCCTGTATGCCGGGCCGTTCTTGAGCGCGCCGATCGCCTGCGCGTGCCGGGCGCGTTCGGAGATAAGGCGCAGCAACTCGCGATCGAGGGCGTCGATGGCAGCGCGGTGGCGCTGCAGTTCCGCTCCCTCGTTGCGGTCTTGATCGTCGGCCATGGCTCGTCCGCTTGGCGCTCGGTCACCGTCTCCGCGTCGCTGCGGTTCTCGACGAAACGCCCGGCGCGCGGTGTCGCGCGCTACTCGACGTTTTCGTCTTCGGTCTCGACCACACGCTCGAGCCCCGCGAGCTTCTCGCCTTCGCCGAGATTGATCAGCGTGACACCCTGCGTCGAGCGCCCCATCTCACGAATCGCTTTCACCGGGGTGCGGATCAACACCCCACCGGTCGAGATCAACATGACTTCGTCGTCCGGGCGTACCAGCGCCGCCGCGACGACCTGGCCGTTGCGACCGCTCTGCTGGATCGCGATCATGCCCTTCGTGCCGCGGCCGTGGCGTGTGTATTCGACGATGGGCGTGCGCTTGCCGTAGCCGTTCTCGGTGGCGGTCAGCACCGATTGCTGCTCGTCCTCGGCGACGAGCATGCTGATCACGCGCTGCCTTTTGTCCAGCAGCATTCCGCGTACGCCATGCGCGCCTCGTCCCATCGGTCGCACATCGGTTTCCTCGAACCGCACCGCCTTGCCGCCCGAGCTGAACAGCATCACATCGTGCTTGCCGTCGGTGAGGGCGGCGCCGATCAGAAAGTCGCCGTCATCCAGATCGACCGCGATGATCCCCGACGGGCGCGGGCGCGAGAATTCGGATAGCGGCGTCTTCTTGACCGTGCCATGCGCGGTCGCCATGAACACGAACCGGTCGTCGACGAATTCCTTGACCGGCAGGATAGCGGTGATCTTTTCGTGCTCCAGCAGCGGCACCAGGTTGACGATCGGCTTGCCACGCGAGACGCGGCCGCCTTGCGGCACGTTGTAGACCTTGAGCCAATACACGCGGCCGCGGTTGGAGAAGCACAGGATGTAATCGTGCGTGTTGGCGATGAAGAGGTGATCGATGAAATCGTCTTCCTTGGTGCCCGTCGCCTGCTTGCCGCGGCCGCCGCGCCGCTGCGCGCGGTACTCGGCCACGGGTTGCGCTTTCATGTAACCGCCGTGCGAGAGCGTCACGACCATGTCCTCGGGGGCGATCAGATCCTCGATCGACAAATCGACGCCATGCGCCACGATCTCGGAGCGACGCTGATCGCCGAAAGCTTCGCGGATCGATGCGAGCTCCGCGCCGACGACGGTCGTCACGCGCCCGGGCTTGGCAAGAATGTCGAGCAGATCGACGATCTGGTCCATCACCTCCTTGTATTCGCCGGTGATCTTGTTCTGCTCGAGACCCGTCAGCCGCTGCAGCCGCAACTCGAGGATCGCCTGCGCCTGCGCGTCGGAAAGGTTGTACCCGCGCGGACTCGCGTCGGCCTGCCATCCGAACTCGGGTGAGAGACCGTCGGGACGCGCAGCTTCCGCGGCCGCGCGCTTGAGCATGTCCTCGACCAGCGCGGAGCGCCAGCGCTTGGCCATCAACGCGGTCTTGGCGTCCGCGGGTGTCGGCGCAGCCTTGATCAGCGCGATGATCTCGTCGACGTTGGACAGCGCGACCGCGAGGCCTTCGAGCACATGGCCGCGTTCGCGGGCACGGGTGAGCTCGTAACGCGTCCTTCGGACGACCACCTCGCGGCGGTGAGCGATGAAGTGCTCGAGAAACTGCTTGAGGTTGAGCAGCCGCGGCTGATTGTCGACCAGCGCGACCATGTTCATGCCGAAGCTGTCCTGCAGCTGGGTGAGCTTGAACAGGTTGTTGAGAATGATGTCTGCGACCTCGCCGCGCCGGAGCTCGATCACCACGCGCATACCCGACTTGTCCGACTCGTCGCGCAGATCGGCGATGCCGTCGAGCTTCTTGTCGCGAACGAGCTCGCCGATGCGCGTGAGCAGCGTCGCCTTGTTCACCTGATAGGGAATTTCGTCGACGATGATGGCTTGGCGGTTGCCCCGCTCCAGGTCCTCGATGTGCGTGCGCGCCCGGATCACGACGCGGCCGCGGCCGGTACGGTAGCCCTCGCGCACTCCCTCGGTGCCGAAGATGATGCCCGCCGTCGGGAAATCCGGCGCCGGTACGTACTCGATCAACTCGTCGACGGTGATCTCCGCATTTTCGAGCAGCGCCAGGCACGCGGTAACGATTTCGGACAGGTTGTGCGGCGGGATATTCGTCGCCATGCCGACCGCGATGCCTGACGAGCCATTGATCAGCAGGTTGGGGATCCGCGTCGGCAGGACGGTGGGCTCGCGCTCCTTGCCGTCGTAATTCGGGACGAAATCGACCGTCTCCTTGTCGATATCGGCCAGCATCTCCGCAGTGATCTTCTGCAGCCGGCATTCGGTATAACGGTAGGCCGCGGGCGCATCACCGTCGACGGAGCCGAAGTTTCCCTGACCGTCGATCAACGGATAGCGCAGAGAAAAATCCTGCACCATCCGCACCAGCGCCTCGTAAGTCGCGGTGTCGCCGTGAGGGTGGTACTTGCCGAGGACGTCGCCCACCACCCGCGCGCACTTCACGTAGGACCGGTTCCACACGTTGTTCGCCTCGTGCATCGCAAACAGCACCCGCCGATGCACCGGCTTGAGCCCGTCGCGCACGTCCGGCAGAGCCCGGCCGACGATCACGCTCATTGCGTAATCGAGGTAGGAATGCCGCATTTCGGCTTCCAGGCTTACAGGAAGGGTTTCTTTAGCGAACTGCTCCATCGGGAAAAGCGCTCTTTGTCGTCAGAAAGGATGAAAAGCGACGTCGGTCCCTCGCCTTGACGCCGGGGCACAGAAGCTCTTCGCAACCGTCTCCGGACCGGTCCGCACCTGCGCGGGCGGAAAATAACTAACTTTATCACGACCGTTGTATTCCCGCGACACTACGCAAGCTGTTGTTGCGGGAAACTTTGCAATCGCCAAAATCCCTATGCTATAGTCAAGCGCAAAGCGCGCTTTGCCGTCGGCCGCGCCTGAGTTGCTGTTCCAGGTCAAAAGAAGCGGGTAAACCACGATAACTCAAGCCAAGGGGTGAAAGTGATGAAACTTCGTCTAATTGCAACCATGGTGACTGGCGCGGCAGCTGCTACGCTATGGTCCGCAGCGTTCGGCCAGGCAAATCCACAGAACAGCGGCTACGTTTTGTTCGGCTATGGCCAGCCCAATGCCAACATCTGGCGCAGCGGCTCCTATGGCGGCAAGCCAGGAATAAACGACACGCTGTGCTGGAGAACAGGCTACTGGACCCCGGCGATGGCGATCGTGGAATGCGAGCCCGATCTCGTTCCGAAGGCCGCTCCGGCGCCCGCCCCGGCGCCTGCGGTAACGCCTCCGCCGCCTCCGCCGCCTCCGCCCCCGCCGCCGCCCGCACCGCAGGTGCAGAAGATCACGCTCGCGGCCAAGGCGCTGTTCGATTTTGACAAAGCCGTTCTCAAGCCCGAAGGCAAGGCTGCGATCGACAGAGAAGTGATCGCCAAGCTGAACACCGTCAGCAAGCTCGAGCTCGTGCTCGTCACCGGCCACACCGACCGCATCGGTTCGCAGGCGTACAACCAGAAGCTGTCGGAGCGCCGCGCCAACGCAGTGCGTGACTATCTGGTGTCGAAGGGTGTCGCCAGAGACAAGATCGAAACCCTCGGCATGGGCAAGACGCAACCGGTTCCGGGTGTCGTTTGCAACCAGGCGTATCCGAAGGAACGCAAGGCGCTGATCGAATGCCTTGCGCCCAACCGGCGCGTCGAGATCGAAGTGAAAGGCGAGGGCAAGCGATAAGCCTGCACCGTCCACTTGAAAAGCCCCGCCATTGCGCGGGGCTTTTTTCTATCCGAGGTCGACAGGCGATCGCCAGCCATCACGGTGCCGTTGCACGCGCACCGTCCGCATTCACACTATGACCGTCTCCCCCGCAGCAAGCTCGGCGCCGACTCCGGTCGATCTATGTGTCGACGCCCGCTGGGTCGTACCCATCGAGCCTGCCGGCGTGCTTGCGCAGCACACGCTGGTCGTCGATGGCGGGCGCATCGTCGCCATCGCGCCGACTGCGTCGGCGCAACGCGAATACGCGCCTCGCGAGCACGTTTCTCTGCCCGCGCACGTGCTGCTCCCGGGCCTGGTCAACGCGCACACCCACGCCGCGATGGCGCTCTTGCGCGGCATCGCCGACGACGTCGTGCTCAAGATCTGGCTCGAGCAGCATATCTGGCCGCTCGAAGCCCGCTTCGTGTCGCCTGACTTCGTGCACGACGGCACGCTCATCGCCGCCAGCGAAATGCTACTGGGCGGCATCACCTGCTGCGCCGATCAGTATTTTTTTCCCGATGCCGCCGCGCGCGCATATCGGCAGAGCGGCATCCGCGCCCTCATCGGCCTGCCGGTGCTCGACTTTCCGACGCCGTACGCCGCGGATGCCGACGGGTACCTGCATGCGGGCCTCGCCGCGCGCGACGCGTGGAAGCACGAGTCGAAGTTCGCATTCGCGCTCGCGCCGCACGCTCCGTACACCGTAGGCGACTCGAGTTGGGAGAAAATCGTCATTTACGCGCGGCAGCTCGATCTGCCGATTCAGACGCATCTGCAGGAGACGCGCGACGAGCTCGAGCAAAGCCTTGCCGCCCATGCGATGAGCCCGCTCGCGCGGCTCGATCGCCTCGGCGTGACCGGACCGAATTTCATTGCCGTGCACGCCGTGCACCTTCAGGATTCCGACGTCGAGCTGCTCGCGGCGCAAAGTTGCCACGTGGTGCACTGTCCCGGATCGAACCTGAAACTCGCGAGCGGCATCGCACCTGTCGTGCGCCTGAAGGCGCGCGGCGTCAATGTCGCGCTGGGCAGCGATGGCGCGGCGAGCAATAACCGCCTCGACGTGTTCGGCGAAGCGCGTCTCGCCGCGCTCCTCGCCAAGGTTGCGACCGACGATGCGGCGGCGCTCCCCGCGAGCACCGCGCTGCGCATGGCGACCCTCGATGGCGCCGCAGCGCTCGGGCTCGATGCCGAGATCGGCTCGCTCTCTCCGGGCAAGCAGGCCGACGCGATCGCCGTCGATCTGGCCGCATTCCAGCACGCGCCCTGTTACGATCCGGTCTCGCATCTGGTGCACGTCGTCGGCCGCGATCAGGTCACCGACGTGTGGATCGCCGGACAACGCGTCGTGTGCGGTGGCGCGCTCGTCGCTCTCGACGCCGCTGAACTCGCCGCGCGCGCCAGGCTGTGGCAGGATCGAATGCAATGAACCCGAACCTCAACGCCGACCCGGCCGAGCTCGCCAAGTTCGGCGCGCTGGCGCATCGCTGGTGGGATCCGACCGGCGACTTCAAGCCGCTGCACGACATCAATCCATTGCGTCTGGCCTATATCGCGCGCTGCAGCCGCGGCCTCGAGGGGAAGCACGCGCTCGATGTCGGCTGTGGGGGAGGCATTCTCGCCGAAGCGATGGCAACCGCCGGCGCCAAGGTGCTCGGCATCGATCTCTCCGAAAAGGCGCTCGCGGTGGCGCGATTGCATCAGCTCGAATCCGGCATCCAAGTCGACTATCGGCTGAGCACCGCGGAGACGCTGGCGGCGGAGCAACCGCGCGGCTTCGACATCGTCACGTGCATGGAGCTGCTCGAGCACGTTCCAGACCCCGCGTCGACGATCGCGGCTTGCGCGACGCTGGTCAAACCCGGCGGCCTCGTCGTGTTCTCGACCATCAACCGCAATCCCAAGGCGTACCTGTTCGCCGTTATCGGCGGCGAATATCTGCTGCGATTGTTGCCGCGCGGCACGCACGATTACGCGCGATTCATAAAGCCGTCCGAGCTCGTCGGTTTTGCGCGGCGTGCCGGCCTCGAGGCTGATGAGCTCATCGGCATGACCTACAATCCGCTGACGCGGACGTACCGCCTGGAGGCCGACACGTCGATCAACTACATCGCGACCTTTCGCAGCGATGGGTGAGAATGGTGCGAGCCCGAGACCGCGGCGCGCGCTGCCCGTGCGCGCGGTGCTGTTCGACCTCGATGGCACGCTCGCCGACACGGCGGCCGACCTCGCTGCAGCGCTGAACCGGGTTCGTGCCGATCGCCAGCTGCCGCCGCTGCCGCTTGCAACCTTGCGCCCCCACGCGTCTGATGGAACGCGCGGCATGCTTGGCGCCGGTCTCGGTGTGACGCGCGAGCATCCGGACTGGGACACGCTCAAGAACGCGTTTCTGGACTACTACGCAGCGGCGATCGCAGTGCACACGCGGCTGTTCGCCGGCGCTGAAGACGTCCTCGCCGAAATCGAACGGCGGCGCCTCGCATGGGGCATCGTGACCAACAAAGCCGCCCGCTTCACCTTGCCGCTGCTCGAGCACCTGGCGCTGGCATCACGCGCGAATGTCATCGTTTGCGGCGATACGATAGCGCAGGCCAAGCCGCACCCGGCCCCGCTGTTGCACGCCGTCACCCGTCTCGGCCTCGACGCAGCGGGCTGCGTGTACGTCGGCGACGCCGAGCGCGATGTCGCCGCCGCACGCGCGGCAGGCATGGCTTCGTTGGTCGCGAGATATGGTTATATCGGCTCCGATGTCCTGCCTGAATCGTGGAAGGCCGATGGATTCATCGATTCGCTGCCGGCCGTACTCGATTGGCTGCCGACATACGAGGCGTCAACAACTTGAACGTGCGGCGATGCGGCCGAACGAATCCGGCGCTCGTCTAGGTCACGCGGGGCACGCTCCCGCGTTGAGATAAAGCCATTGCTGGGCCTTGCCGTCCCTGATACCGGTAACCCATACCGACTGGCTTCGAGTGAGCGGCTGCAGTACGGTCGCTCCGATGTCGTCGGGGATCGCCAGCGCAATGCCGTTGGCACGCTCGATGCGATCGCCGTTGCGTAAGCCCATCATGCCGGCAAAACCGCTTTGATCGCGCACGATCAAGCCTCCCGGACCGGGTTGGACCAGGGCCTTCCAGCTATCGGGCGCCTTGATCATGCCGGATAGCAGTTCGGCGTTGAGGCGTATGACCTGCCCGGTGAATCCCGCAGCCGCGGCGCAAGTCGCGGGCTTCTGGCCGGTAGCCGCCGTCGCAGTGCGCGTCTTGTCCGCCGGCGCGGCGCTACGCAACGCCATTTCGCGGCGAGCACCACGTTCGATCAGCGTGACGCCGCCGGGCCAGACCGCCTCGACGTGCACGCCCGGCACGACGTCGGTTCCGGCAGCGGCGAGCAGCGCGCCGCGCGCACCGCGGAACAACGCGTAGCCGCGGCCATCCTGTTGCGCAAATACGCCCAGCAAACGCAGCTCGCCGCTCACCGCCGGCGGCTCGCTCGCCGCCGCAACCGGAGCGCGCGTCCCGAACAACTGCGCTTCGCCGATGCGCCGTGCGTACTCGCCTTGGGGGCTGCTCTGCGGAATTACGACCGATGCGGGGCCGAACCAGCGCCAGCCCCAATATGCGAGTACGAGCGCGAGCAACGCCAGCGCGGCGAGCATGCTGCCGCCGGCGACGATTCTGGATCGCCAAGGAGGCGCCGCGGCAGCGTCTGTCGTCGCGTAGTCTGTCGTCGCGTATAATCCAGATTCGCTCACGTCATCTCGTGCCAAGAGCCTCTGACACCGCGCGTTTCATTACGTTAGAGGCTCCGAGTTGAATCCGCAGCTAGCGCGGTTGCAGCCGTATCCGTTCGAGCGGTTGCGCGCGCTGTTCGCGGGAGTCACGCCGAACGCGGCGCGCCGCCCGATCAATCTCTCGCTGGGCGAGCCCAAGCACCCGACGCCATCGCTGATTCTGGAAGCGCTCGCGGCAGGCGCCAAAGGTCTGGCGAATTATCCCACAACCGCAGGCCCGCCCGCGCTGCGCGAGGCCATCGCCGAGTGGCTCTCTCGCCGTCACGCATTGAGCACGCTCGACCCGGCTACGCAGGTGCTGCCGGTACTCGGCAGCCGCGAAGCGCTGTTCGCGTTCGCGCAGACCGTCATCGACGCGAGCCGGGTCGGTGCAACCGTCGTCGTGCCGAATCCCTTCTACCAGATCTACGAAGGCGCGGCGCTGCTCGCCGGCGCAACGCCCTATTGTGTCAACAGTCTCGCCGAGAACGGCTATGCGCCGCGATGGGACGAGGTGGCGGTGAGCGTATGGGCGCGGACGCAATTGCTGTACGTGTGCTCTCCGGACAACCCCACCGGGCGCGTGATGAGCATGGGCGATTGGCAAGCGCTGTTCGAGCTCTCCGATCGCCATGATTTCATCATCGCGGCCGACGAATGCTACTCGGAAGTGTATTTCGATGAAGCGAACCCGCCGCTCGGATCGCTGGCCGCGGCGCACGCGCTGGGACGCGATGGCTATCCGCGACTGCTCGCGTTCGGCAGCCTGTCGAAACGCTCCAACGCGCCCGGCATGCGCTCAGGCTATGTCGCGGGTGACGCCGCATTGATCAAGGCGTTCCTGCTCTATCGGACGTATCACGGTTCCGCGATGTCGCCGGCCGTCGCGGCCGCGAGCCTCGCCGCCTGGAACGACGAGACGCACGTGCGGGCCAATCGCGCCAAGTATGCGGAGAAGTTTGCGCGACTCGCCCCGCGCGTCGCAGCGGTCTATCCCGCGGCGCAGCCCGACGCCGCGTTCTATCTCTGGGCCCGCGTCGCGGAGGACGACGCTGAATTTGCGCGGCGCCTGTACGCCCAAGAGGCGGTGACCGTGCTGCCGGGCAGTTATCTCGCGCGCGAGGCCGATGGCGTCAACCCCGGCCGCGGCTACGTTCGCATCGCGCTGGTCGCCGAGCTCGACGAATGCACCGAAGCGGTCGACCGGTTGGTCCGTTTCGGGCGCGGCGGCCAAGGACTCTAAACGCCGACCGTCCGCGCCGGATGGGACCGCTTTGTCGCGGCCGGGCGCGCCCTGTCGCCAGATCCGATCCCATGCATGGCCGCGCGTACAATCGGCGGCCATGACGACCTCCAGCACGAACGCAAGCACCCGTGCCGCTCCGTGGTGGGCACCCGTTTTCGCAGGCTGCCGGGTGTCCTGGCAATCCGTCGCCCTGATCCTGGCGATCAACACCGGTGTCGCCGCGATCCTCTACACCGAGGAGACGCGTCCGTTCTGGCATCCGTTCATCACCGCGCAGTGCTTCGGTCTTTCGATCGCATACGCAGTCAATGCCGCCGCGCCCTGGGACAAGGCGCGGCCAGTGTGGAGATTGGTTGGTGCGGTGGCGCTCGGGACCGCGCTCGGTCTCGTCTTCCTGGTCGCGATCAAGGGTTACGTCATCGCCGACGAGCACTACCGGTTCGGGACCGGACAGATGAAGCTCGGCCAATTTGCCGGGACGTCATTCGCTGCGTTCATCATGGGCCTTTGTGTGAGCATGTTCTTCCTGCTCAAGTTTCGCGAGGCGCGTGCGCGCGCACAAATGCTCAAGGCCGATGCCGATCGGAACATGCTTTCAAGGCAGGCGATCGAGGCGGAATTGAAGCTCATGCAGGCGCAGGTCGAGCCACATTTTCTGTTCAATACGCTGGCGTCGGTGCAATTCCTGACCGAGACCGATCCGCCCAAGGCCGGCATGATGCTGGGCCACCTGCTCGGTTATCTGCGCGCGGCGCTGCCGCAGCTGCGATCGAACAGCACGACGCTCGGCCAGGAGATCGAGCTCGCGCAGGCGTATCTCTCGATCATGCAGATGCGGATGGGCGCGAGACTCGCCTTCGCCATCGACGTGCCCGACGAGCTGCGTTCGCATCACCTTCCGCCGATGCTGTTGATGTCGGTGGTCGAAAACGCCGTCAAGCACGGCCTGGAGCCGCAGGCGGAAGGCGGCACGATACGGCTGGAAGCACGCCGCCGAGGCGAACGTCTCGTGGTCGCGGTCATCGACAACGGACGCGGGCTCGGCGCCAAGATCGGCAACGGCGTCGGCTTGACCAATCTGCGGGGTCGATTGCGCGCGCTTTACGCCGACAACGCGCGGTTCATCCTGGAAGAGGCCCCGCCGCACGGCGCGCGCGCCACCATCGAGATCCCCTTTGACACAGACGACAAATAGACAACCGACGGCGCTCATCGCCGAAGACGAGCCGATGCTGCGTGCGCAGCTCCGCGCGCGACTGACGCAGGCGTGGCCCGAGCTCGCCATCGTCGCCGAGGCGGAGAACGGCGAGCAAGCATTGGCGCTGCAGCGGGAGCTCGAGCCCGATATCGCATTTCTCGACATTCGCATGCCGGTCAAGTCGGGACTCGAGGTCGCCGACGCGCTGGCCGGGGCCTGTCACATCGTCTTCGTCACCGCCTACGACGAGTACGCCGTGACCGCGTTCGAGCAGGGCGCGGTCGACTACGTGCTCAAGCCGGTGACTGCCGACCGTATCGTCAAGGTCGTCGAGCGCCTCAAACAGCGCCTCGATCGGCCGCCCGCCGATCTCGCCACCGTGCTCGCGCAGCTCGACGCGCGCGATTCCGGCAGCCCGCTGAAGTGGATCAAGGCCTCGCTCGGACCGTCGATGCGACTGATCCCGGTCGACGAGGTCTTCTACTTCCACGCCGAGGACAAGTACACCAAGGTCGTCACTGTGGACGGAGAAGCGTTGATCCGCAAGACGATCAAGGAGCTCTTCGACGAGCTGGACGCGGAGCTCTTCTGGCAGGTCCATCGCGGCACGATCGTCAACCTGCGCGCGATTGCGCGCGTCGATCGCGACTACCGCGACCAGCCTTTGATCATTCTCAAGCAACGTCCCGAGAAACTCACCGTCAGCCGCAGCTTCGCGCATCTGTTCAAGGCGATGTAACGATGTAGCCTGGGCTGACCCCGGACTGATCCGGGGAGGCCCGGGACTGCTGTGCAGCCGAAGCCTTGCCCCGGGCATCGCGCTTCGCGCTCAGCCCCGGCTACCTGTCCAGCGTCAGCTGTTCTGCGGCCCACGCGGCGCAACCCGTCGCAAGACCGCGACGGCTAGCGGGTAAAATATGTACTTTGCCCGCGTCCGTGCAAGCCAACTCATGAGCAGGGGCCTCCAATCCACGATCGATGCCGCCTGGGAGCGCAAGAGCGAGCTGTCGCCGCAGACCGCGCCCGCGGAAGTTCGTGACGCCGTCGCGTCGGCGATCGCCGAGCTGGATGCGGGCCGGCTCCGCGTCGCGGAAAGGTCCGAAGGCGGATGGATCACTCATCAGTGGCTCAAGAAGGCGGTATTGCTGTCGTTCCGCCTTGCCGACAATGCCGCGATCGGTCTTGCGGCACCGAATGCGCCGTTTCGTTTTTACGACAAGATCCCGACCAAGTTCGCCCAGTTCGACGCCGCCGACTTCGCCGCAGCCGGGGTGCGCGTCGTCCCGCCCGCGGTCGCGCGCCGAGGCGCCTACATCGGGAGGAACGTCGTGCTCATGCCCTCGTATGTCAACATCGGCGCCTACGTCGACGAGGGCACGATGGTCGACACCTGGGCCACGGTCGGTTCCTGCGCACAGATCGGAAGGAACGTGCACCTGTCGGGCGGGGTCGGCATCGGGGGGGTACTTGAACCGCTGCAGGCGAACCCCACCATCATCGAGGACAACTGTTTCATCGGCGCTCGTTCCGAAGTCGTCGAAGGTGTCATCGTCGAGGAGAATTCGGTGTTGGGTATGGGAGTCTTCATCAGCCAGAGCACCAAGATCTACGACCGCTCGACCGGCCAGATCAGCTACGGTCGCGTGCCGGCCGGTTCGGTCGTCGTCGCCGGCAGCCTGCCGTCGAACGAAGGGAACTGCCAGCTATATTGCGCAGTGATCGTCAAGCAGGTCGACGCCAAGACGCGCGCCAAGACCAGTATCAACGACCTGCTGCGAAGTTAAAACGCATGTCGGTATCGCTGAAATCTGCCGAGGACGTCGCCAAGATGCGCGTGGCGGGCGCGCTTGCGGCCGAGGTTCTCGACTACATCACGCCGCACGTGGCCGCGGGCGTGACGACCGGCGAGCTCGACCGGCTGTGTCACGAGTACATGGTCAACGTGCAGCATACGGTCCCCGCACCGCTCAATTACGCGCCCCCAGGATATCAACCGTATCCGGCATCGATCTGCACATCGGTCAACCACGTCGTTTGTCATGGCATTCCGGGCGATAAGAAGCTCAAGCCCGGCGATATCGTGAACATCGACGTCACGGTCATCAAGGACGGGTTCCACGGCGATACCAGCCGCATGTTCTACGTCGGTGCGCCGCCGATCCAGGCGCGGCGGCTGTGCGAAGTCACATATGACTCGATGTGGCGCGGAATTCGCGCCGTCAAGCCGGGAGCGCATCTGGGCGACATCGGCGCGACGATCCAGCACCACGCCGAGAGCCATGGCTTCTCCATCGTGCGCGAATTCTGCGGCCATGGCATCGGCCGTCAGTTTCACGAGGAGCCGCAGGTGCTGCATTACGGGCGCCCGGGAACGGGACTCAAGCTGCAGCCGGGGATGGTGTTCACTATCGAGCCGATGATCAACGCTGGCCGGCCGGGCATCCGTTGTCTTGCCGACGGCTGGACCGTCGTCACCGCCGACCACAGCCTGTCTGCACAGTGGGAGCACACGGTCCTGGTCACCGATATGGGGTACGAAGTGCTGACGCTGTCGCCCGGGACGCCACCCCCGCCGGCGACGAGCTGAGGCGTTCGGCTTGAGCAGCGTCGTCGCCCCCGCCGCTGGCCGCGCTGCGAATGCGCCGAGCGCGCGCTGGAAGCACGAGCTCGACGCCGGCCGTGGCGAGCTGGAAGCTGCATATCGAATCCACCGCCGGCCCCGGCGGCTGCTCGCCGGGCAGGCTAGGCTCACCGACAGGATCTTGCGCGGGCTGTGGGCCGAGATCGATCCCCCGCCAGGGTGCGCGCTGGTCGCTGTCGGCGGCTACGGCCGGGGCGAGCTTTTTCCTCACTCCGACGTCGACGTCGTCGTGCTGCTGCCGCAGCCGTTGTCCGATGCGCGATTCGGAGGCGCTTCGGGCATCGAACGTTTCATCGGGCTGATGTGGGATACCGGTCTCGAGATCGGTCACAGCGTGCGCACGATCGATGAGTGCGAAGCCGAGATGGAGGGCGACGCGGTCATCCGTACCAGCCTGCTCGAACGGCGCCTCCTGGCCGGATCGCGTTCGCTCTACGCGCGCTTCGGTCGGCGCTTCGATGCGACGCTCGACGTGCGCGGCTTCTACGAGGCCAAAACACTGGAGCAGCAGCAGCGCCACCTGCGTTATCAGGACACTGCCTACAACCTCGAGCCGAATCTCAAGGAAAGCCCCGGCGGCCGGCGCGACCTGCAGACGATCCTGTGGATTGCGAGGGCGGCCGGTTTCGGTCGGACGTGGCGCGAGATCGCGGCTCATGGCCTGATGACTGCGGCCGAGGCACGGGAGCTCGCGCGGCACGAGAGGCTCATCGACGACCTGCGCATTCGCCTGCACTATCTCACCAGCCGGCGCGAGGACCGGCTGGTCTTCGACGTGCAGGCGGCGCTCGCGCGCGAGTTCGGCCTCGACGACACGCCATCCCGGCGCGCATCCGAACAACTTATGCAGCGCTATTATCGCGCAGCCAAATCGATCCGCCAGCTCAACGTCATCGTGCTCCAGAACATGCACGCCCGCCTCTTTCCGGCGGAGGTCAACGTGCAGCCGATCGACGCCGATTTCCAGGCAGTCGACGAGCTGCTCGACATCAAGGACGAGGAACTGTTCGCCAAACGGCCCAGCGCAATCCTAGACAGCTTTCTCACGCTGCAGCAGCACCCCGAACTTAAAGGCATGTCCGCGCCCACGCTGCGCGCGCTCTGGAGATACCGGACCCGTGTCGACGCGGCGTTCCGCCGCGACCCTGGCAATCGCGCCCGCTTTCTCAACATATTGCGCCAGCCGCGCGGCGTCACGCACGAGCTCCGGCGCATGAACCAGTACGGCATTCTCGGCCGGTACCTGCCCGTGTTCGGTCGCATCGTCGGCCAGATGCAGCACGATCTCTACCACGTTTACACGGTCGACGAGCACATCCTGATGGTTATCCGCAATCTGCGCCGCTTTACCGAGCCGCAGCATGCGCATGAGTATCCATTGTGCTCACGGCTGATCTCCGACTTCGCGCGGCCCGAGCTCTTGTACATCGCGGGACTCTTCCACGACATCGCCAAGGGGCGCGGCGGCGACCATTCACGGCTGGGATCGACGGACGCGCGCCGGTTTTGCCGCCAGCACGGCCTCGCCGCGGAGGACACTGGCCTCGTGGCGTGGTTGGTCGAGCAGCATCTGACGATGTCGCTGACCGCGCAAAAGCAGGACATCAGCGATCCTGCGGTCATCGCCGCGTTCGCCGCCAAGGTGAAGACCGAGCGGCGCCTCGCCGCCCTGTATCTGCTCACGGTCGCGGACATCCGCGGCACGAGCCCGAGAGTGTGGAACGCCTGGAAGGCGAAGCTGCTCGAGGACCTGTTTCACGCCACGCAGTCACACCTGACCGGCCACCCCGGGACGCGCAAGCTCGACGACAGCCTCGAAGCGCGGCGCAGCGAGGCAGTCCGGCAGCTGCGGCTTTACGCCGTCCCCGATACCGCCGAGCAGGCGCTATGGCGCAAGCTCGACAGCGTGTACTTCCAGCGCCACAGTGCCGACGAGATCGCATGGCATGCGCGCCAACTCTACTTCCGCGTCGAAGCAAAGGAACCGCTGGTCAAGGCGCGGCTGTCGCGCGCCGGCGTCGGGCTGCAGGTGATGATCTACCTGCCGGACCAGAAGCAGCTGTTTGCACGAATCTGCAGCTTCTTCGGCAACGCGCGGCTGTCGATCCTCGACGCCAAGGTCCATACCACGCGCCACGGCTATGCCCTCGATACGTTCACCGTGCACGATCCGGGTAATCCCAACGCGGCCTATCGCGACGTTATCAGCTACATCGAGTTCGAGTTGAAGCGCATCCTCGCGGCGCGCGCGCCGGTCGAGCCGCCGGCGATCGGCCGCATCAGCCGGCACCTGAAGCACTTCCCGCTGACGCCCGAGGTGCGCCTGTTCCCCGACGACAAGGGCACCCACTTCATTCTCGAGATCGTCGCCGGCGACCGGCCGGGCCTGCTCGCCCGGATCGCGTACACGCTGGCGAGCGCCAATATCAATGTCGCCAGCGCAAAGATCAACACGCTCGGCGACCGCGCCGAGGACGTGTTCCTTATCGATGGCGCACGGCTGCACGACGAGTTGGCCCTGCTGAGGCTGGAAACCGCGCTCTACGAGCAACTGCGCCTGATGTAGGTGCGAATTTATTCGCACGCCACATCTGCATGCCGCGTCAAGGCCGAATAAATTCGGCCCCGCGAAATTCTCTCCTGCGAATTATTCCTCGATCACGTCGGCGTCGGGGAACAGAACATCCGTGTACCCGAACAGGCGCAGGTCGCGCATGCGCATTGGGTAGAGGATGCCGTCGAGGTGATCGCATTCGTGCTGGACGACGCGGGCGTGGAATCCAGACACCTCGCGCGAGATCGGCCGGCCGTCCGGATCGAATCCGGTGTAACGCAAGCGCGTGAAGCGCGGCACCTGGCCGCGCAGGCCCGGGACCGACAGGCAACCCTCCCAGTCCTCTTCCATCTCGGTGGTCAGCGGGGTCAGCACCGGATTGATGAGCTCGGTATAAGGTACGGGTTCGGCGTCGGGATAACGTTCGTTATGCTCGAAGCCGAAGATCACGACCCTCAGGCCGACCCCGATCTGCGGGGCGGCGAGGCCGGCGCCCCGCGCGGCGATCATCGTTTCGCGCATGTCCGCGACGAGCGCCTTCAATTCCGGCGTTGCATGGCGCTCGACCAGCTTGGCGCGCTCCAGCAGCCGCGGATCGCCCATCTTCAGAATTTCGCGCTTCATCGCTGCCTCCTTGAACGCAGGCTCACGCCTCGACCTCCTTGCACCGATCATATCTGGCGCAAGCTGAGCGCGTCGGCCTCAAGCGTCGATTCGCCTCGCGCGATCCCCGCGCACAGGTGCGCGGGGGGACTGGCGACGCTGCGGGCTCACGCCGCTCCCTCCTGCACGAGCTGATCGATGAGAGTCTTCACCTTGTCCATGGCCGATTCAAGCACGCCTGCGATGCGCTCGATTGAAATGGCCTGTGCGCTGTCGCCGCGCCCCGCGGCTGGATTGACAACGACGGCGATCGCCACATACGCGATGCCGAGCTCGCGCGCCAGCACCGCCTCTGGCATTCCGGTCATGCCGACGACCGTCGCCCCTTCGCGCTCCATGCGGTCGATCTCCGCCGCGGTCTCGAGCCGGGGCCCGGACACAGCTCCGTAGATACCGCCGTCGTGCACGGCCACGCCGGCGGCGCGCGCGGCTGCAACGCAGCGGTTCCGCAGCTCCGCACTGTAAGGGTGCGTGAAGTCGACGTGCACTACCCTGCGATCCTCGCCGTCAAAGAACGTACTCCGGCGTCCGCTGGTGTAATCGATCAGTTGATGCGGCAGCACCAGATCGCCCGGGGCGTACGCGCTGGCAATGGCGCCAACTGACGCTACCGCGAGAATGGAGTCGACGTTGCGGTGCTTCAACGCCCACAGATTGGCGCGGTAATTGACGCGGTGCGGAGGAATCGAGTGCCCATGACCATGACGCGCGAGAAATACCACGTCCCTGCCCGCCACTTGCCCGAAAATCAGCGCCGACGAGGGTTCGCCGTAGGGAGTACGGACGACCTCGCGGTGGGCGACAGCGAGCGTCGACAGTCGGGTGAGCCCGCTGCCGCCGATGATGGCCAGCATGGAAGCGTCTCTGCAGGAACGAAGATGAGCGTGCGCCGTCCGTCGGGAAAGCGCCCCGGGGCCGCCGCGCCAGTTGTTACTTTGCTTGAGCTTGGTTATTCTTGTCAATTCATGACATTGTCAAGCCGAGCCGGCTTTCCGGGCGGAACCCACCCCGATAGCTCCGGCGCCGGCAGAGGCGTCACGACATGTACCTAGACCGACTGTTCAAACTGATGGCGGAGAAACAGGCGTCGGACCTGTTCATCTCCTGCGGCGCGCCGATCAACATCAAGATCAACGGCGTGGTTTCCGCCATCTCCACGCAGCCGATGGACGTCGAGACCGTCCGGCGCATCGCCTACGAGCTGATGACCAAAGACCAGGCGCGCGAGTTCGAGAACGAGATGGAAATGAACCTTTCCTACCTCGATCGCAGCGTCGGCAACTTCCGGATCAACATCTTCCGGCAGCGCGGGACGATCTCGCTGTGCGTTCGCTACGTTCGCAGCAACGTTCCGCCGTTCGAGGAACTCAAGCTGCCGCCGGTACTGCTCAACCTGGTGCTGGAGAAGCGCGGACTGGTGCTGATCGCGGGCGCGACCGGCTGCGGCAAGTCGACGACGCTCGCGGCGATGATCGACTATCGCAACAACAACAAGTCGGGCCACATCCTCACGCTCGAGGATCCGATCGAATACCTGTTCGAGCACAAGCAGTCGATCGTCAACCAGCGCGAGATCGGCGTTGACACCCAGGGCTACAGCAAGGCGCTGGGTAACGCGCTCCGCGAGGCGCCCGACCTGATCATGATCGGCGAGGTGCGCGACCGGGAAACGATGCAGCAGGCGCTGCTGCACACTCTCACGGGCCACCTCTGCCTGTCGACGCTGCATGCAAACAACAGCTATCACGCGCTGTCCCGGATCATCAACATGTTCCCCTACGACGCGCGTTCGGGCCTGCTGTCCGACCTCTCGATCGGATTGCGGGCGATCATCTCGCAACGGCTGGTGCGCAACAAGGAAGGGGACCAGCAGCCTGCGGTCGAGATCCTGCTCAACACGTCGCTGATCGCCGATCTGATCAAGAACGGCGAAATCACGCAGATCAAGGAAGCGATGGAGCAGAGCCTCTACCCGGGCTCGCAGACCTTCGAGCAGGCGCTGTGCCGGCTCTATCTCGACGGCGTGATCGCGTACGAGGAAGCGCTTACCGGTTCCGATTCGCCGACGAACCTGGCGTGGCTCGTCAACCAGAATTCGCCCTCCGCGCGCGTCGAAGGCGCGGATGCCGGCGACGAAACCACTCGCCGAGCCCCTGTCGGCTTCGCCAAGCTCGAAATCGACCCGGCATTTCTGAACCGCGACCGTTGACGGCGCAAGCTGGCGGCGCCGACGATGGGTCCCCATCCCACGCTTGACCTCGCGCGCGAGCTGATCGCGCGCCGTTCGCAGACGCCCGATGACGCGGGCTGCCAGGAGCTGCTCAAGGCCCGGCTCGCCCCCCTCGGCTTCCGCTGCGAAACGCTGTCGTCCAACGGAGTGACCAACCTCTGGGCCCGCCGCGGTGACTCGCGGCCGGCGGTCTGTTTCGCCGGGCATACCGATGTCGTGCCGCCCGGACCGCTCGAAGCCTGGCATTCCGATCCGTTCACGCCGACAATCCGTGACGGATTCCTGTATGGCCGCGGCGCCGCGGACATGAAATCCTCCCTGGCGGCGTTTGTCGTCGCCGTCGAGCATTTCGTGCTTGCGCATCCGGCGCATGCCGGTTCGATCGCGCTCTTGCTCACTTCCGACGAGGAAGGGCCCGCGACCGACGGCACCGTGCGCGTGATCGACCGGCTCAAGGCTGCCGGCACGGCGCTCGATTATTGCGTCGTCGGCGAGCCATCTTCAGCCGAGCGCCTGGGCGACATGATCAAGAACGGACGTCGGGGCACGCTGTCGGGCAGGCTTAACGTGCTCGGCGTGCAGGGACACGTCGCCTATCCGCATTTGGCGAAAAACCCGATTCACTTGGCGGCGCCGGCGATCGCGGAGCTTGCCGCGCACGCCTGGGACGAGGGCAACGAATACTTCCCGCCGACGTCGTGGCAGGCGTCGAACATTCATGCCGGCACGGGGGCCAACAACGTGATCCCGGGTTCACTGGAGATGCTATTCAACTTTCGCTACGCGACCGCAAGCACGCGTGAAAGCCTGCAGGAGCGCTTCGAGGCAGTACTGCAGCGGCACGGGCTCGACTACGAGCTCACATGGACAAGCTGGGGCGCTCCGTATCTCACGCCGCGAGAAAAGCTCCTCGCCGTCGCCGCGGAAACGATTCGCGAGGTCTGCGGGATTGTCCCCGAGATCTCGTGCACCGGCGGCACCTCCGACGGGCGCTTCATTGCCGCCGTCTGTCGCGAAGTCGTCGAGCTGGGCCCGGTCAACGCGACGATCCACAAGCTCGACGAGCGCGTGGCTGTCGCCGACCTCGAGCCGCTCGCCGCGCTGTATCGTGGCATACTGGAACGTCTGCTCCTCGCCCCGGCCGTCTGATGAGCACTCTCACCCAGGAGCTGGAGACCCTCCGCGACTGGCTGCGCTACGCGGTATCGCGGTTCAACCTGGCCGGACTTTCTTTCGGGCACGGCACAACCAACGCGTACGACGAGGCGGCGTACCTGCTGCTGCACACGCTGCACCTTCCGCTCGATCGCCTGGAGCCGTTTCTCGATGCGAAGCTCACTCATGCCGAGCGCGAAGGGCTGCAGGACATCATCGGCCGCCGCGTCAACGAACGCGTTCCGGCGGCGTATCTCACGCACGAAGCCTGGCTGGGCGAGCACCGCTTCTACGTCGACGAGCGCGTGCTCATTCCGCGTTCGTACATCGCCGAGCTGCTGCGTGATGGGCTCAGTCCGTGGATATCCGAACCCGACAAGATCCAGACCGCGCTCGATCTGTGCACCGGGTCGGGATGCCTTGCCATCATGGTCGCGTATCATTTTCCGAATGCCGACGTTGATGCCGCCGACATCTCCTCCGATGCGCTCGCTGTCGCGCTGCGCAATGTCGCCGACCACGGCTTGCAGGGGCGGGTCAATCTGATCCGCTCCGACCTGCTGTCGAACCTCACCGAGAAGAATTACGACCTCATCGTCAGCAATCCGCCGTATGTGACGGCGATGGCGATGGAAGAGCTGCCGCCGGAATATCGCCACGAGCCGCAGCTCGCGTTGGCGGGAGGCGATGACGGCCTCGACGCGGTGCGCACCATCCTCGCCCGCGCCGCGGAATTCTTGAAACCCGACGGCCTGCTGGTCGTCGAAGTCGGACAAAACCGCGCCGCAGCCGAGGCCGCATTTCCGCGCCTGCCGTTCACCTGGCTATCGACGGAATCGAGCGACGAGTCCGTGTTCCTGCTCAAGCGTGAAGATCTGCTGACCGCGAATCGCGCTGCGGCCTAGCAGGCTGCCAATCATCCCGAACTTCAGTCACCCGGCTCCAGGCCGAAGAACTGCCGGATTTTTCTGA
>DASXQW010000210.1:0-3786 GCA_036506975.1 Casimicrobiaceae bacterium | reverse complement strand
ACTGCGTAGCCGAGGACGACGCGCCCCAACAGCGTGCCGGCTTCCGGCCGGGAGGCGGTAATGCGACTGAAGATGCCGAGGAGCGGCAACGTCGTAGGCAACATCATCGCCGCGATCATCAACAGCCACGCCAACGCGTAGAGCAGCGCCGGAATTACGAGCTCGCCCTGCGGTACGCTGCGACAAAGGGCAGCGAGCAGACCGGGGTCGCCCCAGCCTCCGTGATCGAGATAGCGGCCATAAGGGCTCGCGCTCCAGACAGCGAGCGCTCCCCACGCGGCGGCGGAGAGCGCGGCGATCAGTCCCAGGCGCAACGCGTGCCCGGGAACACGCACCTGTCCGCCGGCGCCATGCACCGCCGGGGCGCTCGCTTCGGGACCTGACGCAGCCACGACGCGCGGTCCCTACGTTCGGGTCAGCAGAGCGACTTCAGGCATCGAACACGAACGTGCTTTGCAGCGCGTTGTGGCCGCTCATGTCGAGGTTGATGCCCAGTTTCTCGACCTTCGAGCGATAGCGCGGGCTCTTCCCGACATACACCGGGGCACCGGGCACCGTCGAGAAAACGGTGTCCCTCAGCGTCGTGCCCTTGCCGGACGGGCCTTGATAGGGCTCGAGCTCGGCGTAACCGGCGCTGCCGACCTTGAGCGTTCCCTTGGCGCCCTGGACGTCGAACTGGATCGGCACCTTTTCGACAGAGACGACCTCGCCGATCAGCTTGGCAAGATCGGCGACCGGGCCTCCGAGCTTGCCGGTGTAGACGCCGAGGATCGCTTCCTCCTGTTGCGGCGTCACCTTGTCGTCGAGATAAACCGCAGCGCGCCAGTTGCCCTGGAGAATGTTGCCGGGGATGTGAGCGATCAGTGAAATCGTGCATCCGGAGACGTCGACGCCGTTGATCGTGCCTTTGTCGAAATGCCAGGAAACGATAGTGTCGCAGGTGCCGAAATCCGGATCTTCTCCGATCCAGCACGGGCAGAGCACGCGACAATTGCAAACTTCGAGCAGCCGTCCTTCGAGATGATAGGCCACGTTTTCCTCCGGATTTGAGTTGCAAGGAGCTCCGACGCGCTTCTGGCAACGCCGGGTTCACCGATGCTACGCCGGCACGCGCCCGGTTGCCACGTGAATATTCGACAATGGTCAGCGCCGGCCGCCAGCCAGCCGGGCCGACCGCGGATCGGCGCGCAAGCGGGCCATGGCCCAGACGCCGACCGCCGGACCGATCGCCAGCGGAACGAACGCGTAGCGCCAACCCATCGCGTCAACAAAATGCGGGAGCAGATGGATGGTCACGAGCGTCAGCGTGAAACCGAGCGCGGTCTGCAAGGTGAGCATCGTGCCGACGCGGGCGGGGTCGGCCAACTCCGCGATCGAGGCGGAGAACTGCGCGGAGTCCGCGACGATACTGATCCCCCAGATCACGCAAAGACACAAAAGCGCCGCGGGCGAGCCCCCGTACAGGAAGCCTATCGTCGCCGCGCAGCTCCCGCTCACCGCCATGGCGATGATCGTCACCGTCGTGCGGCCGATGCGATCCGCGAGCAGGCCGGCTGCGACGCAGCCGACGGCTCCGGATGCGATCGTCGCAAACGCGGCGAGCCTGGCGGAGACCTGCGCCGTCTCGGCAGGCAGCGAGAGTGCGAAGCTCGCGTTCAGGAACACGCCGATCCACGCCCACATCGCGTAGAGCTCCCACATATGTCCGAGATAGCCTAGGTTGGCGAGCCGCAGCGGCACGTCGCGCCATGCCCCCAGCACGGCGTGCGGATCGAAGCGCGGCGGAGGCGCGCGATTGGGACCGACTCCGGCAAATCCGATCAACAACGCGGCGGCCAGAGCGCTCGCCGAGGATACGGCGACCGTCGGCCGCCAGTCGACCCCGCCGAAGGCGTTGAACAAGTGTGGCGACGCCGAGCCGAGCGTCAATGCACCGACCAGAATGCCGACCATCAGGCCCATGTCGTCTTTCGCCCACGTCGCGACGAGCCTCATGCCGACCGGATAGACCCCGGCCATGCATACCCCGGTTACCACACGCAGCAAAGGCGCGGCGGGCGAGGCGGGATTGACTGCGAGCAGCAAGGCGTTGCCGAATGCGCCGACCATCGCCGACACCGCGAACAAGCGTCGCGGATCGATGCGGTCGGCGAGGCCCAGAATCGCGCTCGCCAGGCAGCCGAGGACGAATCCCGCCTGCACACCGCTGGTGAGCGCGGCCTGGGAGAAATTGGAGAGGTGGAATTCGGCGGCCAGCGCCGGCGTGACGGCGGAGGCGGAGAACCAGAGCGCCATCGCGGCGACCTGGCAGAGCGCGATGATCGCGACCGACGCGCGTTTCGATGTAGCCCAGGTCTCGAGCATCGTGCTTGGATCCCGGGTCTGCGGTCGGACGGCGGCCCAATACTCAGATCTTTGGCAGCGTGACGCCCTTCTGGCCTTGATACTTCCCGCCGCGATCCTTGTACGACGTCTCGCAGACCTCGTCGGACTCGAAGAAGATCACCTGCGCGACCCCTTCGTTGGCATAGATCTTCGCGGGGAGCGGCGTTGTATTAGAGAACTCGAGCGTCACGGCGCCTTCCCACTCGGGTTCAAGCGGCGTGACGTTGACGATGATGCCGCAGCGCGCATAGGTCGACTTTCCGAGACAGACGACGAGCACGTTGCGCGGAATGCGGAAGTACTCGACCGTTCGGGCAAGCGCAAACGAATTCGGCGGAATGATACAGGAGTCGCCCTTGAAGTCGACGAATGACTTGTCGTCAAAGTTCTTCGGATCGACGATGGTTGTGTTGAGATTGGTAAAAAGCTTGAATTCGTTCGAGCAGCGAATGTCGTAACCATAGCTCGACGTGCCGTAGGAAACGATCTTCTGGCCGTTCAGTTCGCGCACCTGGCCGGGCTCGAACGGCTCGATCATGCGCTTTTCGATCGCCATCCTGCGGATCCACGTGTCGGATTTGATCATGCGTTTCGACTCCCCGTGCCGTCATTCCCGCTCATTTTGGTAACTGAGCGGGAATCCAGGGTGCACGACTGGACCCCCGTTTCTCGCGGGGGTGACGCCGTTTTTTTCTAAGTGTTCTGAACCACGATGCTCGGAAACCTGGCCGTGAAATCCTCGGCCTTCTGCGCGACGAACACAGCGGTCTTGCGGGCGATCTCCTTGTAGATCGCCGCGATCTTTCCGTCGGGATCGGCGACGACCGTCGGCCGGCCGGAATCGGCCTGCTCGCGGATCCGGATGTCGAGCGGCAACCCGCCGAGGAACGGCACGTTGTAGTCCTTGCACATGCGCTCCGCCCCACCTTCGCCGAAGATGGCTTCCGCGTGCCCGCACTTCGAGCAGACGTGGATCGACATGTTCTCGACGATGCCGACGATCGGAACGCCGACTTTCTCGAACATCTTGAGTCCTTTGCGCGCATCGATGAGGGCAATGTCCTGCGGCGTCGTGACGATCACCGCGCCGGTCACCGGCACTTTTTGCGCGAGCGTCAACTGAATGTCGCCCGTGCCGGGCGGCATGTCGACGATGAGATAGTCGAGGTCGCGCCAGTTGGTGTCCTTGAGCAACTGCTCGAGCGCCTGCGTGACCATTGGCCCGCGCCACACCATCGGCGTGTCCGTATCGATGAGAAAGCCGATCGACATCGCCTGCACGCCCCAAGCCTCGAGCGGCTCGAGCGTCTTGCCGTCTTTCGACTCGGGCCGGCCCGTGATCCCGAGCATCATCGGCTGCGACGGGCCATAAATATCCGCGTCGAGCACGCCGACCTGGGC
>DASXQW010000209.1:0-2108 GCA_036506975.1 Casimicrobiaceae bacterium | reverse complement strand
GACGTCGGCAGCGGCGACGATACGGGCGACGATGGGAATGTCCTCGCCGTGCATGCCGGTCGGATAGCCTGAGCCGTCGTACTTCTCATGATGGCCCAGCGCGATGATCGCGCCCATGGCAAGGTACTTCGACGGGCTGCCCTTCAGGATGTCGTAGCCGATCCGCGGATGGCTCTTCATCACCAGGTCTTCTTCGGGAGTGAGCGGGCCGCCCTTGAGCAGGATCGCGTCGGGGATGCCGATCTTGCCGATGTCGTGCATCGGCGCGGCGAACTCCATGACATGAACGGTCTCGGCCGCCAGACCGAGATTGGTGCCGATCAATGCCGAGTACTTCGCCATGCGGGTCAGGTGGTTTCCGGTCGTGCGGTCGCGGAACTCGCCGGCCTTGGCGAGCTTGGAGAGGGTTTCCAGCTCCCGCTCGTGAATCTCGGCGACGGACTTGTCGACCTGGTACTGCAGCACGCGGGCCTGATCGGAGAGCACGATCTTGTGCCGGCGCAGCTCCAGCAGATTGGCGCAACGGGCGCGCGTTTCGTGCTCGTCGAGCGGCTTGATCAGGAAATCCGTGGCGCCTGCTTCGAGCGCTTCGTAACGAACGCGCCGGTCGTCGACCACCGTGATCACCACGATCGGCACGTCGACGCAATGCGGCAGGGCGCGGAGCTGGCGGACGAGCTGCACGCCGTCGAACTCGGGCAGCTTGTAGTCCGTGAGGATCATGTCGACCCGGTTGTTGCGGCAGAATTCCAGCGCGCGGCTCGGCGTGTCGAAGAGCTCGAGATTGAGCTTGCCGTCGATCTGCCGGACGATCTCCGCCAGCAGCAGCCGGCTGCTGAACAGATCGTCGATGATGACGACGGTATTGCGTTGCGCTCGAGCGAGGGCGAGCTCGGAGATGACGCCCTTTCCCGAACTTCGTTGTGCCAGACTCATGACGAAGACCTTTCGATGCAAATCGGCCGGAGGCCGACCGGCAAGCAATTAATATGCCCTGTACCGTGTGTCTGGTGTAGTGAAGGCCTGCCCAAACGATTCTTGTCGGCCCGACCGCAGGTCCGGAAAGGCCGGAGCGGCCTGGTGCAAGCAATGGAACGAGCGCGGAGCCGAGGCCGGCCGGCGGCTCGGCGCTGGGGAAAATGGTCGGGGCGATGTGATTCGAACACACGACCCCCTGCACCCCATGCAGGTGCGCTACCAAGCTGCGCTACGCCCCGACACCACGCTGAGTATAGTACTTGCATCAGTGGTCCGGGCCCAGAATTTGCCGGATTTCTTCAATGACCTGCCGTATTTCGGCAGGGGAGAGCGCCGCCGCCGGGCCTTGCGCCGGGCGGCTCGTTCGCGACGGAGAAGCGGCACCGCCATCGCCTGTGGCCTCGGTTTCCAGCCGGTGGCGGGCGCCGTTGATCGTGAAGCCCTGTTCGTACAACAGATCGCGGATGCGCCGGATGAGCAGCACTTCATGGTGCTGGTAATAACGCCGATTGCCGCGGCGCTTGACCGGCTTGAGCTGCGTGAATTCCTGCTCCCAGTAGCGGAGCACGTGCGGCTTGACCGCGCACAGATCGCTGACCTCGCCGATGGTGAAGTAGCGTTTGGCGGGGATCGGCGGTAAGTCGGCTTTAATCTGCCTGGGCTCGGCCATGGTTCGCGGCTTCGACCATTGCCTTAAGTTTTTGACTGGCGTGGAAGGTGACGACGCGGCGAGCCGTGATCGGAATTTCCTCACCGGTCTTGGGGTTGCGTCCCGGTCGCTGCGGCTTTTCGCGGAGTTGGAAATTGCCGAAACCGGACAGCTTGACGCTGTCGCCGGACTCGAGCGCGATGCGGACTTCCTCGAAGAAGCGCTCCACCATGTCCTTGGCTTCGCGCTTGTTGAGTCCGAGCTGCTCGAAAAGCAAATCGGCGAGTTCGGCTTTGGTAAGCGTCATTGGAGTCCCCGGGAAATCCCTAGCGGCGCAACGTGGCGCCGAATCGATTTTCTATTTCCCGCAGCAGTGACGCCACGGTCGCGTCGATTTCAGCGTCCGTCAAAGTACGTGCAGTATCTTGTATAAGCACCAGAATTGCAAGGCTTTTTTTGCCGGCCTCAATGCCGCGCCCGC
>DASXQW010000208.1:0-1773 GCA_036506975.1 Casimicrobiaceae bacterium | reverse complement strand
GCACATAGCTACGCTGCTGCGCGTTCGTAAATGACGGGTGATTGGTAGTTCAGAGCCGAGTGTAGACGGCGCTGGTTGTAGAAGGCGATGTAGGCGCGCACTGCCCGACGCAACTCGGCGTCGGTTGCGAAAGCGCAACCGTGTAGCCGTTCGCTTTTCAGGCTGTGGAAGAAGCTCTCCATATGCGCGTTGTCAGTGGGCTCGCCTGGCCGATTCATGCTCTGTCTGATCCCCAGCGCCGCCAGCCGGGTGCGAAACTCGTACGCAGCGTACTCCACCCCGCGATCGCTGTGAAAGACCAGCCCGGCTGGCGGCTGGCGATTGGCCACAGCGCGATTGAGCGCGCGCAAGGTCAGCGCCGTGGTTTTGTTGCGTCCCAGGCTCCAGCCGACGATGCGCCGAGTGTGGCGATCCATCACCACCGCGAGGTAGCACCAGTGCTGGAGAACTTTGAGGTAGGTGATGTCGGCAACCCAGAGCTGATCGGCTCGGTACACCTGCTGCGTGCGCGCCCAATTGGATATGGCCAGAAAGAACGCATGGCTGCCCGGAACACGGCGATAGATTCGTGCTGCTCGGGCTCGTAGTCCGGCCTCACGCATCAGCCGCGCCACCCGCTTGCGGCCGACCTTCATCCCAGCCTCGCTGAGCGCGCGCTGGATGCGTGGGCTGCCGTAGGCACCATCGCTGGCGGCGTAGACGGCCTGAATGCGCTTCAGCAACTGCGCATCGCGAACCGAGCGGGCATTCGGCTCCCGTTGCTTCCAAGCGTAGAAGCCAGCGCGAGTTACACCGTAGTGTCGACATAGCGCGCTTAGCGACTGCTCGCCACGCGCAACGTCGATGAAGGCAAAGATCTGCGCCTTGCTTCGGAACAGAACCGTATGGCTTTTTTTAGCAGTTCATGCTCCTGCTTGAGCAGCCGGTAGCGATGCTGTAGCTCGGCGAGCCGTCTGAGTTCGGTGCCTAGCTTGCGATCGAACTCCACCCGCACGCCTTTGCCACGGAGCGTCCCGTCGCGCACCTGCTTGCACCAGCGCGAGAGCATGAAAGGGTGAATGTCCAAAGCTTCTGCGACTTGCTGCACGTGAACATCAGGAAGCTTGCTCAGCCGCACTGCGCTGAGCTTGAACTCGACACTGTAGCGATGAACCCTGGGAAGTTGCTTGGCGCGGGCCATTTCGACACCTCCATTCTGTTAGGTCGAGGTGTCAACTAAATCGGGGCAAGTGCAGCGTCCGGTTGAGCGAGAGGTTAGGCAGCATGATCATTGAACAAGAACGCCGCCAAACGCAAGCCGGCCTGCTGCAGCGGGCGCGTACTCGACGTGCACGCACGCGGCCGGGCGACCGATAACCTGGGCGACCGCACCAGTGAGCGCGGTGACCTCGCCCTCGAGTTCCACGCGCGGAGGAATCTGCTTCTTGAGGATGGTGACGAAAACCGGCAATTGCGCCGTATCGAGAGCCGCATCGTTCTCCGCATACCGATCACGCGCAAGCGAGCTGACCCGCACCCAAGTTTGGCCGGGTGGGGACTTCAGTGCGCTACCAATAGCGTTCGCAAGCGCCTGCGCAATGCCCGACGCCATCGCGTTTGCGCCAGCGACAACTTCGACGGTTACGATGGGCATGCTGCCTAACGAACCAAGCTAACCGGCGCGCCGGAAAGGCGGGCGCGCGAGAATGTTCGAGCGCGCGCCCGCCGACGGCGCGTCCGGGTTGAGCGAGAGGTTAGGGCGCAGAGCGTTCATTTCGGGACCGACAATTCGGA
>DASXQW010000207.1:0-1996 GCA_036506975.1 Casimicrobiaceae bacterium | reverse complement strand
CCGCAGTTCCTCGACTTGTGCGATCTGCCACGGCAGCATCGTCGTCAGCGCGGATGTCGTATAGAGGTTCTGATAGACGATGCGCTGCGCGCGGACGAACGCCTTGAACAGCGACTGGGCGATCCATGGGTTCGCGCCGTAGACGTCGCGGCGGATCGCGACGGTGTGCATGATCGGAAAAATACCGGTCTTGCGATAATACGCGCGTTCGACGGCAACGTAATCTTCGAACAGGCGCTTGACGGCACCGGGCCGGGTCCGAAACGTCGACGGTATGCGCGCGGTGTACATTGCGTCGACTTGTCCGTCGGCGATCATCCGCGCGAGCGTTTGCGTCGGGCCGATGCGCGCGACCTTGAACTGCGGCGGCAATTCGAGTTTGAGCTTCTCTTCGCGACCCGGCTCCTCCTCGCCGCCGATACAGTAATCGACGCTCGCCGGATCGACGCCGTACTCGTCCTGCAGGATGCCGCGAATCCATACCGGAGCGGTCATCTGGTATTCGGGCGTGGCGACGCGCCTGCCGGCCAGTTGTTTCGGCTCCCGGATCCCGCTCTTGGCAGAAACGAAGATGCACGAATGCCGGAAAAAACGCGACGGAAACACCGGGATCGCGATGAACGCGGGATCTTCGCGTGACATCGACATGGCGTACGACGAGAGCGACATCTCGGCCACGTCGAATTCGCGGTGCCGCAGCATGCGGAAAAATGTCTCCTCGACATGCTGGTTCAGATAAACGAGCTCGATGCCTTCGGCCTGTACGCTTCCGTCCGCGAGCGCACGCGTGCGGTCGTAATCCCAGCAGGCCAGCGTCAGCCGCAGCTTGCTCAAGAGGTTTCTCCACAGCGCGACGTCGAATCATACCGGGTTCACCCCGGACCGGGTCGCGGCAGGTCATTCCGCGCGGCGACCGGAGGTGGATACGCGCTGCTTCTCATTGAGGCCCTGCCCCGCCAACGCCCGCGCTTCGTCCCGCGCAAGATTTTCCAGAACCGAGAGCAGAGTGCGCCGCGTAGCGTTCGTGTCGGCGGCCCGGACGCCGCGAACCGCGACGCGGTTGACTTCCTCGGCCAGCGGCACCAGTGCGCGCTTGAGCGCCTTGCCTTTTGCCGTGAGGTAGATATGAACCTTCCTACGATTGCCGGCGAGCTGCCGCCGCACGATATAGCCGCGGGCTTCCATGGCTTTGAGTGCGGCAAACGTGGTCGGCTCCATGACCCCCGCTTGCCGGCTGAGATCGCGCTGCGTCAAGCCGTCCGTCTCCCAGAGAATGCGTAAGAACGTCCAGTGGCCAAACGGCACGCCGTGCATTGCAAGCCGCCGTTGCAGCGCCTTGACGAGGGCGCGCGTCGCGTCCTTGATGAGGTGAGCCATGCGGTCGTCGGGCACTGCATCGCGCCAATGCCGCAGGATAAGCTGCGTGTCGCCGTTGGCGATGCGTTTTCCTGTCGCCGGCATCGCTCGCTTCATGGCCGCAAACCCACCTGATGTCGCAGCGTGATCTCGCGCTGGCCGCGCGCAGAATCGAGGATCGCCAGGCAGACTTCGAGCGTGGCCATTGCCCACCTGCCGTCGTGCAGCGGCGGCCGTCCGAGCACGATTGCGTCGTAGAGCTCATCGACGACTTCGGCGCGCGGCACTGCCGGCCTGGTCAGCGGCTCAAGGCGAGCTTCACGGTCGCCATAGATCATCACTCCGGTCGGCAATGGACGCAGATCCGCGCGGTCGCAGGAAACGAGCACGACGCCGAAGTGCTCGTGCCAAGGCGCTGTCGGGGCGTTAGCTCCTGGCGGCGGATACTCCGCGCCTCCATAGTTGCGCGCCTGCTTGAGCGCGGCCTCCTGCGCGGCACTCGTCGCGCGCTCGAGGTTCCGGCGCGCCGCTCCATACGAGCTCGCATTCTTCACCGAGCCCAGCTCGCCGATTCCGCCGCAGAATTCGTCGGCGTCGAAATGGGCGTAGCCACTGTAGACGAGCGACGCGAATGCGCCGT
>DASXQW010000206.1:0-2048 GCA_036506975.1 Casimicrobiaceae bacterium | reverse complement strand
GCTGTTCAACGAGACGAAGGAGGCGCTGGAGCGGCAGACCGCGACGGCCGAGGTGCTCAAGGTTATCAGCGAATCGCCGACGGACGTGCAGCCGGTGTTCGATGCGATCGCCGAGCGCGCGAAGACGCTCTGCGGCGCGTATACAGGCGCGGTGACGCAGCTCGATGGCGACCTTGTGCACCTGCGCGCATTCCGCGGCGCATCGCGCGACGCCGAAGAAGAGATGCACGCCGTTTATCCCATGAAGCTCGGGCGTGGGGGCGCGAGCACGCGAGCGATCATCGAGCGTGCGCCGATTCAGATCGCCGATATCGTCGAGGACCCCGACTATTCGCTGAAGAACGCTGCGCGGTCGGCTGGATTCCGCAGCCTCCTCGCGGTGCCGATGGTTCGCGAGGGCGATGTCATCGGCTCGATCGTCGTATCCCGCACCCAGCCGGGCATCTTTGCCGAGAAGCTCGTTACGTTGCTTCAGACGTTTGCCGACCAAGCGGTGATCGCGATCGAGAACGTGCGGCTGTTCAAGGAACTGGAAAACCGCAATCGCGACCTCACCGAGGCGCTCGAGCAGCAGACGGCGACGAGCGACATCCTGCGGGTGATCAGCCAATCGCAGACGGATGTACAGCCGGTATTCGACACGATCGCCGGAGCCGCGCAGAATTTATGCAACGCTAGCTCGGGCCTCGTCTTTACGTTCGACGGCGAGCTCATCCACTTGGCCGCCATCGCCAATCTGGATCCCGCCGGTGCCGATGTGTGGCGCAACGCTTTCCCGAGGCCGCCCAGCCGCGACACGGCGTCGACCCGAGCGGTCCTGACTCGGAGCATTGTCGCGATCCCCGACGTTCTCGAAGATCCGGACTATGTAATCGGTCCGGGTGCCGCTTCGACTGGGTTCCGCAGCGCCCTGGCCGTTCCTCTGATGCGCGAGGGAAATCCTGTCGGCGTGGTCGGTGTCGGCCGGACCGAGCCGGGACCATTCTCCGACAAGCAAATCGCGCTTCTCAAGACCTTCGCCGATCAAGCCATGATCGCGATCGAGAACGCGCGACTTTTCAAGGAACTGGAGGCGCGAACCACCGACCTGACGCGTTCGGTGGGGGAGCTCAAGGCGCTGGGCGACGTCGGACAGGCAGTCAGCTCGACGCTGGACCTGGAGACCGTTTTGAACACGATCGTTTCCCGGGCGACACAGCTCGCGGGCATGGACGGGGGATCGATCTGGGAATACGACGAAACGAGTGAAGAGTTCCATCTGCACGCGACCGACAAGCTGCCCAATGAGCTGATCGAAGCGCTGCGCGCCAGACCAATCAAGAAGGGAGAGGGTGCGCTCGGGCGATTGGCCATGACGGGCGAGCCAGTGCAGGTCCGCGACATCATGGAGGAAGGCATTTATCAGAGCCGGGTGCGCGAAATCCTGATCCGCCTGGGCTACCGATCGCTGCTCGCGGTACCGCTGCTGCGCGAGGACCACCTCCTCGGCGGGTTGTCCGTAAACCGCAAGAGCGCCGGCGAATTCGCGCCCGAGTCGATCGACTTGCTGAAGACTTTCGCCGCGCAGTCGGCCCTGGCTATCCAGAATGCGCGGCTGTTCCGCGAAATCGAGACCAAGAGCCGGCAGCTCGAAATCGCGAGCCAGCACAAGAGCGAGTTCCTCGCCAACATGTCGCACGAGCTGCGCACGCCGCTCAACGCCATCATCGGCTTCTCGGAGGTGCTCTCCGAGGGCATGTTCGGCGAGATCAACGAGAAGCAGACGGAGTATCTCGGCGACATCCTTGAGTCCGGGCGGCATCTCCTCTCCCTCATCAACGACATCCTTGATCTCTCGAAGATCGAGGCCGGGCGCATGGAGGTGGAAGCGACGGACTTCGACCTGCCGACCGCCATCGAGAACGCGGTGATCCTGGTGAGGGAGCGGGCCAGTCGGCGTGGGATCACGCTCGAGCGGACCGTCGACGAGCGCCTGGGGGAGATCCGCGCCGACGAGCGGAAGGTGAAGCAGGTGCTGTTGAACCTCCTGTCCAACGCGCTGAAGTTCA
>DASXQW010000205.1:0-1858 GCA_036506975.1 Casimicrobiaceae bacterium | reverse complement strand
TTCGGCCAGCAGGATGCGCAGCGGATGCCGCGCGGCCATGGTCCCATCGATGCGCGAACCCGCTGTCGCGGGCACGGCCCTGGGCGCGGTATCGCGTGCAAGCAGCCCGACCAGCGTGTCGAAGAGCTGCGATTGGCGAATCGGCTTGGTCAGATACGCCGCGAACAGGTTCTCGCCGTTGCCCGCTTCGCGACGGCCGAGCGAGCTGAAGAGCACGATCGGCAACGCGCTGTTCTGCTCGCGAATCTGCCGGGCGAGCGTCAAGCCGTCCATCTCCGGCATATGCATGTCCACAATCGCGAGATCGAAGGCCTCGCCTGACGCGAGCCAGCGCAATGCCTCGTGGGCCGATTCGGTCGTCCGGGACGCCATCCCCCATTTGGCCGTCTGCACCGCGAGGATGCGGCGGTTGGTGGCGTTGTCGTCGACGACCAAGACGCGCTTGCCTTCCAGCGCCGGCTGCACGCCGACGAAATCGCGCTGCCGCGCCGGAGGCAGCTCCCCGATGGGCGCGACGATGCTGAAGAAGAACGTCGACCCCTTGCCTGCGCCGTCGCTCTCTGCCCACATGTGCCCGCCCATCAGCTCGCTCAAGCGCTTGCTGATCGCCAGGCCGAGGCCGGTGCCGCCGTACTTGCGCGTGGTCGATGAATCGGCCTGCGAGAACGACTGGAACAGGCGACTCATGCCTTCAGGAGAGAGCCCGATTCCCGTATCGCGGACGGCGAACGTGAGCTCTGCTTCGCCGTCGGCAAGCGCGCGTGACGAAACGGTGAGCACCACCTCGCCCTTCTCGGTGAACTTCACGGCGTTGCCGAGCAGGTTCAGCATGATCTGCCGCACCCGCGTCACGTCGCCGACGATCGCATCGGGAACGTCGCCTTCGAACACGTACGCGGTGTCGAGATTCTTTTCGACGGCGCGCGCGGTCACGAGGTCGAGCGCAGATTCGACACACTCCCTCAAGTCGAACGATTGCGCCTCGATATCCATGCGGCCCGCTTCGATCTTCGAGAAGTCGAGGATATCGTTGATGATCGTCAGCAGCGCATCGCCAGATTCGCGAATGGTGTTGACGTAGTCGTGCTGCTCGGGATTGAGCGGCGTGTCGAGCAGCAGGCCCGAGAGTCCGATGACCGCGTTCATCGGCGTGCGGATCTCATGGCTCATGGTGGCGAGGAACGAGCTCTTCGCCTGGTTGGCCTCTTCCGCAGCCGCGCGCGCTTCATGGGTCTCGGCAAACAGCCGCGCATTCTGGATGGCGACCCCGACGTTGGCCGCTATCGTGCTGAGCAGGTGTTGGTCGGCGTCGCTGAAGCGTCCTTCCTCGCGCGTGCTCTGCACGCTGATCGCGCCGATCGCTTCGCCGCCCGCCATGATCGGAACCCCCAGATACGACTTGGCCGCGGTTCCCACTCGTGTCACGCCGATCGCGCTGGCAGCCGCGTCCAGCGCTTGGTTGATGACCAGCGGCTTGGCCGTCGCGATGATCTTGCCTGTCCAGCCCCTGCCCAGCGCCTGCGGACCTATGTTGTCACCGTATACATACGGGAAGCGAATGAGGCCTGCTTCCTTATCCACGAGGGCAACGTAGACGATGTCGGCGCGGAAAGTCTGCTGCATTTGCTCGCCGATGAACTGGATCAGCGGCTCCAATTCGAGCTGCGTGGCAATGGCCTGCCCGATGGTGTTGACGGTGGTCAGCTCCGCGGCGCGTTGCTCACTCTCCTTGAACAGGCGCTGCGTTTCGTCGAAGAGGCGGGCGTTCTCAAGCGCGACACCCATGCTGGCGGCGACAGTAGAGAGGAGCCGGACCTCGGCCTCGCCGTAAGCGTTTTCGCGCTCGTAGTTCTCCATC
>DASXQW010000204.1:0-6037 GCA_036506975.1 Casimicrobiaceae bacterium | reverse complement strand
TACCGGCGGATTTATACGGCGGTGCTCGACCATCGGCTGCAACCAGGTACGAAGCTCAAGGAAGTCGCGCTCGCCGACGTGTTCGGCGCGAACCGCAACGTAATACGCAAGGTGCTCACGCGGCTGGCCTACAACCGACTCGTCGCGTTGCGCCCGAACCGTGGAGCGGTCGTCGCCAGCCCATCGGTCGAGGAAAGCCGCGATCTTTTCGCCGCACGGCGCGCCGTCGAGGCGGCGATCGTGGACGCGGTGACGCGCAAGATCGCGCCGCCTGAGGCAAAAGCGTTGCGCGCCCTCACGGCGAGCGAACGCGACGCCTATCGCCGCGGCGAGTTGCGCAAGGCGCTCAAGCTGTCGCTGAAGTTTCACCAGCAGCTCGCGGCGATCGCCGGTAACGGGGTGCTGGCCGAGTTCCTCGACCAGCTAATCGCGCGCACGCCGCTCGTTGTGCTCGCGTACCGCGGCCGGGGCACGGACACAACATGCTCGATCGACGAACACTCGCACATCGTCGACGCAATCGTCCGGGGCGACGCCGCCAAGGCGGTCGCGGCGATGACCCTGCACCTCCAGAACCTCGAAGGCCAGCTCGACCTCAGCGACAGCGCCGAATTGCCCACCGATCTCGGCACGCTGTTCGACGTAGACGAGGATTGAGCCCGGACCGCCGCGCGATGGCACCGATCTTGAATGCGCGAAGCGCCGACCGAAAAGCCTGAGCGCTGTCCGGACGCGAACCGCCCGTACGGAATCTAGTCGCCGCCCAACGCTCGTTCAGGCGAAAGCGTGGTCGAGATCGAGCCCCACCGGCCTTTCATCTTGCAACGTGAGGCTGCTTTCGACGTGATCGAGATGATGCAGCATCAACTGCACCGCTCGCTCCGTATCCTTACCGGCGATCGCCTCGGTGATCTCGGCATGTTCTTCGCCATGACACGACGGTATGCTCGGCGAATCGTAGAGAAAAATGATCAGGCAGGTGAGCGACGCAAGCTCGCGCATGGTCCTGGTCAGGAAGCGGTTGCCGGCCAATTGGGCGAGTACGATATGAAATTCGCCCGAGATGCGAATGATCGTCCGCCGATCGTTGTCGGCGCGCGCCTTGGCCTCCTCGCGAACCAGCGCGCGGAGCCGCTCTATCCCGGTTCGGTCCACCGTCTCGATCAGGCGCCGGACCACGCCGGGTTCGATCAGGCGTCGGGACTCGAAAATCTCCCGTGCTTCGCTCGGCGTGGGAGCGGCGACGAAAGCGCCGCGATTGGGCTCCAGGTGAACCACATGTTCGTGGGCAAGCCGCGCCAGTACCGAGCGAATCCGGTTGCGGTTGGCCCCGAAGATTTCGACCAACCGGTCCTCGACAAGCTTGGTGCCCGGTGCAAGCCGGTGCTCGAAGATGGCCGAGACAATCCTTTCGTAGATGTCCTCCGCGGGCGGGATGCGGGACCTGCGCGGCGGTTTGGCGGGTCGCCTTTGCAATGCGCTCGTGGATTCGCGGCGCGATCTCATCGATTTAACACCTTGAATAAACAAAGGGTTGTGGTCGCAACCTCGCCGATTCGCCACCGCCTCAATATTGTCATCCTAGCACAAATCAATTGATCGTCAAAAAGATTATTGACAATGTTTTATTTGATCGTCAATAATATTATTGACAAGACAGTACGCAATGAAACTGCGGGTTTGGTCGCTCGGGGACGCCAAGAAGGCTCCTAGATCGAATCGCAAGCGTTCGGCGGACCGATAAAAGACGCCGTGCGGCGGGCGCGCATCGAGCTACTGAAAACCTAGCCGATCGCGTATCAGCGATCGCATGCCGTACGAATTCGCTCGAGAAGGGAACATGACTTCGACACACTGGCAGGTTCGTCCGGCGCGACGCGGCACCGCTCAGAATCGGTGGTCAAGCTCGGCGGTGCCAAGCCGACGTTCCAGGGATACGCCCTGATGGGCCAACGTATCCTCCTCGGGATGCTTACCCCGTCGTCCAATACCGTGCTCGAGCCGGTCACGACACAGATGATCGCCGGACTGCCTGAGGCGAGTGCCCATTTCGGGCGGTTCCGGGTCACGGAGATCGCGCTGTCCGAGCAGGCGCTCGGCCAGTTCGACGACAGGGAGATCCTGCGCGCTGCCGAACTTCTCTCGCACGCCAAGGTGAACGTCATTGGCTGGAACGGGACCTCGTCGGGTTGGCTGGGCTTCGATGCGGATGAGCGGCTGTGCCGCCGTCTCAGCGAAGCTACGCGGATCCCGGCGTGCACGTCGGTGCTCGCGCTGAACGAAATCTTTCGCCTGACCGGCGTGAAGAGCTTCGGGCTCGTCACGCCCTACCGCGATGACGTCCAGCAGCGCATCGTCGAGAACTATGCGCGTTCGGGCTTCGAGTGCCGAGCCGAGCGAAACCTGCGGCTCCAGGACAACTTCTCGTTCTCGGAGGTCACTGCCGAGCAGATCCGCGCGATGATACGTGAAGTGGCAAAGGCGAAGCCCGATGCCATCACGATTTTCTGCACCAACTTGCGCGGCGCGCCGCTGGTCGACGAGCTCGAGGCGGAGACCGGGATCCCGATCTACGACAGCATTGCAACGGTTGTCTGGAAGTCTCTGAAGCTCGCGGGTCTGGATCCGAAACGGATCCAGCGCTGGGGCCGACTATTTCGCGAGGTCGCGTAAGGCACGAGGCGACGATGCCAACCGAATTCGATCTCGTCATCCGCGATGGCATGGTAGCGACGGCTTCCGACACGATGCGTTGCGACGTCGGCATTGTCGACGGAAAAATCGTCGCGCTGGGCGAGCGGCTGGCCGGCGCACGGAAGGAAATCGACGCCGCCGGAAAACTGGTATTGCCCGGTGGAGTCGACGCCCACTGCCATCTCGATCAGCCGATGCTCGCGCCGATGAAGATGGCCGACGATTTCGAAAGCGGTACCCGCTCGGCTGCCTGCGGTGGCACGACTACGGTGATTCCCTTCGCAGCACAGCAGAAGGGGCATTCGCTGCGCGAGGCGGTCGAAGACTACCATCGACGCGCGGCCGGCAAGGCGCTGATCGACTACGCTTTCCACATGATCATCAGCGATCCGACCGAAAACGTGCTCGCGGTCGAGCTGCCGGCGTTGATCAGGAGCGGCCATACGTCGTTCAAGGTTTACATGACCTACGACGATCTGAAGCTCGGCGATGGCGAGATTCTCGACGTGCTCGCGGCCGCCCGGGCGCATGGGGCAATGGCGATGGTGCATGCCGAAAACGCCGATTGCATCGCCTGGCTCACGCGCAAGCTCGAAGCCGCCGGGCGCACCGCGCCGCGCTATCACGCCGACTCCCGCCCAATGCTCGTCGAGCGCGAAGCCACGCACCGCGCGATTGCGCTGTCCGAGCTCGTCGATGTCCCGATCCTGATCGTTCACGTCTCGGGACGCGAAGCGGTCGAGCAAATCCGCTGGGCGCACGCGCACGGTTTGCGGATCTACGGAGAAACCTGCCCGCAATACCTCTTACTTACTGCGGAATCGCTGGAGGCCGACGGCTATCACGGCGCCAAGTGCGTCTGCAGCCCGCCGCCGCGCGACAAGGCGAACCAGCAGGTGATCTGGGACGCGCTTGCCGACGGGCTGTTCACGGTGTTTTCGTCGGACCATGCGCCGTTCAACTACGACGATCCGCAAGGCAAGAAACTGGGCGGCAGCGAAGTGCCGTTTCATTACATTCCAAACGGAATTCCCGGCCTGGAGACGCGATTGCCGCTGCTCTTTTCGGAGGGCGTGCAAAAGCAGCGGATAACTCTCAATCGCTTCGTCGAGCTGACCGCCACCAATCCAGCCAAGCTCTACGGCCTGTACCCGCGCAAGGGAACGATTGCGATCGGCGCCGACGCCGATGTGGCGGTGTGGGACCCGGAGCGCGAGGTCACGATTTCCAACACGTTGCTCCATCACGCGGTGGATTACACGCCGTACGAAGGCATGCGCATTCGCGGCTGGCCCGCGCTCACGTTGTCGCGGGGCGATATCGTATGGGACGGCCAACGTCCGCAGGGCGCGCCGGGCCGAGGGCAGTTTCTCGAGTGCGCGCTGCCCGAAATGGCGCGGCCAAAAGGAGGTGCGAGCGCGAATGCCGAGGTCGCCGTCGCGCCATCGCAAATGCGTCCGCTTCACGGGAAGCGTCAAGCCGAGCGGACCACGCACGAACATCGCAGCGCACCGCTGCAAACTCAAGAGGAATACAAGAAATGACTTATCGCAGTGGTCGTCACTTCCTGCAGATACCGGGACCGACGAACGTTCCGGACCGGATTCTGCGCGCGATCGATCGGCCCACGATCGATCATCGCGGGCCCGAATTCGGGCAGCTTGGCCGACGGGTGCTCGAAGGCCTCAAGGAGATCTTCAAGACCCGCCATCCCGTCGTCATCTTCCCCGCATCGGGCACCGGCGCGTGGGAGGCGGCACTCGCCAATACGCTTTCCCCCGGCGACAAGATCCTGATGTACGAGACCGGACACTTCGCGACGTTGTGGCAAAAAATGGCGACGCGGCTCGGAGTCGAGGCCGAGTTCATTCCCGGCGATTGGCGTCATGGCGCCGACGCCGAAGCGATCGGCGCGCGTCTGGCGCAGGACCACGAACACCGGATCAAAGCAGTATGCGTCGTGCACAACGAGACGTCGACCGGAGTCACAAGCCGCATTGCACAGGTGCGCAACGCGATCGACCATGCGCGCCATCCCGCGCTGCTGATGGTCGACACGATTTCATCGCTCGCATCGATCGACTATCGGGTCGACGAGTGGGGCGTGGACGTGACCGTCGCCGGATCGCAAAAGGGGCTGATGCTGCCGCCCGGGCTTTCGTTCAATTCGATCAGCGACAAAGCGTTGGCGGCCGCGAAGTCGGCACGGCTACCGCGCTCGTACTGGGACTGGGAAGATATGCTCGCCAACAACCGCAGCGGCTATTTCCCATACACGCCGGCGACCAACTTGCTTTACGGCCTTGACGAGGCGATCAAGATGCTGCTCGAGGAGGGCCTCGATCAGGTGTTCGCGCGCCACGCGCGGCATGCGGAGGCGACACGGCGGGCGGTGCGCGCCTGGGGCCTCGAGCTGCTATGCGCGGAGCCCTCCGAGTACAGCAACTCGCTCACTGCAGTGCTGATGCCCGAAGGTCACGACGGCGATCGCCTGCGGCAGATCATCCTCGAGCGTTTCGACATGTCGCTCGGCGCGGGCCTGACCAAGCTCAAGGGCAAGGTGTTTCGCATCGGCCATCTCGGCGACTTCAACGACCTGACGTTGCTCGGCACGCTGGCCGGCGTCGAGATGGGCCTCGCGGCCGCCGGCGTTCCACATCGGCCCGAGGGCGTGCGCGCCGCGATGGACCACCTCGCGTTGCCGGCGACCTCGAATCCAGCAACCGAATCCAGGCCAACCCGTACCGCGCAGGCAGCTTCGGCTGCGGCGCAATTGCAATGACTATCTTTCAGAGGAGCAGACGATGAAAAGGGAATTGGTAGCAGCGTTCACAGCGCTCGCGTGTGTCGCAACACCCGCGTTGGCGCAGGAGAAAATCAAGCTCAAGGTGATCGGCCAGCCGCTCGCCACTGGGCTGATTCAGAAAAACAAGGAGCAGCCGTTTTTTGAGACCCTGGCGCAGAAAACCGGACTGCCGATCGAGGTCGAGTACAAGCCTGTCGACACGGTGGGCATCAAGGATACCGACGAGCTGCGAGTGATGAAATCGGGCCTGTTCGAAGTCGCGTCCTTGCGCATGTCGCAGGTGTCCCGCGACGAGCCGACGATCCTCGGTCTCGACATGGTGGGACTGAATCCGGATTACGCCACCGGGCGCAAGGTGATGAAAGCCTATCAGGACGTCGTCGACAAGCGCCTGCAGCAGCAGTTCAACGTGAAGCTGCTGGGTGTCTGGCCGTTCGGTCCGCAGGTGCTGTTCTGCAAAAAACCGATCACCAAACTGGCCGACGTCAAGGGATTGAAGGTTCGCGTCTACGACCAGAACCTCGCCAAGTTCATCCA
>DASXQW010000203.1:0-4329 GCA_036506975.1 Casimicrobiaceae bacterium | reverse complement strand
GTTCAGCTACGTGTATTACTTCAACCGCGAACCGAAGGGCTTCACCGGCGGCGAGCTGCGGATCTACGATGACACGATCCGCAACGGCAAGCTCGCTGCCACCGAGTCGTTCCAGGTGATCGAGCCGCGGCACAACAGCATCGTCTTCTTCCAGGCCGCAGTGATGCACGAAGTGATGCCCGTGCACGTGCCCTCGAAGCAATTTCGCGACTCGCGGTTCACCGTCAACGGCTGGATCGAGCGGGCGTAACGCCCGGAGAGGTTCGTAGGGCCGAATTCATTCGACCAGCGCCGCGAGCGAATAAATTCGCACCTACGTACGAGGACTCGCGATCGTCAGATCGGCGTGCAGAAAATCACCTGGTTGGGGCCGAAGCCCTGCGGCACCCAGGCGCGGTTGAGCATCGCCCGCCGCACCGACAAGTCGATCGTATGACGCTGATTCGCGTCCTGGCGATTGTCGAAGAAACGGTAAACCGGCAGCGTGTTCGTCGGGCACGCGCCGTCAGCGTCGGGTAACAGCACATAGAACGCGGCCGGGAGCTCCAGGCTCCAGATTCCGGGCCAGCGCGCGACGATGAACTGGCATTCCGTGGCGCTTGCGGTGTAGTAATGCGCGTCGATCAGCGGGTCGGGGCTGTAGAACCGGCACACCGGTACCGCGGTCAGCGGCGCCAGCAGGGGATCGACCCAGGCGTAGAAAACCTCGCCCGTGCGCTGAAACGTATTCTTCAGCACTGCGTCGACGAACGCGATCTCTCCCGGGTCCGTCGCCATGAAGTAATGATCCTTGTCGGCGCGATAGTACTCGATGACCGGTACCGTGCCGGCGGGCGCCAAGCTGGTGGCGGGAATCGTGCTCTGCAGCGCCAGGCTGGCATCGAGCAGTCCGGACCCGCACGCGCCTCTGTTGCCGCAGTCCGTTCCTTGCGCGAACGCGCGCGTTGTGTCAACGATGATCTCGCGGATGCGACCCGGCGTGAGATTCGCATTGCGCGCGATGATCAAGGACGCCGTGGCAGAGACGTAGGGCGCCGCAAAGCTGGTGCCGACCGCAAACTCGTAGTCAGGATTGCCCGGCCCCGCCGTGCCGTCGTTGCCTGTCGACAAAATCCAGTCCGCCATTGCGCCGTCGCCGCCGGGCGCAGAAAGATCGACGCGCCGGCCAAAGTTCGTGTAGCTCGCGATATCGCCTTGGCGCGTGCTGGCGCCGACCGTGATAACCCCGCTGCAATTGGCCGGGTTGAAATTGCTCACGTCCACGCTCGCGTTGCCGGCTGAGACGACGACGACTGCGCCCTGCGCCATCGCGGTGTTGACGGCGTCCTGCAGGGATTGCGGACAATACCCGAGCCCGCCAAGACTCATATTGATCACGCGCGCCGGGTTGGGATTCGGCGGCACGCCGGCCACCGGCACGCCCGCGGCCCACAATACGCCGTCGAGGATGTCGTCGAAGGTGCCGCCGCACTTGCCCAGCGTGCGCACGGGCAGGATCTTCGCGTTCCAGTCGAGGCCGGCGATGCCGACGCCGTTGTCGGTGTCGGCGGCGATGAGGCCGCTCACGAAGGTGCCGTGGAAAAAGCTCGGCTCGCCGGGACTGCCGTCGCCGCATTCGTTGTCGCGCGTTGCATCGCCTGGATCGCTCGGGTCCGAATCTCGGCCGTTGCCATCGTTCGCGCTTGACGTATCGCTGATGAAGTCATAACCCGGCAGGATGCGGCCGGCGAGATCGGGGTGCGGGGTGATGCCGGTATCGACGACGGCCACGGTCACGCTCGCGTTGCCGATCTGCAGGTCCCACGCCGCCGGCGCGTTGATGCCGCCCGGCGTCCCGGTCAGCGCCCATTGCTGGCTGTAAAGCGGATCGTTCGGAACGCGAGTCGGGAACGCGCGTCGCACCGGATCGGCGTATTGCACCGCGCTGTCGATCTGCAACCGCTCGGCCATTCCGTCCAGCAGATCTTCCGGCACCGATTCGCTCAAGCTCAGCACCCATACGCTGCCGATCTGGCGCTCGACGCTGAGCGGCATGCCGACCAGGTCCGTCCATCGCGCCAGCAGCACGCTCCAGTCGGGCGCGACGTCAGCGACCAGTCGGACCATCAGCTTGCGGCCCTGGAACGGGCTCAGCGTGAACACCTTGGCCTTCATCGGCGTGTCGATCGACTCGGCCCAGAGAACGCTGCGGTCTTCGCGCAGTCGGCGCAGCAGTGCGGCAGCATCGGCGCGGACGAGCGGCTGTCCGAGCGTGAATTCCAGGCCGCCCGTGCGGGTCGTGCCGGAGAGCTCGATAGGCATGCCCGCGAGCGCTTGCAGCTTGGCGAGTGCCTCGGAGGGCAGATGGCCGGGTGGCGCTGCGTAGGGATGCAGCATGAGCCGGATGCGGGAAATATCCTGCGCGGCTGCCGTTGCGGCGCAAGCCGCGAACAACAAGGTCAGGCCTAGCCGGCACAGCATTCGTTGCAGCATGGGTGACTCCTGATCTTTTGCGCCTGGGTCCCGCGCCTCGACTCGCACGAATTCCCAAACAGGTCGGAGCAATCCTACACAATGACAACGGAATTGTCAGCCGGAATGGTGGGCAAAACGCGCCGTTTATGGCCTTGACGCCGAAAAAGCGATAGCTAGCGCTGCTTTTCTCCCCGCTTTCAGGGCGGGAGCGAGGATCAACTTTCCGTTGCGTGCGCCTGCGCGAGCGCACGGCCGTACGGCGAAAGCAATTTCACCATTTGCGCAAAAATGCGCGGATTTGCGGCAATTACCCGCCCGCCATAGAGATAGGTCCCTTCGCCATCGAGGTCACCAACGAGCCCGCCCGCTTCGACGATGAGCAAGCTCCCCGCGGCGATGTCCCAGGGGTTCAAACCCACTTCCCAGAAGCCGTCGTAGTAACCCGCGGCGACGTAGGCGAGATCGAGCGCCGCTGCGCCGGGACGACGAATGCCGGCCGTCTCGAGTGTCATCGCCTTCAACATCCGGAGATAGACCTCAAGATTGCTGCCATCACGGAACGGGAAGCCGGTGCCGATCAGGCATTCCTTCAGATGCTGCCGGCGCGACACGCGGATGCGGCGATCGTTGAGAAACGCGCCGCGGCCGCGCGTTGCGGTGAAGAGGTCGTTGCGAACAGGATCGTAGATGACCGCCTGCGTGATCTGCCCCTTGTGCTGCAGCGCGATCGACACGCAATACTGCGGGAAGCCGTGCAGGAAGTTAGTCGTGCCGTCCAGTGGGTCGATGATCCACACGTGCTCCGCCGAGGCGTTGGCGCCTTGAGCGGTGCCTTCCTCTGCTAGAATCGCGTGACTGGGATACGTCGCATGCAGCGTTTCGACGATCGCCGCTTCGGCGGCGCGATCGACTTCGCTGACGTAATCCTTGGGACCCTTGGCGGTCACGGTCAGGAGATCGAGATCGCGAGCGCCGCGATTGATGACGTTGCCGGCGCGCCGCGCGGCTTTCACCGCGGTCGTGAGCATCGGATGCATGATCGCCATCGCCGAGCATTCTACCTGCATTTGCGCGCCATCCCTCTTGCCTGCGCCCGCGTTGACTTCGCCGCTAGATCGCATCCGTGTCGTCCTGTGTGCGACAAGCCATCCCGGCAACATCGGCGCGGCGGCGCGCGCCATGCGCGCGATGGGCCTGTCGCGGCTCGTGCTCGTGGCGCCGCAACAGTTCCCCGACCCCGACGCGGACGCGCGCGCGGCCGGCGCGATCGCGTTGCTGCGCACGGCAACCGTGGTGTCCACGCTCGATGCCGCGCTCGCCGGCGCGACGATGGCGATCGGATTCTCGGCGCGACCGCGCGAATTCGCCGGCGCCGCTCTTCCGGTGCGAGCGGCGGCGCGGGAAGCATTGCGGTACGCGGCGCACGGCGAGGTCGCCGTCGTGTTCGGCTCCGAAATGTCGGGACTGTCGAACGACGATCTCGCGCGCTGTCAGATCGTGGCGACCATTCCCGGCGAGCCCGGCCAGGCGTCGCTCAATCTCGCTGCGGCGGTTCAAGTCGCCGCCTACGAGCTGTTCCTCGCAGCGCGCGGCGAAATCGTCTGGAGCGCTCCCGCGTTTGCGCCGGCAGCGCTTGACGAAATCGAGGAGCTGTTCGCCCATGCGCAGCGCACGTTGATCGCGATGCGCTTCCTCAACCCGAGACAGCCGAAGCGCCTGCTGCCGCGGCTGCGGCGGCTGTTCGCTCGAGCACGGTTGGAGAAGGAAGAGGTCAATATCCTGCGCGGCATACTCGCGCGCATCGACCAATTGATCGATCGCCGGTCTTGATCGAAGTCCGCGCCGTGACCGACGCCCCGTCGACTGTTCCGGCCC
>DASXQW010000202.1:0-1898 GCA_036506975.1 Casimicrobiaceae bacterium | reverse complement strand
TCGCGGCGATCCTGGCAGCCGCAATCGCCGTCATCGCCGCATCGTTCGCGCACGCCGACGACAAGGTGTCCTTGCGTCTCAACTGGTATCTCGGCGGCTTGCACGTGCCGTTCTACTACGGCAAGGACAAGGGCTACTACGCCGCCGAGGGCATCGACCTCACGATCAACGAGGGCCGCGGCTCGGCGAACACGGTGCAGGTCGTCGCCGCGGGCTCGGACACGTTCGGGCTCGCCGATTCGTCGTCCGTCATCCTGACCGCGTCGAAAGGCGCGGACGTCAAGAGCGTGATGTCGCTGCTCAACACGACCGGCTTCTCGGTCGTCTCGCTCGCGGAATCTGGCATCAGGACACCCAAGGATCTCGAAGGCAGGACGGTCGCGGTCACCCCCGGCGACCCGCTCGGCCAGTTGCTGCAGGCGGTCTGCAAGGCCAACGGCGTCGACTGCGCCAAGATCAGCATGGTCCAGGTGGATCCGGCGGCCAAGGTGGTCACGGTTCTGGAAAAGAAGGCCGACGCGCTTCTCGGAGGCGCGGATGACCAGTACTTTCTGATCAAGTACAAGGGCGCGAACCCGGCCGCCATGCGTTACGCAGACTGGGGCGCGAACATCGTCGGCATGACGATTCTCACTTCCGGCGAGACGATCAAGAAGAATCCCGACCTCGTCCGGCGCTTCGTGCGCGCCACCGTCAAGTCGTGGGAAGAAACGAAAAAGAATCCGGGCGCCGCGGTGGATGCCGCGCTCAAGGCCAAGCCCGACCTGAATCGGCAGTCGACGCTCGATCAGCTCATGGTCGACATCGATCTTCTGGACTCGAAGAACTCGAAGGGCCGCATCGGCTGGGGTGCGCAGGGAGACTGGGACCAGACGCTCGCCATCCTCAAGAATTACCGCGACCTCCAAACGGACAAGGCGTGGACCGCGTTTCACACCAACGACTTCCTGCCCAAATAGCGGGACCGAGCGCAATGAGCCTTCGCGTCGCCTACGACGGTGCGAGACCGGACACGGTCGCCGGCAACGCAGGACCCGCTGCGCACGGGCAGCCTTATGTCGAGCTTGCAGGCGTCGCCAAGACGTATCGGCGAGGCGAACGCGAAACCCACGCCATCGAGCGCTTCGATCTTGCGATCCACGAAGGCGAATTCCTGACGATCGTCGGGCCGTCGGGATGCGGCAAGAGCACGCTGCTGCGCATCGTGGCGGGGCTCCATCTCGCGAGCGCCGGCGACGTGCGCGTGGACGGCCGCATCGTCGATCGCCCGCAGACGAATCTCGGCATCGTATTCCAGAGTCCGGTGCTCCTCGACTGGCGCACGGCGCTCGACAACGTGCTTGTGCAGGTCGAGCTGCGGGGCTTCGATCCGCGGGCGTACAAAGATCGTGCGCTCCGGATGCTGGAGCAGGTCGGCCTCAAGGATTTCGCCGACCGCTATCCGTACGAGCTGTCCGGAGGGATGCGGCAGCGGGTCGCCATTGCGCGGGCGTTGATCCACGACGCGCCGCTCTTGCTGATGGACGAGCCCTTCGGCGCGCTCGACGCATTGACCCGCGAGCAGATGCGCCTCGACCTCGAAGCGCTGTGGCTGGCGACCCGCAAGACCGTGCTGTTCATCACCCACTCGATCGACGAGGCGGTGCTGCTCGCCGATCGCGTCGTCGTCATGTCGCCGCGGCCCGGAAAGATCGAGTGCGTGATGGATATCGCACTCTCGCGCCCCCGCGGGCTCGAGGCGCGGCGCGCCCAGGCTTTCGTCGAGGCGACCGAACGCATCACCGAGATCTTTCTTGCCCGCGGCGTGCTGCACGGAGCGGGCGCGACACCGATCGAAGGAGACAGCTCGACATGAACATCACTACCCTGCAGGGCATCGTGGCGGCGCCATCGCTGCC
>DASXQW010000201.1:0-10256 GCA_036506975.1 Casimicrobiaceae bacterium | reverse complement strand
CCGGCGATTACCTTGCTCGTCGGTCCTGCAATGAGCCAGCGTTCCCATCGCTCGATCGCTTCGCGTTTCTCCGGGCGATAGTCGTGGCGGTCATAGTGCTTATGTTGGATGCCCGAGAGTCCATGCGACAGGATTTGCGCTCGCACGTCCTGCGATACGCCGAGGCTCGCTAGCGTCGTTTCCGCCGTCCGCCGCACGTCGCGCAGGGAAAATGCTTCCGTTGCCTCGCGCTTTTCGAGCATCGCCGCCGCAACGTCGCGCACTTCACGGGTTAGCGTGTAGGGCGTCGTAGGCGCCTTGCCGGTCGTGGTGAATACCCATTCACTCTCCAGCTTCGCCGCGCTTGCCATGCAGGGCTCTAGGATCGCCTTGGCGGCCTCGGTAATCGGCAGCTCATGCGGGCGTGGCTTGCTGCGCTTGCCCTTGGTGTCGTACAGCATGAGGCGCCCGGCGCGCATGTCTACATCGGCACGGCGCAGGCGCAGGAGTTGGGTTGGACGTTGCCCACCGAGCAGTAGCGCCAGCCTGAGAGCCGAGCGTGCCGGCAGCGACGTAACGCTATCCAGGCGCCCCCAATAGGCAAACAACTCGTCCTGGCTCAGCGTCCGATCGCCTGCACGGGAGAATTGCGCCAATGAATCGACCGGCGCGACCGGGTTGGTGTCGAGCGCGAATCCGATAAAGTCCGATGGCGCGTCGGGGTTAAGGTCGGCGTCGATCGCCAGCGCATAGGCGGCGTGCAGATAGGAGCGGAGCTTTGCCGCCGTCCGTCCCTTGCCGGCTTCTACAACGTGGCGCAATAGCTCCGTCACGTCGCGCGGCTGCAGCTCCCTGGCCGGACGGGCGCCGGCCGTGTCCAAGTGATTCTTGAAGATGTTGCGCGCGTCCTGCGCCGAGCGGCGCTTGCCTTTGTTTTCCAGGTGGGCGACGTAGGCCGCGACCAGCGCCCGGACGGTGAAGCGCAGGGCAGCGTCAGCGGCGGCGCTCGCCTGTTCCTTGCGGATCGCTTCAAGCCTCTCAGCTTCGGCTCTGGCCTTTTCCTCGCGCTTGAAGTGCGCCCGCACGTCGCGGGAGTCCGGCGCCTTGTGTATCCGCCGGTAGTCGTCGGCCCTGTCTCGCGCCTGCTTGAGCGTCAGCGCGTTGGGTTTGGGATCGGCAGTAAACGCGCCGAGGGAGAGCGCTATGCGCTTGCTAGCTGGCTTGGCGCCGGCCCCGTGTACCTGCGCCACGGTGTAGCGGAAATAGAAGCGCTTGGCGCCATTGGGCGCGATCCGGAGCAGGAGCCGGCCTGCGTTGCGCTCGCCAATGTCATCGGATAGCCAGCGGTCGTTGTGGGGGCGTGGCCTTGCCTGTTCGATAGCCTGCGTCGTGAGTCGTCCGCTCTTAACCATGCTGGTATCCGTTCCGTAGCCGTTAGGGTGACGGATTGGAGCATACCCGAACGGACGGCAACGGACAACGGATTTAAGCGATTCCCCTCTGTAGACGCCAAGAATGTTGCAAAGGGGGACGGGGCCGGATGGCGACGGGCGGTGACGGGATGGCGGGATTACGGACTCTTAATCCGTTGGTCGAAGGTTCGATCCCTTCACGGCCCACCAAACACCTCGCGCTCGATCTCCCTCGCCACGGCGACAATCATCTCTTGCCAATGCTCCTCGTCGCCCTTGCGACGGATGCGCATCGTGGGATACCACGGGCTGTCGGCGCGATTCATCATCCATCGTACTGCCGCCGGTTCATTCAGCAGCAGCCAGGTGGGTTTCGCCAAGGCTCCGGCCAAATGCGCCACTGCCGTGTCGACTGTGACTACCGCATCAAGCGCAAGGATTGCATCGCGCGTGTCGCCGAAATGCCGAAAGGCGGAGCCAGCGCTTTCCATACCGTGTTCCGATAGCTGTCGCTGGTCGCTGTCCGAAACCTCTTTCTGCAGTGAAACGAGCCGCGCGTTCAGATTGAGCAGGGGCAGGAAATCCGCCGGTACGGCGTTGCGCGTCAGATCGAACGCGCTGCCGGACCAAATAAAACCGATCTTCATGCCGGTTCCCCATCGCTTCAAGAAAATGTTTTCGTCGGACGAGTTTGCCGGCACGTAGGGGCAAGTGGCGGGAAGGTCCGCGGCACTGAACTTGAGAACATGCGGCAAGCTCAACAGGGGAACGTAACAATCGAACAGCTCTTCGGGAACCGGACGCGACTGGGGTGGAATCGCTTCCAGTCCAGGCATGGACGACACCAGAGGCACGAGCGGTGTCGGACATTCGAACCTCACTCGCCCATCGAGGCGACCCAGCAGGGGCAGGAAGCGGAGGTATTGAATGACGTCGCCCAGTCCCTGCTCCCGATGCACAAGGAGGGTCCGGCCTTGCAACCGCTCACCCGCCCACTTCGGCTTGGTATAGCGATAAGGGTAGAACGAGCTCGCCGTGGGGATAGAGTAGCGCCACTCCGACTCCTTCCATGCCTCCTCGAGCTGGCCCAGGGCTTCCAGGCTCAAGGCACGGTTGGCATGCGTAATCGCGCTCGTCGCATCCAGCAACAGGGCCTGGTCGTAGCGCTCGAGCGCTTCGGCGTGCCGCGCCTGCCGCGCATACATGTATCCCAAGCCCGTCTGAGCCGATGCAAGCTTGGGATTCGCTGCGACGGCGTCCTCAAAACACGCTGTTGCCTTCTCGATTTCGTTGAGGTACTGCCATGCGAGGCCGAGATTGGCGAGCAGCGCCGCACGCATGTAGGGTCGAATGGACGGACGGTCCAGCGCCATCAGATAGAGCGTCGCCGCCGTTTGATAGTCGCGCCGGCAGAGCGCATTGTCGGCGTCCGTCATCAGACGGGACATGTTGGGGTAGTTGCGGTCCACCAAGGGTCCTCTCCCTGGGTCTCCGATTTTGCCCGGCGGGAACGCAACCCCGTCGACTAGTGTTCGAGTTTATCTGCAGAAGCGCCCTAGGCGGCAAATTGGCAGCACGTGCGGGAAGGCTCTAGCGACCACCCGCAACATCCAGGACCTGATACCAAGCCTGCACCAAAGGCAGGAACCACGGCCGCCCGTAATACAGGATGTGCGTTGGATGGGGAATATCGGCAAAGGCCGATCGGCCCTCGGCGCTACCAAGCAGACGATACGCGAGCTTTCTGCCTAGCCATGTCGCCATCACGACGCCCGACCCGCAATAGCCACCCGCGTAATAAGCGCCGTCGAGCCGTCCAAGATGAGGCAAGTGGTCAAACGTATAACCGATGTAGCCGAACCAGGAATGCGTGACGCGAGTCGCGCGCAAAACGGGGAAGATCCGGCGAAGATGCTGCACCAGGCGATCCGCGCTTCGCTCGAGTCCGATCTCGGTCACGTTCTTCCTCGTCAGGCGCCGAGATGCCGCTTGATGTTCTCCATCTGGATCGCCCAACCATTCGAGTTCATCTCGAACGCCTTGGCTCGGCGCGATGCCGGGATGTTGTCGAAGCCAGACTCGACAACCTTGAGCAGCGTTCCACCCTCTACGTCTTCCAGCGTGAAAACTACGAGCGTCGTCGGTTCGCTCGAGTAGTCCACGCCGGGCTCGATCGCGTACGGGTGCCATCGGAACGAGAAGCGCTTTTCCGGCTCGACCGTCTCGACGGTGGCCTCGAGTGTGAGGTGCTCATAGCCCGGATGCGTGATCGGTCCGCGGAGCTTGGCGCCCGGCGCGACCGCGCCGCTCAACTTGACTCCGAACCACTGGCCGAACTCCCGCGTGTCGGTGAGGGCGCGCCACACCCGCGCCCGGGGAATGCCAAGGCGAATCTGCCTTTCGATCCGATCGGTACTGGTCTGACTCGGTGACATTTTCCTCACTCCTTTTCCGGGTGGCGAAGCAACGCTTCGAGAGCTTCGAGCCGCTTGGTCCACAACCGCTCATAGGAGCGGAGCCAATCATCGGCCTCGGCGAGAGGTCGCGGGTTGAGCTGACAGAAGTGGGTCCGGCCGCGCACGGTCCGCCGCACGAGGCCCGCGTGCTCGAGCGTCTTGACGTGCTTGGACGCGGCGGCCAGCGACATTTTGAACGGCTCGGCCAACTCGCCCACAGTGTGCTCCTGTGCGGCCAGTCGGCGGAGCATGGCGCGCCGGGTGGGATCGCCCAGGGCGCGGAAGACGCGATCAAGGTGCTGGGACCGTTCAACCATTTGGTTGAATATATGGCGTACTCGGCAGAAAGTCAACTTTATGGTTGAATATAGAATGGCGGAATCACAATACGGCAGAAGCGAAAAGACGTTCCTGTGCCGCCGCACGTCAGAGCAACAGGGTAACGGTATGATTGGGATTTCTCATCGCCTTGGGCGACCGCATGAAGACGCTATTTCTCATCCGCCACGCGAAGTCGAGTCGCGATGACCCTGCATTGGCCGACAAGGATCGGCCATTGAATGATCGAGGTAAGCGCGACGCGCCGAAGATGGGTATGCGATTGGCAAAACGCCGTGCAAAGCCCGATTTAATCCTCTCAAGCCCGGCGGCGCGCGCGCTCGAGACGGCGAAGATCATCGCCAAAAAGGTCGATTACAAGCGCAAGAATATCGTGGTGGATGACCGGCTGTACGCGGTCGAGGCGGATGAGCTGCTTGACGTGGTTCGCAAGCTTGGCGATGAAGTGGAGCGCGCAATGCTGATTGGCCATAACCCAGAGTTGACCGAACTCGCACATCGCCTTTCAAGCAAGATCACCCATATGCCGACCTGCGCTGTCGCCGAGTTCGCTTTCGATGCGAAATCCTGGTCACGCATTGGAAAGGGCCGGCCGGTAAAGGTTGTACTCGATTATCCAAAGCGCTCGCAGCGGAACGCGTAGGCGCGTCCGCGCGGGCCCTTAACCGCCGCTTTTCCCCGCCGTATGGCTAGGGCTTTGCCATCTTGTCTGGGCGGTTGGAGAATGTCACCGCTTGCCGCCCAGCTATGACCGCCGACCTGCGCCAGATTGTCGAAGGTGTGTTGCTCGTCTTCGCCGCACTCTTCCCGATCGTCAATCCGCTCGGCGGCGCGCCGATCTTTCTCGCGATGACATCCGATTACGCGCCAGAGGAGCGCGCTGCGCTGGCGTGGCGGGTGACCGTGAATGCTTTTATTCTGTTGGTGGCGTCGGTAGCCACGGGAACGTATGTATTGGAGTTCTTCGGTCTCTCCGTGCCGGTGGTCCAGGTTGGCGGGGGCGTCGTCGTCAGCACCCTGGGATGGCGGTTGCTCCAGGACCCGAGTGCGGTCGACCGGCCATCACCAGAAGCCGCTCCCCAGAGACGCAACCTCGCTTTCTATCCGTTGACGATGCCGCTCACCGTCGGGCCCGGATCGATCTCGGTGGCGATAACGATCGGCGCGAATCATCCAGACAGCGTGCGGTCGTTCCTCATCAACGTCCCGGCGATACTGATCGGCGTGACTCTCGTGTCCGCCACGGTGTTTGTCGCGTATCGCTACGCGGACCGTCTGAGCCGGATGATCGGAGAGACGGGGATGACCGTTCTGTTGCGACTGAGCGCGTTCATCCTGCTCTGCATCGGCGTGCAGATCGTCTGGAACGGCGCGAGCGCGCTGTTGCGAACCCTGCCGGGATGACGAAGTCGCGCCGTGACCGACACTGCCTGGATCCAATAGCCCGACGCACCACATCGATCGGGCACCCGCGTGAACCGCGATCAAAGTCTTATCAGCGGAAGCCCCGATTCGGGATCGAATACTCGCTGAAGATGGCTGGGTGATTCCGTAAGGATCACCTCCAGCGTCGGGCGCACCTTCGCCGCGAGCAAGTGGCCGCCGCGCGCGCTTCCGTCGCGCATACCGATCACGACGTGCGCATGGACCTTCGATTGGCGGCCCTGGAGGGCGATATCGCCGAGCAGGGCCAGCACCTCGACCTGCTCATTGATGGGCACACGCTGGTAATCCTTGCTTTCCCAGTCGAAATAGCCCAGGACCGCTTCGCTGAATGCGCCGATCGCGCTAAAGCGGCTCGCAGTCAGGCTATGGTCCGTGGCGAAGCGCTTCAGCCCCGCCATCGCCTCTTCGCCCGTGTCGAAGATCACGGCCCAGGTGCGCTCGCCGGATTCGCTTAATGTTTTTGAATGCATCGCATCCCTCCTCGGTCCATTACGCGCAAAAAAAAGTCACGCGCGTGCGCCGCGAAAGCAAGGCATCGAAACGCGATTCGAGCGATGCAGCAGCGCACTCACGCGCCGGTCCGGGCCGTGGCTTGGCGCTTTAGGTGAGCGGCACGTATTCGATGGCGCCGGTATCTCCATCGAGGATCATCTCGTAGGGGAACCAGTAGATCTGTTCGTCTCCAAAATCGTCAATGAAGGCGTAGCCGATGTATGTCGTTCCAATGTCCTGGTACTGAGCCAGGGTGTACGACGCGTAATGAATCCCATTGGTCTGGGCCATTTTCTTCTTCGTCTTGTATTTCTTGACCGGCACGTCCCCCTTCTTGCTGTGCTTCACGTTTACGCCGGCGATCTTGCCGTTGCTGACTTTGGCGGAAACCGTGTGGTCGCCGACCTTGTCAATTACGTGGTCCCCGTTCTGTTTGACTTTATTGCCGAGCATCTGGTGCCCGGAGTGGTGTTTGTGGGCCTTGGCCAGGGCAGGACTCACGCCGGGGCCGGCAAAGGCGACCAGCGCGGTGACGGCAATGATGGTTGTCCACAATCGATAAGTGCGCGTCATGATTAGACCTCCGATTCCGGTTTAGGGATGGCAGCAGTTTCTGCTCACTCTGATAACGAGTGTTCTGGCGAAACATCCTGAAGCATGCTCCGTGCCCACAGTCGCAAGCCTGCTCGCCATGCAATTCAGATCGCGAGGCGGTCCGTTTTAAGCGTGTCGGCTGACGCGGATAGCGCACGGAGGCGCGATGCCGGCGTCCTGCGGGTGAGACCTGCGAGAATCGCAAATAGGAAAAAATTACAAGATCGGCAAGAAACCGACGGACGACGCTCTCAGCGTTTTGCAATGTTCGGCGACACGGTGCTCAGTCGAGCTTGACGAGCTGCTTGCCGCCGGAAATTGTCGAGGTCGTTGGCTCAGTTGGTAGACAGCGGCTTGCCCGGAGTTCTTTCATCATCAGCTCGATATCGCCGTGGGGCATCGGATGCGCGAGCAGGTACCCCTGGCCTTTGGCGCAATCGAGCTCGACCAGCGTGTCGAGCTGCGCTTCGGTCTCGATTCCTTCAGCGATCACTCGCTTGCCGAGCGCTGCGCCCATCGCGACGATCGCCCGCACCACTTCCTCCCCGTTGCCACCGCCGCCCATGCGGCGTAAGAAGGAGCGATCGACCTTGATCTCCCCAATCGGGAGGTCCTGCAGCGTGCTTAACGACGAATAGCCGGTACCGAAGTCGTCGATGCTGATTTGCACCCCGGCTTCGCGCAGGGAAAGAAGATTCGGCAGCGCACCGGAGAGTTTCTCGATTAATACGCTCTCGGTGACCTCGAGCGTGAGATCTGCGGGACAAATGCCGGAGTCTGCGATCACCCGCTGCGCATGGGCGGCGAAGCCGGGCTGGGTAAGCTGCACACCCGATACATTCACATTCAGCGTAACGCCGGCCAATCCCGGTACCGTCTGCTGCCAGACGCGCAACTGCCGGCAGGCCTTGTCCAGTACCCAGTTGCCGAGGGGTACGATCAATCCGGTCTCTTCGGCCACGCGGATAAACAACTCGGGCGCGATTGCCCCACGCGCCGGGTGTGACCAGCGGCACAGCGCCTCCAGACCTACAATGCGACGCGTCCGCAGGTCGAGAATCGGCTGATAGGCGAGCTCGAGTTGTTCTTCATCCAGTGCGCGGCGCAGCTCGCCCTCCAGCCACATCTGCGATGAGACCTCGGCGTGCAATGCGCTGTCGAACAACGCGTACCGGGCCTTGCCTTGTGCCTTGGCTCGGTACATGGCGATGTCGGCGTCGCGCATCACGTCCTCGGGGGCATCGTAGCTGAATGCGCTCGTCGTAATGCCGATGCTCACGCTCGTCGAAACCTCGGACGTGCCAAGCCGGATCGGCTGGCGAAGCGCGCGCTGGAGCCGCTCGGCGAGGTCGATGACGTCTTGATCCGAGTGCAGGTTTTCGACAAGAATCGCAAACTCGTCGCCACCCAGGCGTGCGACCACATCGGGCGCGCGCAGCAATGATTGAATGCGCCGAGCCAGGGTGACGAGCAACTCGTCCCCCGCCCCGTGGCCGAGGCTGTCGTTGATCACCTTGAAGCGGTCGAAGTCGAGAAAAAGCACGGCGAAGCGGTGTTGCGGCTGTTGCTTGCGCGTCGCAATCGCGCGGCCTAGCTGTTCGAGGAAGTGGCCGCGGTTGGGGATATTGGTCAGATCGTCGTGACGGGCAATGTGCTGCAGCCGGGATTCCGCGCTTCGCCTCGCGGTGACGTCCTGCACCTGGATGATTAGACACCTCGCCTCGGCTTCACCGGTGTTGAAGAATGAGCCGTCGAGCAAGACCCAGACGGCGAGCCCCTGAGAGTGTCGGCAGCGCAGCTCGACGGTGAACCCTGTACCCACGCCGTCGAGCAGCGTAGCGAGCTTCGTGCGCAGCACGTTGACGTCATCGGGATGGACGATCTCCGTGAGTTCGGTACCGATGAGTTCCGCCTCGGGCTTCTCCAGCAGGCTGCACAGCGCCTGATTCGCCTGGAGGATGCGGCGGTCGGTTGACACCAGCACCATGCCGATCGCGGCATGCGTAAAGGCGCTATGGAACCGGTTCTCGCTGTTCTGCAACTCGCCGAAGTGCCGCGCCGTGTCTCGGGCTTCGCGCTCGGCCGCAGCGATCCGCTCCCGCTGCGCGTGCTCGGTCGCCTCGGTCTTCTGGAAGTAGAAGTGGAGCGTCGATAGAAACATCCCGATGATTGGCACCGCAGCGAGCAGGACCCCGGCGCCAAACCGGTCGAAGCTGACAAACAGGAGGCAGGCGATCGAAGCGCTCGCCGCATACACCAGGCCGAGCCAGCCGTGATTTCGAAGCAGTTGCAGGGGCCGCACTCGCTCCCCCCGCTTCAAGGTGATCAATGAGGCCATCAGCAGTGTGCTGGTGGCGCAATAGGCGAGTGCGAGCAGCAGCAGCATGCCGAATAAGATGCCGAAACCCGGGTCCCCGCCGCTTCGCAGCGCATGCAGGGCGAAGGTGAATGCGGTTCCGCATCCGTACATGGCCAGCGCGGCCATCGCTGGGCTGCCCAAGCGGCTGGTCCACCGGTCAGACGTGCGCCACGAGCCGGCGGCGGCCTCGGCGGCAGCGGCGAGCGCTGCAGCGGCGGGCCCGTAGAGCAGCAAAAGGAGGAAGACGAAAATTTCCGCGCCTGCGATCGACGTCTTTGCACCCGGGATGCGCACCGGAAAGACACCGGTGACGGCCGCGAACGTCGCGCCCAGCACGATTTGCAAGATTACGCCCCGTTCGAAGCCGGCAATGGTCGCCAGCGCGATACTCAGCGCGACCAGGCCCAGCGCTGCGGTCGTCCACCAATAGACTTTCGCCTCGGGACTGTAGTCGTGCATCTGGAGAAGCATGGTCTGCCTCGCTTCGGCCGTTCGCTTAGCGGAATCCGAACACGTCTGAGCGCCGAGCGTCATCAAGAATGGGGGCACAAAGTAAGAATGCGCGTACGAGGCGGCCACTGTGCCGCACCGCGCCCGGCGCGGGCCGCCGGGCACGCCGCGAAGAGTGCCCGGCACCTATGATCATCATCTGCTTGCGACATGCGTCACGGTTATTCACCGAACACGATACCGTCGCCGGTGGCGCTATAGGCCCGCAGATCGATCGGACGGATCGGTTGCGCAGGCATGGCGCCGGCGATCGTCGATCGGCCCATTGCGCCCATGACTCGGTCGGCGCAGCGCGGCTCATGGCTCACCACTCACGTTGAACTGGAACGAGACGACCGACGTGCCGCCTTCGCTGAGCACGATGCCCTCGCTGAGCACGATGCCCTCGCTGAGCACCAGGCCTTCGGACAGCACCAGGCCTTCGGAGAGCACCAGACCTTCGGACAGCACCAGACCTTCGGATAGCAGCAGGCCCTCGCTGAGCACGATACCCTCGCTCAACACCAAACCACTGCCGCTGGTCAGCCGGGCGGACAGCGTCGTGGACGGGATGAAGATACCGGTCTTGTTCGTCAGGGAGCTGCTGCCGGCGAGCGAATTTGCCCCCACCACGCCCGAGGTGACCAGCATCTGGTTGGCGGCCGCCGTGTCGGTGAAGTACCGCACGTA
>DASXQW010000200.1:0-5216 GCA_036506975.1 Casimicrobiaceae bacterium | reverse complement strand
AGCAAGGACGCAAGGGCGCAGCCGACTCCCTGTTACCGATCTCCCGTACGCGTTCGCGGTGTCATAACGCTGCCTTTCCGTCCTTCTAGTGCGCACTGGTAGGCGCGATTGGACTCGAACCAACGACCCCCACCATGTCAAGGTGGTGCTCTAACCAGCTGAGCTACGCGCCTGTCACTGCAAGCGCAAATTATAGCGGAGCGCGATTGGCGTGGCCAACAGCGATCGTAGCCCGGGCTAAGCGCAGCGATGCCCGGGTGGCTACGTCAGCACGCGCAGGACGCCGACCAGCACCGGCTGATGCAGCATGTAGATCACGAGGCTGTGGCGTCCCGTCCACGCGAGCCAGCGCGGGACGAAGGATCCCATCGCGACGATCGCGCGTCGTCCCTGCGACACCATCCAATGTCCGACGGCGATACCCACCAGCACGACCCCGAGCCAGGGAAAGAGCGGGACGTAGTCTTCGGTCGCGGGCTTGTGCGTCATCATGCCGACCCAGTTGAGCCATGGCGCATCGAACAGCGGCAGGTGGACGGTATTGCCGAGCACGATGATGGCTATCCCGGCGAGCAAGGCCGCGCGCGGAAAATCGACCAAGGGGCGCGCCAGCACCGAGCTCACCGCGATGCAATGCAGGATGCCGAAGGTGATGAAAGTCTGCGGAAAGGTCACATAACTCGCGACGCTGACGAGCACGGCAAACGCTGCGATCAACGCGATCCGCCGCCAGAACGCGTGCCGGCCCGAGTGTGCATCCCGGGCGAGCACCAGGCTCACGCCGACGAGCGCGATGAACAGGGTGACGATGAGGGCGCGAAAGCCGAGCCAGAAGGCATCGTTGTTGAAATCGGCGCGGATGACGCGAAACCACGTCAGGTCGAACGCAAAGTGATACACGAGCATGAGGCAGATCGCGAAGCCGCGCAGCCCGTCGATCGCCGCGAAGCGCGATGGCGGAGCCGCATGCGCAGCGCTCGAACCGTGCGCACCGGGATCGCGGCGGCGGTGGCGACGGCGGCTCATCGCCAGGCGCCCGTCCAGGTCAACCGATAGCCGCCCCGGCCGTCGGGAACGCCGAGCGCTGCCAACGCCATAGCGATCCGATCGGCGCGGTCGCGATCGCTGCCGCGCGGACGCACGGTCGCATCGAGCCTCGCCGTTCCGGCTGCCCCGACGTCAAGCTGTCCGTCGATTTCGACTTCCCCTCCGGAGTTGCGCAGCGGGCCGTTGATCGCGGCGCCGCGTCCGTTGAGAGCGATGCGCAGGTCGCCGAGCGAAATGGGCGCGTCGACGAGCAACGCGGGGATGCTGCCGTCGCGCCACTCCGCGCTCAACTGCACGTCGAGAACGTCGGGTAGCTGTACGAGCCGCTCGACGTGCAGCACGAGGCGGCCGCCGACGGCGAGCGGAGTTTTCGGGTTGGCGGCAAGCAAGACGGCCTGCGCGGGTATTGAAACGTCGAGGTCGCGGACATCGAGCCGATCGCGCCCGTACGTAACCATCGCGCTCCGGGTTCCCTCCGCGCCGAAGGCGATCGTCGCCCGGATTTCGCCGCGCAGCAGCGGCCACGCGTCGAGCCGCCAAAAAAATGGCTGGCGTGTTCCCGCCGGCAACAGCACCAGCTCGCCCGAGCCCTGCCACAGCGTGCCGGCGGAATTCGCGATGCGCAAGCGGCCATCGGACAGCGCACTGATGCGCGCGTCGAGCAGCGCTGCCGGGGCGATGAACAGCAGCGCGATCGCCAGCAAGACTGTGCCGGCGGCCAAAGCGAGCGCGGAACGCAAGCTGATTCTCAGCGCGCCAACGTGACGTCGGCGCGGACCTGGCCCGGCTCGACGCGCGCCGTGGCGACCAATTCCACTACGCGCAGCCGCGCGTCGCGCTGCAGCGCGTCCAAAAAAGCAGTCAGCGTGTCGAACCCGATCGCGTCGAAAGTCAACCGGATGCGCTCGTTGTCGATGCGCTCGATGGTGGTCGTCGCGACCTTGAGGTTCTGCTGTGCGAGCACCGCATCGAGCGCGGCGCGCGGTTCCGCAGGGGCGACACTCGGGGCATTGCGGGCAAGCCCGGCAATCTCGTCGGCGCGCCGCCGTGCGTCGACCAACGCCGCGCGGTCGTTCTCGATTTGTCGGCCGAGCCGGTCCGTGTCGCGCGCGAGCGGCTGCCACACGACGAACCATGCCAATGCGAGCACGGCGATGCCGGCCGCGGCGGTAAGCAACATCCGTTCGCTGCGCGAGCGCAGCTGCCACCATTGGGCGAACGCCTCGCGCCGGCTCGACGGCAGCGTGGTCGCCATCAGTTAAGCCCGACCCGCAGCCTTGCGCCGGTCGCCGTGGGCGCTGCGATTGCGATCAAGCCTGTCTTTTGCAGCTCGTGCTGCAGGCGCGAGGCCTGCGCCGGCTCGGTCTTCTGCAGATCGAGCAGGAGATGACCATCGGCGTACGACAACGAGCGGATCGCTCCGGTGGGCAGCGCCGCGAAGGCGGGCGCGGCACGCGCAAGTAAGGGCAGAAAATCGTCGGGGGCAGTGAGACCGGCGCGATGCTTGAGGTCGCGCTCGCGCCGCGCCAACGCGGCGGTCGGTGAGGTTTCGGCGGCGCTTCCTTGTGCGAACTCGGGCACGGCAGCGCGCGCGAGCCCCATGAGCTCGCGGTCGATCGCCGCACTTTCCCAACGCAGCCAAAGCCAATTCCCGAGGGTTGCAGCGACATGAATGCCGATCGCGATGACAGCGATCCACAGCGCGGGCCGCAGCAGGCGGCGGAAATCGACTGCGGGTCGCGACGCTTCGGCGCCATAGCGACCGCTGAGCAGGTCGATGGCGTCGGCGAACGCCGCCGGTGTCGCCTCGGCCCAATGCCACGGCGTGCCGGCGACGAACTCGACACCGGTGAGGGCGCGCGATCGGCTGAGCAGCGCAGGCGACGCACCGTCTGCATCGACGCGAACCGTCCGGGGCGCGTCGGTGCCTCCGCGTGCGAGCGCCAAGGCGAGCTCCGCCGGCGGTGCCTCGCCCTGTGCCGGTCCTACCGCGATTGTCGCGCCGCGGTCGGTGCGCACGAATCCCGATTGCGCGATCGAGCCCGCGCACCAGCGCCAGCTCCGTGCCGGCGCCGGTGCGAGATCACTCTCCAGGACGGCGCGATCCCACAAGAGCCCGCAGCGCTGCGATGCCGACACGAAAGCCTCCATCCAGGCCCGCGCGACGATTGCTACGCGCAGGCCGCTGTCGCCGCGCTGTGCTCCCAGACCGATATGACTTTCTTCGGGCGTGTCGGCGAGCTGGTCCTCGAGCGCGAATCGCGCCGCTGCTTCCGCGCGCCCGGGCGGCAATGGCGGAACGGTCAGTGTGACGAGTCGGCCGTGACGCGCAGCGATAACCGCTTCCCGTCGAGGAGCGGCGGGCCATGCCGCGGGCGGGCTCCGTCCGTTGCGGGTAGCTCGGCCCGCGGCGTCGAAGACGGTCCACGCCGCGTCGCGGCCGGGGCCCGGCGGATCGTCGATAAAGACGCGCAGCGTGGTCGCTGTTTCTGCCATCGAGATAATCGTATGGAGTGCGGATTGTACTCGGCCCGATTCCGCACTTTAGCCGAACTGAATAGGGCCTTACTCGATCGTTTGCCAGATGACCGTCGGCCACTCAATCGCGGCGGCGGAGCGCTTGAACAGCGCGCGTGCGCGGGCCACCGTATCGCCTTGCCTCGCTTCGATGGACACGACGAACCAATCGCTCTTGACGGCAAGAATTGTCTCGTCGATGTTGAGGTCCGGCCGCGGCAGCCGGCTGCGAAAATCGGCGATGCTGCCGAAAGGCGTCTGCATGCGGCCCGCAACGAGTGCTGCGGCGCCCGAGGCATCGAGCCCGCCGATCGCAGCGACGAGAACTTCGGCCGGCGCGGTATTGACGTTGATCGCCGTGGGCGCATCGAGCGCATCGACGAACGGTCGCAGGCGCGCGACGAGGACCGGGTCAGCGCCTCGCACCGAGAGTAGTTCCGCGACGCGGCGCACTGGAGCGTTGGCCGCGAGACGCGGCGCGCTAGTCTGCGCCAGGTAATAGCTGTCTTCGGCGCCGCCGCCGTCGGTCGTCTGATCGTCGGCGTCGACCCAGTCGGCGATCGCGTTGAGGAGCGGAGCAGGGACACCGAGCTCACCGAACAGCCGCTGCAGCGCGGCACGAGCCGCTGTCGCTCCCGGGCCGGTCGCGACAAGATTGTTGACGTTGAGCCTGCCTTGCGCGTCGGTGATGTAGCCGCCGATCGAGCCGTTCTCGATCGGCGTCGACGGCAGCCGGAACGCCCAAGGCTGGCCGAGATGCACTATCGACGGCGGAGCGTTTTCAAACACGATCTGCCGTGCCCACTGCACTCCCGCCATCGCCAGCGCCTGCGCCTGAACCTGGTCGCGGCGGTGCTCGTACTCTCCGGCCCAGCGCTGTTGCTGCCACAGCAGCGTCGCGGCAATCGTCGCTGCCAATGCGGCCAGCAGCATCGCCATGACGATGGCAGCCCCACGGTAGGATCGTGGAACGTCAAATAAGTCCGTTCGTGCTGAGCCCTTCGACAGGCTCAGGGCGAACGGGGCCCTTGTGGCGAAGGTCTTTAACGCAGCGCGAGCCATCGTTCGATCGCCTCGCCCGAGGCGAGCGTCAGCCGGACCCGGATCGCGCGCGGCAGCTCGCTTTCGCCAGCGCGCGGCCAGGCATCGGCCCACGCGCCGTCGCGCGCGAGATACGCGAGCTGGAAGCGCGCCACGCCATCGAGCAGCGTGTACGCCGTGGGCAAGGCGCCTCGCGGCCGATCGTAGCTCGCCCAGTAGAGCACCTCGACCGTGCGATCCCGATACCGGTACGCGAGACGTTGGCCGGCGCTGCGCGGCTCCAGGGTGAATTCCGGCCCGGCGCGCGAGAATGCAAGCACGCTGTTGCCCGCAACGTCGGCGGCGCCCGCCCACGCCGGCTCGCGTGTTTCGGACAGGCGTGCGGACCGTGGCATGGCCTGTCGCAGATCGCCTTCCAGGCGCGCAAAGAACATATCGAGCGTGCGCCAGCGTGTGGCCTCCGCCGCCAGTTTGGTCTCGCTGTCGCTGAGCGCCGCGACTGCGCGATAACCGAGCACCGCGATGAGCGCGACGATCGCCACGGCCAGAAGCACCTCGATGAGCGTAAATCCGCACGCGCGCTCGACGCGCATTTTCATCGTTGCGCCGTT
>DASXQW010000199.1:0-4738 GCA_036506975.1 Casimicrobiaceae bacterium | reverse complement strand
GTGTCCGACAGCTTGGGCACGATGCCCGGCAGCTTGAGCGGTTTGCCGTCGGGCAGCGTCATCTGGCGGATCATGTCGCGCGCCAGATAATGCGGGTCGGCGACGATGTCCGCCGCCGTGTAAATCTTGCCATGCGGAACGTCGGCGGCTTTCAGCGCGGCGAGAATCTTGTCGAGGTCGTGCGCTGCGGCCCATTCGCCGATCGCGCCGTCGATCTCGGCGGTGCGCTTGACGCGGCCGACGTTGTTCGCGAGCGCAGGGTCCTGTCCGAGATCGTCGCGTCCGATCGCGTGCATCAGCCGCTTGTAGATGCTGTCGCCGTTGCCGGCGATGACGACGCCTTGGCCATCCCGGGACGTGTAGGTGTTAGACGGCACGATATTGGTGAGCCCCGTGCCGATGCGGCCGCGAATCTCGCCGAACAAATCGTAGTCGGGCACCAGGCTTTCCATCATGTTGAAGACGGCTTCGTAGAGCGCCACGTCGACGACCTGTCCCTTGCCGCCGCCGGCGTTGCGGTGATGCAGCGCCATCAGCGCCCCGATTACGCCGTGCAGCGCGGCGAGCGCGTCGCCGATGCTGATGTTCATGCGCACGGGTGGCCGGTCGGGAAAGCCTGTGACGTGGCGCATTCCGCCCATCGATTCGCCCACGGCGCCGAATCCCGGCTGATCGCGATACGGTCCGGTCTGCCCGAACCCGGACAGGCGCAGCATGATCAGCCCCGGGTTCGCCGCCGCGAGGGCGTCGTAGCCCAGACCCCATTTCTCCAGCGTGCCCGGACGAAAATTCTCCACGACGATGTCCGCGTCACGCGCAAGCCGGCGCACGATCTCCTGACCGTCCGCAGAGCGCAGGTTCGCCGTCACGGATTTCTTGTTGCGCGCCTGGACGTACCACCACAGCGACGTGCCGTCGTGCAGCAAGCGCCACTGCCGCAGCGGATCTCCGCCGTCCGGAGGCTCGATCTTGATCACCTCGGCACCGAACTCGGCAAAGATTTTCCCCGCGAACGGTCCCGCAATGAGCTGGCCCAGCTCAAGCACCTTGATTCCGGCGAGCGGACGCGGAGAAATCGCGGTAGCGCTCATCAGATGGCGCCGCGCGAGCGCCGCGCCCGCAATTCGGCTTCGAGCTTCGGGAGCTTCGCCGCCATCTCGTCGCCGACGAAGATCTGCGGATTCGAAGATTCGCGCTTCTCGGCACGCTCGCGCTCCGCAATTCGTTGCTTCGCCTGCTCGAATGCCTTGACGAACGAATCCTCGAAGCGCAACGCGTGTTGGAACAGCGCGTCGCCGAAGTATGTCGCCTCGCTTTCGCTGCCGCAACCGAACGAGGTCCGGTCCGCCGCCGATGCGGTCATGATCAGGGTGTGATCGTCCTTCAGCGGCTCGATGAATCCGCCCGAATAGCACGCCGATACGACGATGATGCGCCATTTGATCCTCGCGCTGTCGAGCATCTCCTTCAGCGTCGCAGGCGCAAGCGCCTCGAGCTGCAGCGGTGGAAATTCGACGGCGAGCTTGTGGTCCCGGCCGCCATGGCTCGTCAGGTAGACCATCACCACGTCCTGCTCGGGATCGATCATGTCGCCGATCTCGGATAGCGTCGCGCGCAGGTTGCTCACGGTCGCGAATGGCGCCTCGAGCATGGTGCGCGGATTGTTGATCAGCACGATCGAGCGGCCGTCGGTGTCGAAGCGGTCGTCGAAGAGATCGCGCGCGACTTCGATGTCCTTGCGGAATACATCCTCGGCCGAATACGGCGCAAAGCCGACGAAGTAAAGATCGATCACGCGGGGCCGCTCGTCCTCGAGCCCGGTAACCGCCTCGTACAGGAGTTGCGGCTGTTTGATGAGAACCGCCTCCGAGGCGGGGCTGGGATAGCGCGTTCCCTGGACCGTCGCCGGGGGTGCGGCGTAGAACCACGGCTGATACGCCCAGATCGCCAGCGGGACGCCCGCGAGCAGCAGCGCCGCGCCAGAGAGTGACCGCAACCAGAAGCGTGGCTGCCGCGGCATCAGCGCGGTCGCGATAGCACGCCAATAGATGAAGGCGATCCACGCCACGAGGAACCAGAAGCCCATCCACTGCAGCGAGTAGCCGAGAACAGCGCCCTGATTTCCGGGAAGCGCGAGGACGAGATTCAGCACGCCCAGCGCGGGATCGCTGGCGAGCACGATGATGGGCAGCGCAAGCCTCAAATGCGGTTGCCTGAACGCGGCAGAAAGCAGCGCCCCCATCAGGAGCAGCGCGGCAGCTTCGAAACCTTCGTATACGATCGCGTGCATCGACAGTATCGGATGCGCGCCGGCGCGCACATAGTCGTTCGTCACGCCGATCAGCACGCCGATGCAGAGCAGCAGCAGCAGCTGCCATACGCTCACGCGGAACGCGAGCAGCGAGACGGGCAGACCGAACGCCAACCGCAATCCGCTTTTCAGATTGCGCGACAAGTCGATCCAGACTTGTCTCACGGACGATGTCGCAGTCATCGAGAGCACTCCGGTCGTCAGGCGTTCGCGCGCGCCGCGATGTACGCCTTGACTGCCGCGGCATCGACGTGCAGCACGTCGAAGCGCTGCGGCAAATGCTCCAGCCGCGCGTATGCGGCGGGACGCTCGGGCTCGCGGCCCAGCGCCTCGCGGATCGTCGCCGCAAACTTTGCAGGCAGCGCCGTCTCGATGCAGATCAGCGCTACGTCGGGATCGCGTCGCTCGAGCCCGACCTTGATGCCGTCGGCGGTGTGGGGATCGACGACGACGCCATAGCGTTCCGCCACGTGGCGTATCGTGGCGAGGCGCTCGGCATGCGTGCTCTTGCCGGACACGAATCCCGACTCGGCGAGCCGCCGTTCGTAGGGCGTGCCGGCGAGGTCGAACCCGCCGTCGCGCGCGACCTGCAGCCAGAGCTCGCGTACAACAGCCGGATCGCGACCGACGAGGTCGAAGATGAAGCGCTCGAAATTCGAAGCCTTAGAGATGTCCATCGACGGGCTCGAGGTCGAAACCGTCTCGCTGCCGGTACGGATGCGATAGCGTCCCGTTTTGAAGAACTCGTCGAGTACGTCGTTCTCGTTGGTGGCAAGGATCAGGCGGCGGATCGGCAAGCCCATCGCCTTCGCGACGTGGCCGGCGAGAATGTTGCCGAAGTTGCCGCTGGGCACGGCAAAATCCACCGCCTCGCCATCGCCGTGCGCCACCGCGAGATAACCCTTGAAGTAGTACACGATCTGAGCCGCGATGCGCGCCCAATTGATCGAGTTGACCGCGCCGAGCCGATGGCGGGCCTTGAATTCCGCGTCGCCGGCGACGGACTTGACCAGGTCCTGGCAATCGTCGAACACGCCTTCGATCGCCAGATTGAAAATGTTCGCATCGGCGAGCGAATACATCTGTGCGGTCTGGAACGGGCTCATCCGGCCCTTCGGCGAGAGCATGAATACCTTGATCCCCCGCTTGCCGCGCAGCGCGTATTCGGCCGACGACCCGGTATCGCCCGAGGTCGCGCCGAGAACGTTCAAGGTGATTCCATCCTTCGCCAGCACATGCTCGAAGAGCCGGCCCAGGAGCTGCAGCGCGATGTCCTTGAATGCCAGCGTCGGGCCGTTGGCGACGCGCAGCAGATGCAGGCGCGGTTCGAGCGTCGTTACCGGCGTGATCTCATCGCTGCCGAAGGTCGCCGCGGTGTAAGTGCGGTCGATGATCGCCCGGAGATCGGCGGGAGGGATGTCGTCGGCGTAGCGCGACAGGATTTCGAACGCGAGCCCGCGATACGACAACGGCCGCAGACGCGCGAGGTCGGCCGCGGAAAAGCGCGGGTACGACTCCGGCACCGCCAGCCCGCCGTCGGGCGCGAGACCCTCCAGCAGGATTGCCGAGAACGGTTGCGGCTCCATGCCGCCGCGGGTGCTGACGTAACGCATCAATACCTCTGGCCGAATGAATTCGGCCCTACGAACATCCACTCCGACGCGTCCCTGGTAGGTGCGAATTCATTCGCACGCGTCATTTCGAGAACGCATATCCGCATCTAATTGAGCTGTTCCATCCGAATGCGCACGATCTTGCCGCGCACGGTCTCGAGCGCCTCGATCTTGATGATCGCGTCCATAACCTGCCGCTCGATCGACTGGTGCGTAAGCAGGATGATGTCGGTCTGGTCCTCGCCCTCGGAAGGCTCCTTCTGGATCATGGCGTCGATCGAGATGTCGCGATCGGCGAGGATGCGCGTGATGTCGGCGAGCACGCCCGGCCGGTCGAGCACGCGCATGCGCAGGTAGTAGCTGGTGACGACGTCCCCCATCGGCAGAAACGGAATATCCGATAGTTGATCGGGCTGGAAGGCGAGGTGCGGCACGCGGTGCTCCGGATCCGCGGTGTGCATCCGCGTCACGTCGACCAAGTCCGCGATGACCGCGCTGGCCGTCGGCTCGGCGCCTGCGCCCGGACCGTAGTAGAGCGTCGGCCCAACCGCGTCGCCCTTGACCAGCACCGCGTTCATCGGTCCTTCGACGTTGGCGATCAGCCGCGTCGCAGGCACGAGCGTCGGATGCACCCGCAGCTCGATTCCATCCTGCGCGCGACGCGTGATCCCGAGCAGCTTGATCCGGTAGCCCAGCTCCTCGGCGTAGCGGATGTCCTCGTGCAAGAGCTTCGAAATGCCCTCGGTGTAGGCCTTGTCGAACTGCATCGGCACTCCGAAGGCGATCGCCGACATGATGGCGAGCTTGTGCGCGG
>DASXQW010000198.1:0-7931 GCA_036506975.1 Casimicrobiaceae bacterium | reverse complement strand
AAGCGTCGTCCTATCAGCTCATCGAGGGAGAACTTCCCCGCGCCGCAACAGAGCAGCACGAGCAGCATCTAAACTCACTTTACCAGACGTGTGTCCGGGTACGCGGCATACCATCCGAACCAGAACACGCGGTGCGCCGGCAGACGCCCACGTGTTTCGCCGCGCGGACCGGTGAGCCGCGCCTCGGAAACCTTCCAGACGCCGCCGGCGTGGTCACGCGCGGTATCCGTGCCATTCCAGCTCGCCAGCGTGAGGTCGCGGGCATCGTAGACGCGGTTTGCGCCACCCGTTTCGGTGAGGACGACAAAGTTCACCGTGTCGACGCGGTCGTGATACACCGGATTCACGTCTAGAAAACTGGTGGCGATCGCGAGGTGGATGCCAGACGTCTCGGCGACGCGTACCGCGAGTACCTCCGCCTTGTTGGGCAAGCGGTCATCGACCTTCGGCACATTGAACATCAGCCGCTGCGTCGCGAAATACTCGCGATAGGCGGCGCCTTCGCTGTAATCGCGCGCGTAACCGGTGTCGAGCGAGAGTACGCGCGTCTCCGGATGGCGCTGCCGCCACTCGCCCCACGTCGTCGTGACGAGGTAGAGCGGCTTCAACACGATCCCCTTGCCCACCAACGGGCCTACGACCGGCGTGCCGGTCAGCGTCGACCACAGCGACTTGGTCGCCGCGTCGTACATCAGCTTGTTCGAGCGATACAGGAAGCCGCTGGTGCCAAGCTCGTGATGGACTCCGTCGATGGTCGTGTCGTAGAGGATCATCGCGCCGCATAACGTGCAGTAGACCCCGTTGAGCTCACGTCCAGCGATCGTGTCCGTGACCATTTCGTGCCAGGCGAGAATCCGCTTGGGGTATGCGCGTACATCGCCGTCGATATCGACACCGAACACGACGTTGTCGTCCCGTAGATACGTCGCTTCGCGCGCGGCCAGCATCTTGGGACGCCGTAGCGGCGGAATACCGTCGCGGCGCACGCCGCCCCAGCGGATTTCGTCGAGCCGAATGATCGCCTTCGGGTTGTTTTCGAAGTATTCCCGGAAGCGCGGATCGAGCTGGCCATAAAGCTCGGCCTTGAACTCGGCATAATCGGGGTGCTGACCGGGATCGAACGACCACAACCAGTCGTACCAGCCATTGAGGTCTCCGCCATACGCGCGCCCCGAGGCCTTCTCCAGTTGCGCGACGATGCCGCGCTGCACGCGACCGGGCGCCACGAATGGCACCAGATCGAGCAGCGGCGCCGCGTAGGCGTTGTCCCAATGCTCGCCAAGACGCTTGAGCACGGCGAGCGCCTTCGCCTCATCGTCTCCCCCCAGCTCGTAGAGCGCCGCCACCGGAAGGAGGACGTCGCGGCCGACTGCGGTCGGCGCAGCGACGGCGGCCGTGGCGACCAACACGGCTGCGATCAGTAAACTAGCTCTGCTGGCGAGTGGAGGGTAGAAGCGTCGCAAGGCCTGCACCTCCGCGAGTTGACAAGAAATCACTGCGCTCGATCGGCGCCCAGTTGACAGTGAGTTCGAAAGCGATTGTCGAATGGTTACAGAGACGGGCACAATGCCCCGGCCGGGCTCTTCCGGCCCTTTTCTTCGCGGCTGTAACCGAACGCTGTGACGCAACGAAAGGATGCTTATGGCCTGCCGAACGTTCACGAGGATCGGCTGCGCGACCTGCTCGTCCGTGGGCTTGCTGGTGACGCCGCAGCTTACCAAGCCTTTCTGAAGGACTTGAGCGGATATTTGCGCGGCTTCCTGCGCAAGCGTATGGTGCGCCTGCCCGAGGAAGTGGAGGATCTCGTGCAGGAATCGCTGCTCGCCGTGCACAACCAGCGCCATACCTACGATCCGGGACAGCCGCTGACAGCGTGGGTGCACGCGATCGCGAAATACAAGCTGGTGGACCTGCTGCGCCGGCGCGCCTGTCGTGAGCTTCTCAACGATCCGCTCGACGACGAACTCGCCGTGCTGGCCAACAGTGATACCGACACCACTGCGGCGCGTCTCGACTTGGCCAAGCTGCTCGAGCGGCTGCCCGAACGTCAGCGCCTGCCGATTGTTTGCATGAAGCTTAAGGGATTGTCGGTAGTCGAGACCGCACGCCTGACCGGCATGTCGGAATCGGCGGTCAAGGTGGGCGTGCACCGCGGCCTGAAAGCGCTCGCGGCGATGATAAGAGCGCATCGATGAAAACCGACGAGCTGGTTACGCTCCTTGCTACCGGTGCCGGGCCAGTCGAGGGCAACGCAGCTGCGCGGCGCTATGCGACCGCCCTCGGCTGGGGCGCGTTCGGCGCGACGTTGCTGATGGCAATCCTGATCGGCGCGCGCCCGGACATCGACACGGCAGCGCTGCTGCCAATGTTCTGGCTCAAGCTCGCGTTTCCTGCTGCCGTGGCGGTCGGGAGCCTGTTTGCGGCATCGCGGCTGTCTCGCCCGGGTGCGCGACTCGCGTGGATACCGATTGCGCTCGTCGCACCCGTGCTCGCGATGTGGCTACTGTCCGCGTATGCACTGCTCGGTGCTCCGCCGTCGGAACGCGTAGAACTCGTCATGGGCAGCACCTGGGAATACTGTTTGTACTACGTCCCGACGCTGTCGGTTCCGGTGCTTGTCGCGACGCTGTGGGCGATGAGAGGGCTCGCGCCGACGCGCCTCTCGCTCGCCGGCGCGGCAGCCGGGTTGCTCGCGGGAGCGATCGGCGCGCTGATCTATGCGCTGCATTGCCCCGAGATGGAGGCGCCGTTTATCGGCGTCTGGTATGTTGCGGGCATGCTGATTCCGACTGTGGCCGGGGCATTGCTCGGCCCAATCGTGCTGCGCTGGTGATCCGCCGCTAGCGAACCGGCGGCGGTCTCCTCGGTCGCTCCTTGCAGCGTGCTACGCGGTCCCTTCCAGGATCTGTAATTGCGGCGCAGTGTAACCGCCCGCCGCTTCCTTCCGAATCACCTCTTGGACGACGTGCACGTTCCCACGCAGGAACGCGCAGGCCGCAACAGCGCACTCGGCGTCGCGGCGGCGTTGGTCCGAGCTCCACGCCTTCGAAGCTGCTCCCGGGTACGCGGAGTGGCGCGTGGAAATTCCGAAAGGCACAAACGTTTCTTGAGGAGAGCACCGATGAAGTTTTTTAAACTTTTCCCGAGACTGGGATGGTTGGCCGCGGGCGGAGCAATGCTGTTCGGCGCGGCGGGAGCGGCGTCCGCGGTGGGATACGACGTTACCGTCACCAATCTGACCCGGGGTCAGCAGTTCACGCCGATTCTGGTCGCCTCTCACAAAGCGGGCGTGCGTCTGTTCGATCTGGGCAGCCCGGCAAGCTCGCAGCTCAAAACACTGGCCGAGGAAGGCAACGTTGCGCCAATGACTGCCTTGCTGCTAGGCAATCCCGATGTGCTCGACGTCGTCAATTCAGGTGCGCTGCTGAATCCCGGGCAATCGGTCACGCAGCGGGTCCGAACCGGCGGCGGTTTCGGTAACGTGAGCGTCGCGGCAATGCTTATTCCGACCAATGACGGCTTTTTTGCAGTGAACGATGCGGAAGGTCCGAGCGGGCAGCAGACTATCACCGTGTTTTCGCCTGCGTATGACTCCGGTACCGAAAGAAACGACGAGACTTGCGCTTCGATCCCCGGGCCGTTTTTTGCAGAATGCAGCGGACCGGGCAGTGGCGGCGCGCCTGGAGGCGGCGAAGGGTATGTGCACATCCACGCCGGCATCCATGGCATCGGCGACCTGGACCCCGCGCTCCGCGACTGGCGCAATCCCGTGGCAAGAGTCACGATTCGCCGCGTGAACGACTAGATCCTTCCCTGGCAATCCTGGCCGCGCCCAGCGCGGCTTTTTTTCGGGCGATCGAAACCGACGAATGGCTGGTTGTACCTGATCACGCTCAGCGCGCGACCGTTGCTTCTGCGAGCCCTGATAGTGCCTTGCTCAGACTGCTCACGGCGGGACACTGAGCCACACCATGGCGCCGCGCAAGGAAAGCCGGGTCGTTGTACCCGAGCCAGACCTGCGCCTGGGCATCCTCCCATACCAGTGCCTTGAGTGGAAGATCGATACCCACGGATTGAGCACATTCCATGAACGGAGTGCCTCCTTGGGGATTGCCAAAGATGAGTACCTCGGTAGGCCGAAGCGTCTTGCCAATTTTCGCTGCGCCTGCGGCATGGTCAATACGCGCGAAGACATTGAGCCCGCGCTGTCTAGCGTTGTCTTCAAACCGGTTCATGGTTTCCTTGGCTGCGAAGGGACTCTTTATTGCTATGAGACCGTCAGCGCCGAAAGCCGCAGACGAAAACGCGAGCAGCGACGCAAACACGAACGGCAGCGAGCGGTTCATGGGTAGCTCCTTGGTTGCCTCCGTTCACGCCTCGCCTCGCGCCGGATAATCCTTGGCAATGACGAAGTCGAGCGCCGCCAGGATTTCCCTGAAATGCGGTCGGGCAAAGGGCACCGACTGCACCGCCGCCCAATACAGTGTGCGGTCGGGCCGAACCAGAAATACTCCGGGCTCATTGAACAGCGCTGGCTCTTCGACGCCGGCAGAGGTCATGCCGCGCCCCGTTGAGATATACAACCCCCAGGAGCGCGCGGTTCCGATGGTGAGCGAATGGCCCAGCGTCAGCTGCGAGAGGCCCCAGCTGGCCTGGGACTGGCGGGCGCGCGCGTCCGTATCGCTGCTCAAGGCGATGACCTCGACCCCGCGCGTCATGAACTCGGCGTGCAGCTTATCCAGCTCGGCGATATAGGTCTTGCATACCGGACAATGCAGTCCGCGGTAGAACACGATAAGCGAGAAGCGCTGCGGCGTCGCTTCGGCAAGGTTCCATAGCGTGCCGGACAAGGTAGGCACAACGAGGTCGGGTACGGGCTGGCGCGGAAGGACGCGTGACACTGTATTCTCCTGAGCTAATTGAACCGTGTCGTACTAGATTAGTCGCCGAAGTAGCTAGTTCCTGACGCGATCGGACGTGTGCTGCCGGCGATGATCCGCGGTGCCTTGCGTCCACGCAGTTTGACACGCCCGTCTTCATCCGCCGAGCGTGGCGCCGAACCGCTTCCAGAGCCAATGGTCGACGGATAGCCTGCCGGGACCCCGGCACAGCAAAACGAACAGCATCGCCGCCCATTGGAGGTGTGTCGGCCACGCCAGCGGGTAGACGAAAATCTCGATCACGGCGGTCATGCCGAGGAGTGCCAGCGCGGCCACGCGGGTGAACAGGCCGGTGACCAACAGCACCGGCGTCGTCAATTCTATCGAGACCGCGACGTAGGCGACCAGTTCCGGCGGCAGCAACGGCAGCTTGTACTCGTCGACGAACAGCGCAACCGCCGTGTCCCAGTTCGCGAGCTTGGTCATGGCGGAATTCCAGAACACCGTCGCGACGGCGAGCCGCAACGGGATCGCCAGGACGGTATACGGCACGCCATCGAGCCAGCGCAGAACGCGGCTGATCAGCGCCAGCGCCGGCGAACGTGGAGACGTCGAGGCCACAGGCGCGGTCATGGGACACTCGCCGATGCTTGCGCAGCGGTGATCGGCTCCGTGATATTGAACGCGATGAATCGCCCGCCGGTCAGGTGTTCGGCGAGGAGCGCGGAGACATCGATCCGCGACGCGAGTTCGACCGCTTCCTCCAGCGGTCGTCCCGCGCAGAGCGCGGACGTGCAGCGCCATGCGGGCTCGCTCAATCGTCTGACGTCGATGCCGGTCGGAAGCCGCTGGATGAGCAACCATACCGGCGCGTCCCCGAGGTCGATCGCGCCCAGCGCAGCGTCGTTCTGCTCGAGGACGGCGCGCCAGATCGCGTCCACGGGATAGCTCGCCTGGAGCAGGCTGACCGACGGATGCGGCATGAAGCGAACCCGACCGTGGTCGCCCTCCCCGACCGCGCCGAGCGCCGCCAGGTCCAGCGGCGTCGCGTCAGGTGCATGCAGCCCGCGCGACACGGCCCATTCGAGTCGCGCGACGTCGGGCAGATAGGGCACCGAAGCGGCAGGCGAGAACCGCGCCAGGAAATCGGGAAAGCCGGCGCCATAGTCGTCGAGATACGCGCCGTGCGGCAGCTCACTCTCGATGAACTTCTGCGCCGATGCGTCGAAGAACTCGGCACCGACCAGACGCTGAACCGCCGGGAACGACAGGCGCAGCGCGTTGGTCAGAGTGACGTAGACCGTGTTGCGGTAGATGGAGAGACGCTCGGCCGCAGCAACGCCATCGGCCCGGATGTACGCTGTAGCATCGTCGTCGTCGCGCGCCACGAGACTGCGGTACACGGCGCGTTGAAGCTCACGCAGCGCGGGCACGATCGGCTCTCTCCGTGGTTTGCAGCAGCGCGGCGGCGTGCGCGGCTTCATCGAGCAGTACCGCGAGCGGCGGGATGTTGTTGTCCCATTCGATGAGCGTCGGACGCGCGCCGAATCGGGCAAGCGCTTCCTCGTAGAGCGTCCAGACTTCCGCTGCGACACGCGCACTGTGATCGTCGATGCGCAGCGTGTGTCCAGTCTCGAGTTGCCGGACCGTGTGACCGGCGAGGTGAATCTCGCCGATGGCGTCGGCAGGCAGCGCCGCAAGATAGACGGACGGGTCCCAGCCATGATTGGAGCTGCTGACGTAGATGTTGTTGACATCGCAGAGGATGCCGCAGCCGGTCCGCGCGGCGACCGCGGCGATGAATTCCCATTCAGGGATGGTCGCGTGCAGGTATTGCAGGTACGACGATGGATTCTCGATGAGAATCGGCCGCTTCAGAAACGCCTGCGTTTGCTCGACATGGCGGCAGACGACCGCGAGCGCTTCTTCGGTCATCGGCAGCGGCAACAGGTCGGCAAGATAGACGCCGCCCACGACGCTCCAGGAGAGATGTTCCGAGACCAGCCCGGGCTCGAAGCGCTCGACGACCTGACGGATCCGCTCCAGGTGACCGAGATTGAGTCCCTCCGCGCTGCCGAGCGACAGGCCTACCCCGTGCAGCGCGATCGGATAGTCACGGCGGATCGCATCGAGATAGGCAAGCGGCGACCCTCCGCCCATGTAGTTCTCGGTGTGGACCTCGAGCCATGCGACGTCGGGATGAGCCTCGGCCACAGCCTGGTGGTGCTGAAAGCGCAGCCCGATTCCCGCCTGGGCAGGAATCGAGTTGCGCTTCATCCATTCCGCGGACCGAACGGTCACGCGCTTTTCGCTCACGCCGATTTGAGGCTTCCGCCCTGGATCTTGCTGCAATCGCCGGCGGGCACCAGCACGAACGACTTGGAGTCGCGCGCCTGCGTGGCCTGACCCGCACACGAATGCGCCCCTTCGGCGCAGTCATTCTTGGCCGCGGCGTTGATGCCGTAGCATTTCTCGAGCTTGTTCTTCTCCATCTTCGCCATGTTGTCCTTCACGATTTGCGGTGCCTTGCTCATGTCCATCTTGGCTTGCGCCTGCGCGGGCAACTGGGGCGCCAGGGCAAGCCCGACTGCGGCCGAAAGAACGGAAGCAGCGAATAAACGACGATCCATAGTCGAATACCTCCTGTTAGAGTCTCGGGTCGAGACTAGAAATTAGTTCGCCGGAGAACCGCATAAGGTTACGTGCAACGCGACAAATTTTCTTGTCCGTTCCCGCCGCAACAGGGTGTATCTTCTGCGTCATTGAAGGCGCGTCATCTCGATATGACGATTGAACTTGTCTTCGTCCCGTCAACGGCGCTCGAGAGTCGATGGCGTCAGGCTCACACGACCGGACCCCTTCGTTGACCCTCGTCCCTTCGCCATCGACCCGCGCCGAGGTCCGAGGCACGGGCGAAGAAAGATCAGGTGGCGAGAAGGCTTCGGCGCGCGACCTCGATTGGTCGATTTTGATGGCGCGCGCGCAGGGCGGCGACGGCGAGGCGTACCGGCGGCTTCTCGTCGCTATCGCTCCCTATCTGCGCTCGCTGGC
>DASXQW010000197.1:0-7551 GCA_036506975.1 Casimicrobiaceae bacterium | reverse complement strand
ATGAACGCAGCGTCGCACGTTCCATCGGGCGTCTTGATCGTCACGTCGGTCTCGACAACTTGCTGCGCGCCCGCCAGCGTCGAACCGGCCGCGGCGGCGAGACCCGCAGCTACGGACAACGCGAGGAAATCGCGCCGTGAGAGATCGGCGCCGTCCTTATGCAGTTTTTCGGAATCCTGTTTGTCATCATCCATCGTTGCATCTCCTCATTGAATCCCGCGGTCATCAGCGACAAAGTACCGATTGGTAACACTACATACTCCTCCGATATTCCCCGCCGACCTCGAATATACGAGCGGACTCCCTCTAGCGAACACCCAGCAACGACTTAGTTAGCTCACCACCCGCAACAACCAACTCATGCAGTGCTTCGTCAACGTGACGTTTAGTCACCACCGGCGCGGTGGGCAGTTCGTCAGCCGCGAAGAGTGCCGCCTTGCGCAGCAGTTCGCGGATGAACGCTGCGCTCACACCTTCGGTCTTTGCGATCACGCCTTCCAAGTCTTCCACGAGCAACGTAAGGCCGCGTCCATAGAGCTCGAATAGTCGCCGGCGGCATTCCGCATCGGGCAGTGGAATCTCGATGGCTTGATCGATTCGTCCGGGCCGAGACGCGAGTGCCGGCTCGAGGATGTCGGGCCGGTTGCTCGTGAGCAGGAATAGGACATCGGCGTCATCCGACAGGCCGTCCATTTGGTTGAGCAATTCAAAGAGTAGTGCAGCGCAGGCACCCTCGCGAGTGCGCTCCTCGGCGATTAGATCAACGTCTTCCAGGACCACGATCGAGGGCGCCAGCATTCGCGCCATCGCGCAAGACTGTTCGACAAGCCCCATGCCGCGTCCGGTCAAGAGCAATACGGTTCGATCCTGCATTCGGCTAGCGAGATACATCGCGGTCAGCGTCTTGCCGGTGCCGGGCGCGCCGTGAAGCAGGAGCCCTCGCTTCAGGTGTCGACCCATGGCGAGCAGCCGGTCGGCGTGCTTGCCGAACCCGATAGTCTGCCGCTCGATCCGATTGAGTAAGCCTTCCGGCAAAATGATCTGTTCACGCGCGATTTGCGGGAGGCGATGGAAATGCACTTTTATTCCCTCATACCGGTCAGCAGCAAGCGAAAGCACGCGACTCCGGTAGACATTTTCCTTCCGCATCAGGAGACGCAACTCCGCCAGGAATTCCTCCGCCTGTGAACGTTCAGGGCCCATCACTTCAAGGTTGACGTTACGACTCATTCCCATATCTGATGGCCCGCGGACAAGCACGGCGCAGCGGCGTCCACCGTTCGCAATCAGGTAGAGGCCCGTTTGCACACACGCGATAACCCGGCTCTCTTCGAGTGGGATATTCACGTATTCGACCGGTCCCTGCGCTATGCCAGCGCCACCCCATAGGCCGGAGCGGGCAGGCATGATGAGCTGGGCGAGGCTGACGCCTGTGTAACGAGTAGTCTGATCACCCGTAATACCAACCAGATCAGCGGAACAGTTGTGCCTGGCAATGTAGGCGTCGAGAGCCCTTTGCACGTTGGGGTGATCCGACGACTCAAACTGCTCGCTAAGGATCGGAAATGTAGACGGCTCAGCCGAAAAGTGTTCTCTCAAGCGGCCCAGGAAGACGGGCTCTTCTGCCGGCGTCTGCGCCGCCATCTGATCGAGAAAGCCCTTGAACGATGCACCGAAGTCCCCGAGCGATTTCGCTTGTTCGTCGGCCATGGATCACTCCCGCGTTTAACGTTTCTATTGTGCACGGGCGGCTCCTTGCCGCAAGCGGTCCTCTCCGAATGACCCGCCCATCGCGCCTCTATGAATTGCGAGGCGTGAACTACATGCTACTCCGATACTTTCCGCCCACCTCGAAGAGCGCCTTGATGATCTGACCGAGCGAGCATGCGCGCACGGACGCGGCGGCAGTGAAAAAGTCGGCTAACACGCCTTTAGTTCTTCGATCAAAGGTCTCCCTGCCATAAGAAGATCCTCCCTTCTATGACCCGTCATGGAATGGTAACTCTCTCCGAAGACAGAAAAAGAACCGCTCCTTCGGAGGCGTTACAATACGATTCTCGCGCCATTCTACAGTCGACTTCGCTCGATCTTGAGTTCACAAACGCAAAGCTGGTTGAATCGTGATCACTTAAAGGCGGTGATCGCGGCGGCGCCACGGGTCGAGTTCGAGCAGGCCACAATGCGCGTCATCATTATCGCGCCTATTCTCGCGTACCTGTTCTGGTATGCGCTGCGCGACGGTGTGATCGAGCCTGCGGAGTACAAGTTTCTGGCCGTTACCAGCGGATTTCTCGCATTCAGCGTGTTGCTGACGCTGCTCATCCTTGCGGCTCCTCACGTTTCGGTACCGTGCCGTTTCATTGGCATGATTGGTGACAATGCGGTTGCGACATACTTCTTACTCCAGATGGGCGAGGGTGGCGCCGTCATTCTCTTTGTTTACCTCTTCATTACGATCGGGAACGGATTCCGCTATGGGCGGCTTTACCTGCACGCTTGCCAGTTGATGGGCATCGCAGGCTTTTCGGTTGTGCTTCTTGTGTCTCCTTTCTGGTCGCAGCACGTGGAGATAGGATTTGGCTTCCTGATTGCGTTGATCGTCTTGCCGTTCTATGTCGGGGTTCTGATCGAGCGGCTCAATGCGGCGCGAGTAAAAGCAGAGGAAGCGCTCAAGGAGTGCGTCGAGCGGGAACGGCGCGGACGCTGAAAGCGCCGCTCACCTGATTTGGCGTCGTCCGACCATTCCTGGCTGCGTCGCTGCGCAGAGAGCGTAGGATGAGGTTTCTCGCGCGGCTATTCCTGCTGTTGCTGTTCGCGTTCCCCATGGAAGGAGGCGCCGGCGCCAACCCGGTGGCGGGTTCAAGAGATGCTTGAGGTTTTGAGGCAGCTGGGACAAGCCGTTCGCCTGATCCGCGATCGTTGTCTCTGGAAGGAGGCGAGCGCGCCTTTCAGTTGCGTCCGCGCCGGCGCTGCAGATGCGCCTCGAGCTGCCGCAGCAGCGCATCGATGGCGAAGCCGACGATGCCGATCGCGATCATGCCGGACATCACGATCGAGGTGCTGATGCTGGCCTGACCCTTCACCAGCACATATCCGATGCCGCTCGAAGCGACGATCAATTCGGCGCCAACGAGCGACTGCCAGCCCAAGCCGGCGCTCACGCGTAATCCAGCGACGATCGAGGGCACCGACGCGGGCAGAAGCACTTCGGTGATGATGTGCCAATGGCGCGCGCCCAGCGTTTGCGCGGCCTCGATCAGGCGCTGGTCGACATAGCGCGCCCCGCGGTGGGCGTTGATCAGGCACGGCGGAAACGCGCCCGTGAAAATAACCAGCACCGGGCCGCCGATCCCTGTCCCGAACCACAGCGCTGCAAAGGGAACCCATGCGATCGGAGCGACGAAACGCAGGGCATCGAATAACGGGGAGACGATCGCGTCGATCCAGCGAAACCATCCCATGATCAGACCGAGCGGCACGCCGATCAGGACCGCCAGACCGAATCCCATGCCGAAGCGCATGAAGGACGAAAGCAGATGCTGCTGCAGCGTAAAACCGGAAAAAGGCTCACGCATCAACTCCGCGAACTTCGCTGCGACCGACCACGGCGGTGGCAGGAACAGACGTGGTACCAGGCCCGTCACCGAGGCCAGCGCCCAGATGCCGAGGAACCCGAGCAGGCCCGCACAACTCAACAGGATGAACTCGCGCCGGGTGAGCGCCGCGCGCACGCTCATCGCGAATGCCACGGCATCGCCCGTGTCTCGAGCCACGCCAGCGCCATCGTCATCAGTGCGCCGGCGATCGCGACGGCGATCATCCCGACGACGATCATCGCCGGAAAGATGTCGAGCCCGGCCTGATAGAGCGCATGCCCGAGCCCGACGATGGCGCCGATCAGCTCAGCGGCTACGAGCGTGGTCCAGGAGGCCTGCAGCGAAAGGCGCAGCCCGGTGAATATCAGAGGCAGGGCGCCGGGGATCAGTACCTCGCGCACGAGCATCGCGCGGCGGACGCCTAGCGAGCGCGCCGCCTCGATCAGGTACGGCTCGATCGAGCGCACGCCCGCGTAGCTGTTGATGACCGCGGGAACGAACGCGGCGAACCAGATGACCAGTACCTTCGCGGCATCGCCCAGACCAAGCCAGACGATCGCGAGCGGAATCCAGGCGAGCGGCGGAATCGGACGCAGCAGGAGAAAGACCGGATTGATCGCTGCCTCGGCGCGGCGACTCCAGCCCATCAGCATGCCGAGCGGGACGCCGGTGGTCACGGCCACCGCGAAGCCCATCAGCACGAGCCAGCAGCTATGCAGAAAATGCTCGTGCAGGCGGCCGTCGGCGTAGCCCTGTATCGTGATCTGCTTCGCTGCCTGCAGCACTTCCGCCGGCGTGGCGAAGTACACCGACGGAATGATGTGCGTAGCCTGCGTGAGCACGTACCATAGCGCGACGACGACGCCGAGCGTCGCCGCGCCTACCGCGAGCCGCGAGGGCTCCGAGCGCTTAGGCATCGAATTCGACCGACACGCCCGGATCCCGGCGTTCCGTCGGGATCACCGGGCGTCAGTCGGCGCGCTGCGCGAATGCCTTGAGCTGGGGATCGCGGTCAACCATCTTCATGTATTCGTCGGTGATGTAGGCCGATGCCTGCGGCACCTCGGCGATCGCGCCGGTGCCTTTCATGAACTCGCCGATCTGCGTCATCCACTTGTCGACGTCGGACGGGCCCTTGGAACGGTCCATGATCCTCAACTGCCCCGCGAGGTCATACGTCGGCCGCGTGTCGAACTCCTTCTTCATCGAAGCCTCGCTGATGGAAACGCCGCCGATGTCGTAGAACTTCTTCATCATCGCGATCGCTTCGGCCTGATGGGCGTTCATCCACTTCCACGCGCGCAGGTACACCGCGAGGAACTTGGCAACGTTCTGTGGCTGCTCCTTCGCGTAATCGGCGCGCACGACCAGGGCGCCGGGAATCGCCGTACCCGTGTCCTTGCCCGAGCAGATGACCTTCGCGCCCGTCTTCTCTTCCATCGTGTAGATGTTCGGCGCCCACAGTCCACCGAGATCGGCGTTGTTGGACGACATGGCGGAGATGATTTCGGCCTGCCCCATGCTCTTAACCGTGACGTCAGCCTTCTTGAGACCCCACTTTGCGAGACACGACTGCACCGCGTAATCGCCAGTGGAATTCGCCGTGAGCACAATCGTCTGGCCTTTGATCGATTGCGGATTCTTCATGAACGCGTCCGCCTTCGCGGCGGTGGCTAGCAGCGCGTTGCCCGCGGATTCGTCGTTGGTGAGCCCGATGGTGAGCAGGTTGTAACGCACGGCGCCGAGCTCCGCAGGCACCGACCCGATGCCGCCGACGTCCCAGGACTTCGACGCCGACGCGGCGATCTGCGGCACGCCCGCGGGAAACGTGCTGAACGTCGGCTTGAGCCCCACTTCGGCCCACCAATTCTTCTCTGACGCGACGTAGAACGGCAGCGCCCAGTAGAGCGCCGGCTGATAGCTCACCTTGATCTCGGTGAGCTGCGCCTGCGTTGCGGATGCGGCGGTGACTACGGCGGCCGCCAACAGCAGTTGGCGCAGATGCTTCGTCATGGTTCGTTCCTCCTCGTGATGTGTCGGTTCCAGCAAAAGTACTCAATGCTCGGTGCGCTCCTGCTGCTCGCGCAGCAGGCGCCAGATACGCGTGCGCAAATGGACGAACGATGCCTCGTCCATGACGTCCTCGATGCGTTCGTGGCGGTCCCAATGCTGTTGCTTTCGCACGCTTGCTACATCGATGATTTCACCGATCCGGCCTGGCCGACGCGTCATGACGACGACGCGATCGGCAAGGTAGACGGCCTCGTCCACCGCGTGCGTGATGAACAGAACGGTGCGCGGGCTCACGCGCGCGAGCTTGATGAGCTCCTCCTGCATTACCACGCGAGTCTGCGCGTCGAGCGAGCCGAAGGGCTCGTCCATCAGTAACACGTCGGGATCGAGCACATAGCTGCGCGCGATCGCAACACGCTGCTGCATGCCGCCCGATAGCTGATGCGGAAACGCCGATTCATAGCCCTGCAGACCCATCAGCTCGACATAGCGCGCGACGCGCGAACGGCGCTCCGGCAACGCCACGCGCGACGCGCGCAAGCCGAAGTCGATGTTCTCGACCACCGTCTTCCACGGGAAGAGCGCGAATTGCTGGAACACCACCGAACGATCGGGGCCCGGTCTGGTAACGGGTTTGCCTCCCACCGTCACCGATCCGCGGGTCGGAAATTCCAGCCCCGCGGCCATGCGCAGGCACGTCGTCTTTCCGCATCCGGACGGGCCGACGATGGCGACGAACTCTCGCGCGCGCACTTCGAAGCTCACGTCGTCGACCGCCGGAATGTCCTTGCCGTCGCGACGAAAGTGGCGCGCCACGCGGTCGAAAACGATGTCGCTCATGGCCGCAAGTAGACCAGCGCCTTCATGCGATCACCCGGCAGAAAAGCCGCCGTCGACGAATATCGTCTGGCCGGTGACATAATCCGAGGCGCGGCTCGCGAGAAACAGCGCCGTTCCCCACAGGTCGGGCAGCTCGCCGTTGCGTCCGACGAACGTGCGCTGCGCCATCTGAGTCCAGCGCGGCTCATCATTCACGAGGGGCGCCGTCAGCTCGGTGGCGAAGAACCCCGGCGCGATCGCATTCGCGTTCACGCCGTGCCGTGACCAGGCCTCGGCTTGGGCGCGCGTGAGCTGCGCGATCGCGCCCTTCGACGCACCGTACGGCGCGCAATCGGCGAAGGCCCGCACCGACTGCAGTGACGCGATGTTGATGATGCGACCGAAACCGCGCGCGATCATTGCCGGGGCAAGGCGCTGCGCCAGAAAGAACGGCGCGTCGAGATTCAGCCTCATCGTCGCATCCCAGTCGTCTTCCGTTACGTCGAGAATCGATTTCCGGCGGTTGGTTCCGGCAGCGGACACCAGTATATCGGGTGCCCCGAAAGATTCGCCTGCTCGCGCGGCGCATTCCTTGAGCGAAGCGCGAGCGGCGAGATCGCAGGGCAGACTCGCCGCGCGGCCGCCCGCATTGCCGATCTCATCGCGAACGGCATCGAGCACGGAAGGCCGCCGGGCCACGAGCACCACTGCCGCGCCGGCGCCGGCGAATGCCAGCGCGATGGTCCGGCCGATGCCGGAGCTCGCGCCGGTCACCAATGCGACGCGACCGGAAAGATCGAACAGGCTCGTCGCGGACATCTTTGAGTCAGCTCTCCACCTGCGTGCCGCCCTCGAAGCGCTCGTGCGGAAAGTATTTCGCCAGCCGATCGTCGGCGGTGCGCGCGTGAGCCTCCATGCCTTCCAGCCGCGAGATGCGCGCGGTGACCTGGGCAATGTCGCGGTTGGCGTCGCGCGTCATTCGCTGCCACGTCACGGTCTTCAGGAACTTGTGCACGGACAAGCCACCGGAGTAGCGCGCCGCCCCCTTGGTGGGGAGGATGTGGTTCGGGCCGGACGTCTTATCGCCGAATGCGACCGTGGTTTCCTCGCCCAGGAAGAGCGA
>DASXQW010000196.1:0-2753 GCA_036506975.1 Casimicrobiaceae bacterium | reverse complement strand
CAGGATCATCACCGACTCGCGCGTCGTGTCGCGCAGGATCACCCACCACTGCAGCGGCCGCCACATCCGATAGATCATGATGGCGAGCACGAGGCACAGCGCGGCCCCCACGCCCGCGGCCTCCGATGGCGTCGCCACGCCGCCGTAGAGGACGTACATCACGCCGATGATGATGGCGAGAAAGGGCGCTACCTTCGGAATGGACTGGAACTTCTGTTTCCAGCTGTAGCGGAAGTGCGCGGGATGTGCGCGGAATCCCCGTTTCCAGATGATGAACAGAGTCCACAGCATGAACAGCGCGGTGAGCATCACGCCCGGCAAGACCCCGGCGAGAAACAGGCGCCCGATCGACGTCTCAGTGGCGATGCCATAGAGAATAAAAGTGATCGACGGCGGAATCAGGATCCCTAGCGTGCCGCCGGCGCAAATCGATCCAGTGGCGATGTCATCGGGGTAGCCACGCCGCCGCATCTCGGGGATGCCCATCTTGCCGATGGCGGCGCAACATGCGGGCGACGAGCCAGTGAGCGCCGCGAAAAGTGCGCAGGCGCCGAGATTGGAGATCACGAGGCCACCCGGCACGCGATACAGCCAGCGGTCGAGCGCTTCGTACAGGTCCCTGCCCGCGGGCGAGGAGCCGATCGCCGCTCCCATCATCACGAACATGGGAATCGACACGAGCGTGAAGTCGTGCAAGCCCCCGTAAATAGTCTCGGCGACGACGTGCAGCGCATCGAATCCCTGGAAGAACAGGATGAACCCGATCGAGATCGCGCCAAGGCCGAAGGCGACCGGCGCGCCCGAGAGCAGCACCGCAAGGGTGATGACCAGAACGATGGCGCCCTGCGTGGTAGGGGACACTAGCGCTCCGTCCTTATGCCGAAGGGCGGTTCGCGGCCGGCGACCAGGTTCAGCAAATCGGCAATGCATTGCAGCGTCAGTACGCCGAGGCCGATCGGCATCGAGGCATAGGGAATCCACAGCCGCGCCCGCCACATGGTGTCGGAGACCCACTTTTGGTCCCAGGCTTCCTTCCAGAACTGGAAAGTGAGCACGGCAAGCGTCACGCAAAAGGCAAGTGACAAACCCGAGGCGAACAGCGCAAACCAGAAACGACGGCGCGGGCCTAGGTAGTGCGGAAGCACGTCGACGTTCACGTGGCCGCGCATCATAAGTACATAGGGGCTACCGATGAATGTGGCGGCGACCAGGCTGTAGGTGACGAAATCGGTCTGCCAGATCGTGTTCATGTTGAGCGCGTAGCGTACGAACACCATCTCGCATACGACGATGACGCTGCAACCGATCAGCGCCGCAGCGACGTAGCCGCAGAGCTTCGACAGTAACTTGACGCCGCGAACGAAGGCTTCCATGCGCGAGAGCCGGTGTCCTTCTGAATGCGGCAGGTCGGCGGGAAGAAATATGCCTCCCGCCGACTAAGGGAGGTTCTTACTTGACGCTCAGCGCATCGTCGATGAGCTGCTTGCCGTCGGGCACTTCCTTGGCGAACTCTGCGTACGAGCTCTGCTTGGCCACATTGATCCACGCGTCGTACTCGGCGGGCGTGAGCGTGATGACGTCGACCTTGTGGTCCTTGAATACCTTGACCATCTCGTCGTCGAGGCCCTTGGCTTCCTTGGCGAAATAGACTTCCGCTTTCTTGCCCGCTTTGACCACGACGTCCTGCTGCTTCTTGTCGAGCTTGTCGAAGCTTTTCTTCGACATGAGCACCGGCTCGTACATGAACCACAATGCATTTTCGCCGGGCGCGGTGATGCACTTGACCTGCTCGTAGATGCGGAACGAGACGAAGCTGCCGGAGCTGGTATCGGTCGCCTCGGCGACGCCGGTCTGCAGCGCGTTGTAGACCTCGTTGCTCGGAATCGAAACGATCGACGCGCCCGCGGCCTGCCACATCGCGGCGAAGGTCGGTCCCGCGGAGCGGATCTTGACGCCCTTGATGTCGGCCGGCGCGCGGACGCAGGACTTCTTCGATGCGACGGCACCCGCCAGCCACGCATCCGACAGGACGATGACGCCGGCCTTCTCGATCTTGGACCGGATATCCTTCATGAACTTGGAATCGTTAAGCCGCGCGGCACGCTCGTGGCTGCGCACCAGGCCGGGCATCAACGTGGCGCCGAAGGCGCGTTCCTTGCCGCTCGCATAGTCGAGCGGAAACGACGAGATATCCAGTTGGCCGTTCACCAGAGCGTTCCACTGCTCGTTCGGCTTGAACAGCGAGGCGCCCGGATAAACCTGGATCTCGAGATCCACGCCGGCAGCCTTGGCGTCACGCGCGATGATCTGCACCATCTCGTCGCGCACGTCGCCCTTGCCCCCGGGAAACTGGTGCGACGCGCGCAATGTCACCGGCGCTGCCGCTGCGGTCCCGGCGATGAGCGCCGCGGTCAGCGCGGCGAGCACCTCGATTCGCTTGAACTTCCTCATCTGGCTCCTCCTGCGATTGGACGGGTTCTCACTTGTTGCACAGGTTGCATGTTACGGGATGAAGCGCTCGCCCGGAAAGAAGCTTGGTCAGCGCTTCATGGCGACGCTACGGCTATTTCAAGATTGACGGAGTCATGCTGGCAGGTAGGAAAGTGTATCGCTGTTCGGGCTCCTGGCATAACGGGTTTCCGCTCGGAAAGCTCGAGGCCCAAAGCGGTGTCGGCGCTGGCCGAGGGCGTGGCGTACTGCCAGTGCGATGTCGCGAAAAACGCCCGCCACCGCGCCAGGCAGGCGCTCGCGCT
>DASXQW010000195.1:0-7747 GCA_036506975.1 Casimicrobiaceae bacterium | reverse complement strand
GTCGGAAATCGAGAGTACCATCGCGCGATGCCGATCCGTGTCGAATGCTACGCCGGCTACCGCGCCGAGCAGGAGCCTCTTGCCTTCTGGTGCGGCGGGCGCCGGCTGGAGGTACGCGGCATCGTCGACCGCTGGGCCGCTCCCGCGCAGCGATGGTTCAAGGTCGACGCCGACGACGGACACACATACGTCCTTCGGCACGATGAAGCGAGCGGCGACTGGGAGATCGCCGCCTTCACCGCTCGCCGTCAACCCGTAGCACCATGACCACTCTGCGCAACGTTCGCATGCTCACACGCTACATGGCCTGGGCCAACGATCGCATCTTCGCTGCCGTCGCCGCGTTGCCGGAAGGCGAAGCGACGAAGCCTCGGCGCAGCGTCTTCAAGAATATCGTCCACACGCTGAATCACGTCTACGTGATCGACCTCATCTTCCAGGCGCATCTCGAGGGGCGCGAGCACGGCTTCACGGCGCGCAACACGCCGGACCATCCGCCTTTCGACGAATTGCGGCACATGCAGCGCAAATTGGATGACTGGTACATCGCCTGGAGCGACCGGCTGACCGATGCCGAGCTCCAGCGGAAAGTGCACTTCACGTTCGTGGGCGGCGGCGAAGGCACGATGACGTGCGCGGAGATCGTCATGCATCTCGCCAACCACACGACCTATCACCGCGGCTACATCGCGGACATGTTGTTCCAGGTGCCCGCGAACCCGCCGACGACCGACCTCACGGTGTTCATCCGAGACGTGCCGCTGAAGCTCGATTGATCTCACGAGGACGGCGTGAGGGCCGCGCCGCGGCATTCGAGCGTCCATCCCCGCCAGGTTGAGGTCTCCGTGAATTTTCGGCGGCGCGGTGGCGGGAATCTTCCCTGTTTGTCCTCTTCGCACTCGCATAGAGTGCAGACATCCGGCGCCGAGCTGTGCGCGCCGGCGAACCTTCGAGGAGCAAACCATGTCTCGCAAACAGTACTCGTTCAGCAGGAAGTTGGTGGTGGCGGCGGCGCTCGCGCTTGCGGTATCCGGTGTCGCGATCGCCGACGACAATAGCTCGAGCCGCTTCGGCGGTGACGGTTACGCCTACTTCAATCAGCCGATGCGCGGCAACACGGCGGTCATTGCGGCCTGGCGCCAGGATCATCCGAATGGCCTGTCGAATCGCGAGCTGCAGGCTGCGTCTTCGTCCTCATTGGCCGCGTTCGCCTTTCAACTCGATTACCCGAGCTCGGTCTTTGCCAGCGCACCCGCGGATCCATCGTGGCGTCAAAGCCACCCGAATGGAATGACGGAGCGCGAGCTGCAGGCTGCATCGTCGTCCTCATTGGCCATGTGGCAACTCCCCAGTGGAGCGGGAGTCGCAAACGCCCAAAGCAACATTGCCCAGGCCTCGAGCAAAGCGACGTTGTCGACCCGGAAATGACACACAAGCGGGGCGGACAAACGAGGTGACACATGACCATCATCAGAGGTATTACCGGTACGCACACTTTCGTCCTCGAAGAGACGAGGGTGACGCGGTACGCGGCATTGGCCGAGACTGCCGGCGGATTCACCATTCCCAGTCCGGCGTTCCCACTGAGCGACCGTCACATTCAGGGGATCGAATTTCCTGGCGTGATCGAGAGCGCTTCAGTCATCTATTACCGTACCAGGCACATAGGAAGGCCAACGTTTACGGTTCGTATCAATGGAGCACCGCTGACCCAATTCACCTTCACGGATAACGATCCCCCGGAGCGAGCCTGGCACGAAATCATTCCGGCTCGTGTGGCTGACGGACCTACGCTCAAGGCTCAAAACAATGAGCTGATATTTGGCGTCAGCGGTAACGGCGCCGTCACTTTCGGCGACGTAGTTATTCTCTACACGTCGAATGAGCTCACGGTGAAGGTACCGATTGTGCTGAGTCCGTAAGACACCGGATGTAGTTTCGAAGCAAGTACGGGGCGCACTTTGCATGCGCCCCGTACCAATGCCTGCGTTACCTATTTGGAAGGTAAGCGCGCTGAGGTCCGATGTTGCGCCCGATCGTATGGGTCACCGCCCGGTAGTAATTAAGACCGTTCTCCAGAGCGATGGCTGCATCCGCCCATCCCGCATAGCTCGAACCTCTGTCAAATTTCCTGACAGGTCGATGACTGGCTCATGTTACGACGCGATTGACGGCGAAGACGAACCTCGCCTCTGCCCGCCGAGCCGCCGCGTCATTTTGTGCGAGCCGTGTCGATATCGAGATACTCCCACGGCGTCAAAAAGTAGTGCACGTTTTTGCGGTAACCGCGAATCCGCGGCGCGACGACGGTGTTGCTGACGCGGTAGGCGTTGATGCACCACGGAGCCTGCGCGGAGACGATCTTCGTCATGGCTTCGTAGATCTTGTTGCGTTCCGCAGCGTCGGCGGTGCGGCGGCTCTTGTCGTAGAGGGCGTCGTACTCGGCATTCCTGAATCGAGAGAGGTTTCCGGCGCCAGCGTAGGGTCCGTAGAAAAGGCGCATGAAGTCGTCGGCGATGTCTCCGTTCCAGCCGAAACCCGAAAACTGGATCTGGCCCGCATGCGCGGCCTTGAACGCCTCGGGGAAGGTCTGAACCTGGAAATCCATGCGGATGCCGACCTCGCGCATGCTTCGCAGCCATAGCTCATCGTATTGCCGGTACACGGCGCCGACGAGCGAAGTCTGGTGAATGGTGAGCGGCCGGCCATCCGGCAGCTCGCGGGACCCGTCGCCGTCGCGGTCGCGATAGCCGAACTTGTCGAGGAGCGCCCGCGCCGTCGCAGGATCGTAGGGAGACAATCCCTTGTATCCGGGCACGTGTCCCTCGACGTCGGGTGGGATGGGTTGCGTCGCCGTCCGCGCCTGTCCGTTGCGGATGACGCGGATTTCGTCGGGCAGGTTGTACGCGCTGCAGACCGCCCGCCGCAGGGCGACCTTCTCCGGCGTGTAGCCGCCGACCACCGGGTCTTCCATGTTGAAGTAGGAGAAGGTGACGGCAAGCTCGGTCGCGCGCTCGAGCCGGATGCCGCGCGCGGCGTATTCGGGCAGCAGATTTCCCTTGCTGTCGATCATCTTGGGCGCGACGTCGCCGGGCACGTCGAGCATGTCGGTCTGCCCCGCGTTGAACATGAGGAGCCGCGGATTGGTCTCTTCGACGATCGCGATCTCGATGCGCCCGATCTGCGGCAGACGCTTGCCCTTCATCGAATCCGCAACCGCCTTGATTGCCGCGTCGGCGCTCGCGGGCACAGGCGGGAAGCGCTCCTCGCGATAAGCGGGGTTGGCCTCGAGAATGATGCGATGACCCGGCTGCCACTCCTTGAGGCGATACGGGCCGGTGCCGACCGGATGTTGCATCGCGCGGCCGCTCGAATCGCCGTACTTCTCGATGACCTCGCGGGCCACGGCGCGTAACGCCGTGCTGTCCAGGATCTGGAGAAACGTGTAGTCGGGCTCGATCAGCTCAAGCTTGATCGTGTAGCGGTCGCCCGCGCGCAGGCCCTGAACTTCCGCGTCGTAGTCGAAACGGCCGGACGACTTCGCCTTGGCCACCGCGGCGTCGAGCCCGACGATCTTGTGTTCGAGCAGATCCGAGTTGGGCGAGCGTACGCGCGGGTCGACAATGCGTTTCCAGGCGTACACGAAATCCGCCGCGGTCAGCTCGCGCTTCTTGCCCGCAAAAACGGGGTCGTCGGCGAAATAGACGCCGGACCGGATGCGGATCGTCCACACCCGGCCGTCGGCCGAGATCTCGGGCATGCCGGTCGCCACGCTTGGCACGAACCGGTACGGTCGCGCAAGATAGTCCCACTGATAAAGCGCGTCGAAGATCCGTCCCTCGACGGCGGTCGCATAGGTCTCCTGGGTGCCGGCGGGGTCGAGTCCCGAGACGTCGATCGGAAACGCGATCCTGAGAACCTTCGCGGGATCGGCCCAGTCCGCCGCGACGACTTGCGGCGCGGTGAGCGCGACGATCGCCGCAAAGAATGGGATTACGGCACGTCGCATCGGCATCGGGGCTCTCGCTGCATTTAATCGCGATGACCATTTAAGCACAGGCGTCGGCGCCGGAGCCAGCCTTGCCTAGGACCGAGCCGTTTTTTTGAGACCTCGGCTCAAATTTGCTGTCCAAATTATTCGAGCCCGTCCTCATCCCTTTCGTCCCCTCCGAATCTGCGCTGGAACCGGCGAGGTCATCGACGCGCGGATCGAGCGCCAGACCGAACTCGTGCTGGAACTCGCCGCCGGATCTAATGGCCTAACGGGCGAAGGTCGCGCACTCAATCCTGCGAGGCCTCCATTCCTAAGGAGTCCGAAAATGAAAAAGTTTCTTGTTACCTATCTTGCGCCCGCCTCGGTGATTGACGACTGGAAGAAAACCGAACCCAAGCAGAGAAAGGAGGCCGAGGAGAAGATGCAGGGGGACTGGAAAAAATGGATGGGCGATCACACAAAGATGTTCGCTGACAAGGGAGCCGGGGTCGGAAAGACCAAACGTGTCACATCGGAGGGCATGACTGACGCAAGAAACGACATCATGCTGTATGCGATCGTCGAGGCAGAGTCACACGAGGCGGCAGCAAAGACATTCGAAGGCCATCCGCACTTGCAGATCCCGCAGGCTTCCATAGAAGTCATGGAGATTAATCCGTTGCATGGGATGTAAACCGATATTTCTGAACCTCTGACGGTCAACGACGCTACGAGATCCAGCCCCACGAGCCCAAGATTGTGGCTGCGTGGGGTTGGTCCTGCTGCGAAGCGAGCGCCGAGGAATGCCGATTGCCGGGGCACCTCAACTCCGCGGCATCCATGGCGAGCACCGTTGACGTGCGACGGGCGTTACAGTAGCGTGATTTCCTCAAGGTCTCGGACCCTGGCCTTGACCTGGAGGGTCCGCCAGGACTCGTGTTGGACCGTGCGGAGGAACCATGAAGAAAGCTAAGTTGGCTGCATGCGTAGCGTGCGGATCGATCTTCGCCGCTGCATTCACCGGATCGGCGCTCGCCGTCGACACCAACGTATACACGTTTTACGACTGTGATGGGCCGGCTGGGACGCCCACCACTTTCACGGCCGTGAAGACGAGGTTACCCAGTGCGGCGCCGTACGGGGCCTCGGCCGCCGCGGCATTCCGGCTGACGGATGGCAGCGCGATCTTCGTCGTGCTCAGCTTCGGCGAAGGCAATTTCAGCCCGCCTGGCATCGCCCACAGCGGCAACGCTGTCGTGACGTGCAGCGTGGACACGGCCGTCGGCACCTTCGACTTCAGCGGATTGCTCGCTCCGGCGCCGTAACTCTGAGCGCCTCCGTCGGAGCACGGAGGCGTTGATGATCTTGATTGAACGAAGTGCGCGGCGCCGATTCGCCGCGCACCGCCTCAGCTCAACTTGCTCCGGTAGACGGGTTCCGACCGCTCGTCCCGAAACCGAGCTGCGCATAAACGGCCTCATACGACTCGAGACGCCGCAGCGCGCTCCAGCTCGGCAGCACTTTGCTCCAAATGAGCATCGTGTCGTACTGCTTCAAGGCGAGTCCGGCCCATTCGATCGCTTCGGCATCGAGGCCCGCAGACGCGGCTACGCCGGCCAGGGTCGCGGGCTGCACGTATTCGATGCTTTCGCGTGCGACCAGCTCGTCGTAGATGAGTTTTGCCTGCTGCTTCTCACCGACTGCGGCATGCGCACAGGCGATTACGCCCAGCATCCACGGGTGGCGGGCGGAAATCTCGAGCGCATCTTCCTTGCGGTCCAATACCTCCCGATGCCGCATCGCGTTCGCCAGACATTCAAGGAGGCTCCACTGCGCCACGAACGAGTGAGGGGTGAGCGCCATCGCGTGTTGCGCAGCGGCGAGCGACTCTTCGATGCGCCCGGCGAAGGCGACGATGAGGGCGTGCACGCTCCAGGCCCAGGAATTGAGCGGGTCGCTCTTGAGCGCTCTTGCCGTCTGGCGCATCGCCTCTTCTTTATCGCCCGCCACCGCGGACAGCCCCCAAAACCCATATTCGCAGCGCGCCCTGACGTTGCCGGGTTCGATCTCGATCGCCCGGCGCCAGTGAGTGAGCGCGGTTTCGACATCGTGATCGAGGAACAGCGAAACCATGGCGAGTGTGGAATGGCCCTCGGCCAGCTCGGGTGCGAGATCGAGCGCGCGCGTCGCGGCGGTCTTCGCGTAGGGCAGCGTCTCCAGCGGCTTGCGAATGCTGTACAGCCCCATCAGGCGGTAGGAGTCCGCCATCCAGGCGAGCGCGTCGGCGTAATTCGGATCGAGCGCGACCGCGATGCGAAAATGCTCGTAGGCTTGCACCACCGCGCGCCCTCGCTGCCACTGCAACGAGCGCCCCCTGAGAAAATGGTCGTAGGCGGCAAGGTTGGTCGTGCCGCTCTCCTGTCGCTCTTTCTCGCGGCTGACGCCGAGCGAGACCTCGAGCTTCGCGGCCACCATGCCGGCGATCTCATCCTGCACCGCGAAGATGTCCTGGAGCTCGCGCTCATAGGTTTCCGACCAGAGGTGCGAATCGGACTCGACGTCGATGAGCTGTGCCGTAATCCGAACGCGGTTCGCCGTCTTGCGCACGCTGCCCTCGAGAATTGTCTTCACTCCCAGCTTGCGGCCGATCGTCGGCACGTCGATGTTCTTGCCCTTGAAGGCGAAGGCCGACGTCCGCGACGTGACCTTCAAGCTGCTCTTGGCCAGCACGTTCAGCAACTCTTCGGTGAGTCCATCCGCGAAGTACTCGTTCTCCTCATCGCGGCTCAGGTTGAGGAAAGGCAGCACCGCGATCGACGGGAGTGCCTGGGTCTTGGGCGCGATCTTTACCGGGGATTGGCGGTTGGCCATGCGGTAGATGTGCTCGGGCCTCGCGAGGTCTTTGAGCGCGAGTTCCCCACGTTCCTCGACCTCGAGCTCGGTGGGAAGGAAATCGCGCACGATCTCGAAAGTTGCGGCGGTCAACAATGTCTCGCCGCCTTGGGCGTGGGCGAGCAGGCGCGCGAGGCGATTGAGCGTCGGGCCGAAGTAGTCGTCGTCGCGCTGTTCGGCGAGACCCGTGTGCAGCGCGCAGCGCACGCGCAAGGCGCCCGGTGCGCGCCAATCCTCGGCGGACACCGCGTCCTGGATCGCTGCCGCGGCGCTGAGCGCGCCGACCGCCGTGTCGAACGCAGCGCAGAAGCCGTCGCCGACGGTCTTGAACACCTGCCCGCCGTGGCCCTCGATCGCCGCGCGCAACAAAGCATCGTGACGGACCAGTATTTGCGCCATCGCGTTACGGTCCGCTTCCCACAGACGCGTGCTGCCCTCGATGTCGGTGAACAGAAATGTAACGTTGCCGGTTGGAAGCGGCACCGGTTCCTCCTCGGCGCATCGCCGGATTGCCGACTACTGCGAATCTACCTGAATTCTAGCCCGGCACGCGACAAGTGAGGATTCGGTTATTACCGCACGGCGCGCGCCTCGAGCAACTCGCGGAACGGCGCTGGAAGGAAAGCGCGCAGCCCCGTCGACCATTGCGCTTCGCGCCGCTGCCACAGGACACCGAGCCAGATGATCGCGAGGCCGATGAGCGAAAGCGCAAACGGGAAAAGCAGGCTGTCCCGGAAGACCTGCTGCGAGAGATGTCCGAGATAGCACGCGACGCCCAGCCCACCGAACACCGCGAATATGCGGCGCCCGAGGATTGCGCCGATGAGGATCAGCAGCACGTTGATGCCGCAATAGGCGAGCTTGCTGAGCTCGCTGTTCGAG
>DASXQW010000194.1:0-9599 GCA_036506975.1 Casimicrobiaceae bacterium | reverse complement strand
CGCATTTGCGGAGGCAACCGAGGCGAAAACGTTGCCGACGGTCATCTATCGCGCGCGACACGCCGACCAGCATTACGTCTGGTTCGAGACGACGATGCGGCTGATGAAAGATGCATCCGGCGAGGAGACGAAGAAGATCTTGTGCATCTCGCGCGACATCAGCGACCGGAAACGCATGGAGCAGCGACTCCATGAGCTGGCGCGGACCGATCATCTGACCACGCTGCCGAACCGGTTTCTGCTCGACGAGCGCTTCGCGGGCGGGCTCGCGCAAGCGCGTCGCGAGGGCTCGATGCTCGCCATGTTGATGATCGACATCGACCGATTCAAGAACATCAACGACACACTTGGACACAGCATGGGCGACGCGCTGCTCAAGCTCGTCGGAGCCAAGCTCAAATCGTGCATTCGAGAATGCGATACGCTCGCGCGGTGGGGTGGCGACGAGTTCGTGCTCCTCCTTCCCGGGCTCCAGGATTCCGCCACGGCGGTGACGGTCGCCCAACGCTGCCTGAGTGCGCTGAAGGAACCGTTTGCGATCGACGGCCAGGCTCTCCACATCACCGCTTCGTTAGGAATCAGCGTCTCGCCGGACGCGAGCGCCGAAGCGGAAACGTTGCTCAAGAACGCCGATACCGCGATGTACAAAGCCAAGGCGCGCGGCGGAGATTGCTTCATCATGTACAGCGCGGAGATGAGTGCGGGCGCACGCAGCCGGCTGTCGATGGAGAATGCGCTGTTCCACGCCATCGACAGAAACGAGCTTCTGCTGCATTACCAGCCACTGATCTCGGCCAAGACGGGCCGGCTCGTCGGAGCCGAGGCATTGATACGCTGGCAGCACCCGGAATACGGCCTGGTCTCGCCCGGACAATTCATCCCGATCGCCGAAGAGACCGGCCTTATCGACGCCATCGGCGAATGGGTACTGCGCACCGCGTGCACGCAAATGAATGCCTGGTGCGACCGCGGGCTTGCGCGTATTCCCGTGTCGGTCAACCTTTCCAGCCGACAGTTCCGACAGGACACCCTGGCCAAGACGATCAAAAGGGTTCTCGACGATACGGCGTTCGACCCGAAATACCTCGAGCTCGAACTGACCGAGTCGCTGCTGATGGACGATACGGGGCGCAGCAAGGCCATTCTCGCCGAGCTGAAGGGCCTGGGAGTTTCGATCGCTCTCGACGATTTCGGCACGGGGTATTCATCGCTCAGTTACCTCAAAGGATTCCATCTGGACACGCTGAAAATAGACCGCACCTTTATCTCGGAGCTCACGACCAGCGAAGCGACTGCGTCGATCGTTCGGGCGACGATAGGGCTCGCCAAGGGCCTGCGGCTAAAGACCGTCGCCGAAGGCGTCGAAACGAGAGCCCAGGCGAATTTCCTCGTGAAGCAGGGTTGCGACGTGCTCCAGGGTTTTCTGTTTGCCCGCCCGATGGAACCGGATGCGTTCCTTTCCTTCGCCCAGGCTTCGCACACGTACCTGCTCTCGAGAGTTCTAAATGGAGAGAGCGAAAGGATCGGGTAGCGCGGAAGCATCCGGCGACCCGTCCCGTGTCTCTGGTGTCGGACTGGGAGAGAATCAGGCCGCCGTTATTCCCAGTGCACTGATCACGACGGCATGTTGCTCGACCATATGCAGCCCCGCATTGCATATCGCGGTCGGCGCCGCCGCAGGGCGTCCGGTATATTCAAGCGATACGCCAGGCGGCAGCGCACCTTCCAGTTGCTCGCGAAGAAAAAGCCAGGCGCCGTGATTCTTCGCTTCTTCCTGCGCCCAAGCTACTTCCCGCAGCCGCGGAAAGCGACGCAGCTCGGCGGCGAGTGCTTCGGCGGGAAACGGGTAGAGTTGCTCCAGGCGCAATATCGGCACGCCGGACAGCCCGGCTTCAGCGCGCCCGCTCGACAGATCGTAGTAGATCTTCCCGCTCGTAATGACCACGCGAACGACCGCTGCGGTATCGATCTCGCCTTCTTCACCGAGCAGAGGCCGAAACTCGCCCTGTGCGACGTCGCGCAAGCTCGAATGCGACGGCTTGTGGCCGTACAAGCAGGTCTTTGGAGTCATGACGATAAGAGGCTTTCGCTCCTCCATGAGCGCCTGGCGCCGCAATAGATGGTGAAACTGCGATGCCGTGGACGGCATGGCGACCTGCAGATTGCCGTCGGCGCATAGCTGGAGGAACCGCCCTAGGTAGGCACACGAGTGTTCCGGACCTCCGCCTTCATGTCCGTGCGGCAGCAACACCACCAATCCGCTCTTGTAGCCCCACTTGTGTTCGCCTGTCGCAATGTACTGATCGATGATCACCTGGGCGTTGTTCACGAAGTCGCCGAACTGCGCTTCCCAGACTACGAGATCTCGTCCGCATTGCAGCGTATATCCGTATTCGAAACCGACCACCGCCTCTTCGGACAGCGGCGACTCGAAAATCGAGAAGAATCCCTGCTCTTCCGCGATGTGACGGAGAGGGACGTGAAGGCTCTGCCAGTCGGTGTCTGCGTCTTGATCGTGCCAGACGTGGTAGCGGTGAAAAAAGCTCCCGCGTCCCACGTCCAGACCGGACAGGCGAATATTGAATCCGTTTGCCAGCAACGACGCGTAGGCAAGGTTCTCGGCGAGACACCAATCGACCGGCCGATTGACATCGGCGGCCACGGAGCGCCAGTCCTCGATCACTTTCCGGATGCCGGCGTGCAGCGCGAAACCCGGCGGTACGGTCGCAAGCCGGTGCACAATAGCCTGCAGTTGACCTAGCGGAACTGCGGTCACGACCGGCTTCGTCGACTGCCCGTTGTTTCCGGTCGGCTCGCTCGTCGTGACCGGCATGGTTTCGTCGGCAGCGTGCCCATCGGTCATCGCAATCGAGGCTGCCGCCTTGACTCGCTCGAGCTCGCCGTCGCTTGTGAGCTCGTACGCCACGAGCCTCTCCGCGTAGATGCGCACGACGGTGCGGTGGCTTCGGATCCGCCGTTGCATCGCGGGTTGCGTCATGGTCGGATCGTCAGCACCGAAGTGACCATGGCGCCGGTAACCGACGTGGTCGACCACGATGTCTGCTCCGAATTGCATTCGATATTTGGTCGCCAGCTTCGCCACTGCCACGGCCGCATCGGGATCATCCGCGTTGACGTGAATGATCGGCGCGTCGATCGCGCGCGCCAGGTCCGAGCAAAACAGGGTCGATCGCGCGTCCCTCGGATGCGATATGGTCGAGCCGATCTGATTGTTCAGGATCAGATGCAGGGTGCCGCCGACACCGTACCCGCGCGTTTGGGAAAGGTTGAGCGTCTCGGTGACCACGCCCTGGGCGGAGAACGAGGCGTCGCCGTGGACGAGAATCGGCATCACCTTTCTGCTGAATCCATCGGTCTTGCGGTCCTGCAGCGCGCGCGCCATGCCGCATACGACGGGGGACACGCTCTCCAGGTGCGACGGGTTATGCGCGAGCACAAGATCGATGTCGCCGTGAGCGGTATGTTTCCGAATCGAACAGCCGAAGTGGTCCTTGAGGTCCCACGCCGCCGGAGTCCGCGCCGGATCGCCGGAAAAGAGCAAAAACAGCTCCTTTGCCGGAATGTCGAAGACGTTTTTCAGCACATTCAGGCGGCCTCGATGCGGCATTCCCAGGACGATGTCCTCGACGCCGTGACGCGCCGCCTCTTCGACCGCTGCGGCCAGCAGCGGCACCAGACTTTCGCTTCCCTCCAGGCTGAATTGCTTGTGCCGGGGATACGTTGCCCGCTGATAATGCTCGAACGTTTCCGCCAGAACGAGCTGTTCGAGAACGCGCAAGGCGTCGTCCGCGGCAAGCGCCGCTGACGCGCTGATTCCTTCGACTTCCGCGTAAAGCCAGCGCTGCTGGTCGCTTGCGCGGATATGCGCGCAATCGAGAGCAATCGTGCCGCAGTAGCTTGCGTGCAGGCGATTCAGCAGCTCGGGCAGCATGAGAACGTGCGCGGACCTGGCAAAGTCGACCGAATAGCCGATCGATTCGTCGGCTGAGAGGCCGTAGCTGCGTGGATCGAGTTCGGCGATTGAAGAATGATCGCCGGGATCGTTGTCCAGAGGGTCGAGTGACGCGATACGCCAACCGTTTGAACGGTAGCCCGCCATGAGTCCCTTGACCGCCGCAGTCAGATCGGCATGAACCCTTGCGGCTGGCGCGAAATTCGTCCGCGCCTGGATAGATGGCCGCAATTCGGCGACCGACGAGAGGTCGAGCATGGCGCTCTCCACTGTCTTTATCGCGGGCATGGGTGCGGGCCGAAGAGACGGGCACCGAGAAGGGAGGGCCGGTCAACGAAGATTTCGGCCGGAAGCCATATTTTGTACACCACACCAATCTCAAATAAGCCGATGTGGTTGCGGCTAGTCAGCGCGTTCGCTCGATCGAAATCATCGAAAATCATTGCGAGGGCTCGGTATTTGCGGCGAGGGCCTAGCAAAAATCCTCAGCCAAAGGCTTTTTATCCGTAGCCTACAGATTATCAGAGAATCATTAAATCAGTCTTTGTTATGAGAGTCTGTGCGCTACCGAACATTATCTTGTCGGGCGGCGCGGTCCCGGCTTGACTCCCGGCCTCAAAGCGCTTTTTGCGTGAGATTGGTTCGACGCGCCGCGGAGCAGAATCTAGTTTTGGGACGCGTTGGCGCGGTGCCGCAGATATGCGGGATCGCGATTGAAACCAGACGTGCTTCCAGGCCTGCGGTAATTAATTGCGCCGAGCGCAGCGATCGCTTAGGCACTTCAGAACACCCTCGCAATCGGCATCCTTGCTGCAGGCCATTCCTTCGGTAAAACGAGACTGGCAATGTCGCGGCGATCCAATACACCATTCGTCTCTGCCGCATTCCGTATGGCTTTGGCATCGGTCGGCCGTATTTGCGAATCTTTGACATTGCCCGCTTATGCAGCCCACGTCTCCACTACACTCTGAACTGTATTGGCAAGACGCTCCAATCCCCTTGAACGGCCGCGAATCCCTGCTGCCCTCCAGCGTCGCTGGCCGCTGAAACACCAGGCCGCCCTCGTACGTGAAATAAACCTTACGCTGACTGTGAGCGACCAGCACGCGATGCGCACGCAGGAAATCCGCGCCGAGCAGCATCGATGCCGTGCCCTCGACCTTTCGGGGCAAATGGCTAGCGATCGGCGTGTATCTCGCGTCCTTCCACAGGTCGGCAAAACGAATATTCGTATCGCTTATGGTTTCGTTGCCGATGGTTACGCTTTCAAACGGGCCGATCCAGTAATCGACCGACTTGCCGCCAAGGCCGCTACCCTTCCCGCCAGCGACAACGCCGGGCGTTTCCGGAGTGATACCTAGCCGCGCGGCATCGGACTTGTCCAGCACCGACGTGCCGGCACCCGAATCGAGCTGCGCCCGCACCGGCTGACCGTTGATCTGGATCGTCAGTACGATCTGCGGTTGGGCGTCATAGATCGCCTCTATATCGACTTCACTGGCGCCCTCGGTTGCCCAATACGCCAGTGACACACCGTCACAATCCTTGGGTTGGAAGAGCCTGACCGCACCGTGGGCGAGATCGAACTCGACATCGACTTGATATAAAAAATCCTCGCCCAGCAGGACGGCGACATCGCGACCGAGATCTCGTTCGCCTGCGACGAGGAGCCGCCAATTCCTGCGCGTGAATTGGTCGATCTTGAACTCATCGACATCGGCGGCCTCGACATGGGTCTCGCCGCCGACGCCGAACATCCGATAACCTCTGGCCACCCTGCGGGTCAGGCCCAGCCGCTCCGTTGCAGAACGCAGGATCAGGCTTCTCGTCGCCCCGGTGTCCAGCATGACGCCGATCTTTTGCCCGTTGATGGCGCCCTCGACGATCAGCTGGTTGCGTTCCAGCCGAACCGGCCAATCCGCGGTCTGAACCATCTTGCAGTTGGACGCCGCGGTGGCGGTGCTGCTCGCCAGCGCCGAGCCAGCGGCAAGCACTGCGGCCAGAAGAGCGACAACAGCGCGTCGCCTGATCACATTTGATTTCCTCTTGCTGCGGCTCGCAGAGCGGCCGATTTCAGGAGCGGTCGCTGATGCGACCTCCATACGAATCTGCTGGCCAAGGGCGGAATTGAACCACCGCGGCCGATTTTGCGATCCGCTTCGCGTCTCGCGAAATCGGGTGGCCAAGGGCGGAATTGAACCACCGACACACGGATTTTCAGTCCGCTGCTCTACCAACTGAGCTACTTGGCCATTCTGATGCGACAACGTGCACTTTGGGCCACACGGATTTTGGCTTCGGCCGCTCGGCAAATCGCGGATTATCAGTCCGCTGCTCGAGTAGTTTGCTACCGCAACGGAGCTACTTGAGCAAGCTTGTAATTTTACCAGATCGCGTCCGCCCGGCGTTAAAGCCGGAGCGGCTCCTAATCCTGGAAGAAAGCCAGCAACGCGGCATACGTCTCGTCCGGCGCTTCCTCGGGAAGATAGTGTCCGGAGGGCAGCGCCTTCCCGTGTACGTCGTTGGCCACACTCTTCCAATCCGCGATCGGATCGAAGAAGCGATGCACGACGCCTTTTTCTCCCCATAGTACGAGCAGCGGACACCCGAGCTTGCGTTCGGCGTCCGCCGCGTCGTGCTCGAGATCGATCGTCGCCGCTGCGCGATAGTCTTCGCAGGTGGCGTGAATCGTCGCCGGGTCGCGGAAGCAGCGCTCATACTCGGCGTACGCCCGCGGATCGAAAATCGTGAGGCCCGATGAACCGAAGCCGCCCAGCGTCTTCCGCAAGTAGTACGCCGGGTCGGCGCCGATCAATCGCTCGGGCAGGTCGTAAGGCTGGATCAGGAAGAACCAGTGGTAATACGCAGTGGCGAACGCCTTGTCGTTCCTGCCATACATGATCGCCGTCGGACAAATATCGAGCACGGCGACGCGCTCGATGCGCTCGGGATGATCGCGCGCCATTCGATGCGCGACCCGGCCGCCGCGATCGTGCCCTGCAAGCGCGAACCGATCGAAACCCAGCCCGTGCATGACGTCGACCTGATCCTGCGCCATCGCTCGCTTGGAATACGTGCAGTGATCCGGTTCGCTCACGGGTTTGCCTGAATCACCGTAGCCGCGCAGATCCGCGCAGACCACGGTGAAATGCTGAGCGAGCCGTGGAGCGATCCTGTGCCATATCGAGTGCGTCTGCGGATACCCGTGCAGAAGCAACAACGGCGGCCCGCTGCCACCGACGATCAGATTGATTTCGGTGCCGGAGGTGGCGATCCGGCGCGGCGTGAATCCAGGAAAGAGCGCGGTCACCTTTCAACCAGCGAATTGTTTCACCGCGGCAGCAGTCAGGTGATCATCGCTTCCGCCCGGTCGCTCGCGATGCCTACCGACGCTGCGGCGGCGAGCAAATCGGCGTGCGTCTTGTCGTCGATCGGTACGCCGTGCGCGGATCGTTCGGAGCGTGTTGCGCGCTCGACTTCGCCGGGCAGAAGCACCGGTGTATCGGGATTGAGCGGCGGCGAAGACTTGATCCACGCCACGAAGCGCGCCGCTTCGCGTGCAACCATGCCTTCGGCATCATAGACATTCGGTGCGATGTAGATCGAGAGCATGTTGTTGCGCAGCACGCTGTCGGCCGGATCCGAGCTCTTGCCCGTGGAGATGGCGCCCGCTAGAAGATCCGTGACGATCGACAGCCCCGAGCCCTTGTGGCCGCCGACCGTCAACAGCGCACCACCGTCGTAGAAATCCTTCGGCTCGGTCGTCGGCCGCCCGTCCTTGTCGATGATCCAGCCTTCGGGCACGCGCTCGCCGCGGTTGACCGCAACCATGAGCTTGCCCTCGGCAACCATCGACGTCGTCATGTCCATGATCACCGGATCGCTGCCGGCGATGGGAACGCCGATCGTGATCGGATTGGTCGACAGCCGCCGGTCGCCGCCGCCGAAGGGCGCGACGCGCAGCCCATTCGAGGTATTCAGGAAATGCAGCGACACCTGCCCTGCCGCGGCGGCGAGCTCGGCCCAGTCGCCGACCCGGCCGAGATGCCCGCAGTTGCGCAGGCCGATCATCGCGATCCCGGTTTTCGCGGCCTTGGCCGTGCCGAGACTGCCCGCGAACTCGCCGACCACCTGCCCGAAACCGCGATTGCCGTCGACGATCGCAATGGCGTCGCTCTCGAATACGATCGTCGGCGTCTGATTGGCCTTCAGCCAGCCGCTGCGCATCCATTCCAGGTATTTGCCGACGCGCAGCACTCCGTGCGAGTCGTGGCCGACGAGATTGGAATCGACCAACCGTCGCGCGACCGTCGCGGCTTCGACCGCATTGCACCCAGCGGCATGCATGATCGCGGTGACCAGCTCGACGAGCCGGGGCGCGGCAACAGTGCGCACGTCAGTGAATCTCCGGCTCCGCCGTCGGCGCAGTGCCCTCGAGGAAATCGAAATCGCAACCCTCGTCGGCCTGAGTGATGTGGCGCTGGTAGAGCGCGCCGTAGCCACGCTCGTAGCGCGGCGCGGGCCTCTTCCACGCGGCGCGGCGACGCGTGAGCTCGGACTCGCTGACTTTGAGCTCCAGACGGCGATTCGGAACGTCGAGCTCGATCAGGTCGCCGGTGCGAACGAGCGCGAGTGGCCCGCCGATGAAGGATTCCGGCGCGACGTGCAAAACGCACGCTCCGTAACTCGTCCCGCTCATCCGCGCATCGGAGATGCGCACCATGTCCCGCACGCCCTTGTCCAGCAGCTTTTTGGGAATCGGCAGCTGGCCCCATTCCGGCATGCCCGGAGCGCCCTGTGGGCCCGCGTTCTGCAGCACCAGCACCGAGTCGGCGGTGACCGGCAACGCGGGATCGTCGATCCGCGCCGCCATGTCGTTGTAATCGGCGAAGACGACCGCCGCCCCGATGTGCTCGAGCAACTGCGGCTCGGCCGCCGCGGGCTTGATCACCGCGCCGCCCGGTGCCAGGTTGCCGCGCAGCACCGCGAGGCTGCCGCTTGCGACCAGCGCGCGCTCGCGCGGCAGGATGACATCGCGATTGAAGACTTCCGCGCCGGCGATATTCTCTCCCAGCGTCATGCCGTTCACCGTGCGCGCGTCGAGCACCAGCAGATCGCCTATGTCGTTGAGCAACGCGCGCAGGCCGCCGGCGTAATAGAAATCTTCCATCAGAAACTTGCCGGCGGGACGTATATTGGCCACGAGCGGCGTCTTGCGCGCGAGCTCATCGAAGCGATCGATCGACAGCGCGATGCCCGCCCGGCGCGCCACCGCGACCATGTGCACGACGGCGTTGGTCGACCCGCCGAGCGCGAGTATGGTCGTGATCGCGTTGTCGACGGAGGCAGCGCTCACAAAATCGCGCGGCTTCAAGTCATCCCAGACCATGTCGACGATGCGCCGGCCGGTGTCGGTCGCCATCCGCGCGTGACGCGAGTCGGCCGCCGGAATCGACGCCGCGCCAGGCAGGGTGAAACCGAGCGCCTCCGTCGCGGAAGTCATCGTCGACGCCGTGCCCATCGTCATGCAGTGGCCCGGCGAGCGCGCGATGCCGTCCTCGAGCTCGGCCCATTGCTCGTCGCTGACATTCCCCGCGCGCTTCTCGGCCCAGTATTTCCAGACGTC
>DASXQW010000193.1:0-11527 GCA_036506975.1 Casimicrobiaceae bacterium | reverse complement strand
ACCGGCGTCATGCGTTCGCGAGGCGAATGATCTTGCCGGCTCTCAAGCTGATCATACGCATGCTCGGGAAGTCCGGTTTCGGTCAATCGCGCCATCGAACGACCGCTCTCAATGACTTCGCTGTACGGCCGCTGTTGGCCGAGCCTGTGTAAAAACGCGGAAGTTGCCTAAACGAAGGAATTTCTTAAACTGAAGCATCGGGTTTCTTCGGGGCGGCCGCATGAAGCGATTCATCGAAGGCGAGGATCGAACCCAGGTGAGCTTGCTGCCCGCGTGTCTGGAGGACTACGTTGAGGCGGAGAATCCGGTTCGCGTGGTCGAGGTCTTCGTCGATGGGCTTGATCTGGATGGGCTTGGCTTCGTTGGGGTTGACCCGGCGGCGACGGGCCGGCCGGCGTACCACCCAGCGGTGCTGCTGAAGCTCTACATCTACGGCTACCTCAACCGCATTCAGTCCAGCCGGCGGCTGGAGCGCGAGGCGCAGCGCAACGTCGAGCTCATGTGGCTGACCGGACGGCTGATGCCGGACTTCAAGACCATTGCCAACTTCCGCAAGGACAATGGGCGGGCGATCCGCAAGGTATGTCGCCAGTTCATCGTGCTGTGTCGCCAGCTCAATCTGTTCACCGAGGCGATCGTGGCCATCGATGGCAGCAAGTTCAAGGCGGTGAACAACCGCGACAAGAACTTCACTCCGGCGAAGATGCAGCGGCGGATGGCGCAGATCGAGGAGAGCATCGCGCGGTACCTGGCGGCGATGGACACGGCGGACCGGGCCGAACCGGAAGCAGCCGAGCTGAAGAAGGGTCACCTGCGAGAGAAGATTGCGGCCCTGAAGGAACAGATGCAGCAGCTTAAAACCTACGAAGCGCAAATGCTCGCCAGTCCCGAGCAACAGCTGTCGCTGACCGACCCTGATGCGCGCTCGATGAAGAGCCGCGACGGTGGCATCGTCGGTTACAACGTGCAGACGGTGGTCGATGTCAAGAACCATCTGATCGTCGCGCACGAAGTCATCACCGCTGGGATTGATCGTGAGCAGCTGGTGCCGATGGCCGAACAAGCGCGCGACGCCACTGGCATCGACGATCTAACCGTCGTGGCCGACCGCGGTTACTTCAAAGGCGAACAGATACGGGATTGCGCCCAGGCCGGTATTACCCCCATCGTGCCCAAGACGCTGACCTCCAATAGCCTGGCCGACGGCCGCTTCGACAAGCAGGACTTCATCTACATCGCCAGCGACGATGAATATCGCTGTCCGGCGGGACAACGCGCGATCAAGCGCTTTACCACCATCGAGCACGGCATGACCCTCAGCAAGTACTGGTCCTCGGCTTGTCCGAGGTGTCCGCTTAAAGCGCAATGCACGACGAGCGACTATCGGCGCATCACGCGCTGGGAACACGAAGCGGTGCTCGAAGCGATGCAGCAGCGATTGGATCGGCAACCTGAGATGATGCGAGTGCGACGACAAACGGTCGAGCATCCGTTCGGAACGATCAAGTACTGGATGGGGTGGACCCACTTCCTGACGAAGACACTGGCGCGCGTGCGCACCGAGATGAGTCTGCACGTCCTTGCCTATAACCTGAAGCGCGTAATGCGTATCTTGGGCGTCGCCGAAATGATGCGGGCGATGAGCGCTTGGGCCGCATAGGCTCGTCCTTCGCTTCATGCGCCGACGCTCTCGACCTGATCTACCAATCAAACTGAACAATTGCCGATAACGAGCTTTGCGACGCGATGGGGACCGGCATGAGCCCTCCATGGTCCGGTACGCCATCATCACTCAAGCAAAACCCAAGGCGCCTGTTTTTACACAACCTCGGCCGATCTCGGCCTGACTGTCGACGCTGCCTTCAATCCGTCACTGTCTGTCGTGCGCTGCGGAAGCGGAGGTTCGCGGACTACGCTGGACCGCCAGGCCCGCTTGTTAGTCCGCGTAGCCAGGTAACTCGCGATCGAGTACTCGCATCATAGCCTCGAAATACAAACGCTCACGTTCGGCGCGGGAGTGCCGGTCGTTCCCCGATGGCGCCTGGAGCCGTGTCACGACGTCGTCCGACAATACTTCGATCGGCCGGCCCGTGGATAGCGCCAATACCTGCGTGCGGCAAACACGCTCGAGTTTGTAGAGTCGCTTGTAGGCTTGCCCAATGTTGTCCCCGGTGACGATCACGCCGTGGTTTTTCATGAAAAGGATCTGCTTGTCGCCGATCACGCCAGCCAAGCGTTCGCCTTCCTCCAGCGAATCAGCGGTGCCGGAATAGTCGTCATCGTAGGCGATGTGGCCGTGGAAAAAAGCCGCAGTCTGGTTGGCGGGCAACAGGCGATTGTCCTTCAGCATGTTGAGCGCGAGCGCCCATGGCTGGTGCGTGTGAAGCACGACCCGAACGTCACAGATACGGTGGATTGGCGCATGTATGCACTGCGCCGACAGCTCGACCACGCCTTCGCCCTCGAGCGTCGTGCCGGATTTGTCGAAGACGATCATGGCGCTCGCCCGGGCTTCCGACCAATGCAGGCCGAAGGGCAAGATGAGGTACCGATCGTCCTGGCCGGGTACGGTCACGGTGAAATGGTTGTCGATCCCTTCTTCCAGCTCGTGCAGCACGGCCAAGCGATGGGCAGCGGCAAGCTGGGTCTTCGCTTGCGCGATCGCATCGATTGCGCGCGAGGAAGTCAACGGGTGAACGGACATGATGGGCCCCTCGAGAACGCTTTCTGGGCGAAGTATACCGAGGATAGGGACGCAGATCCGGCCGCACCGGCGCTGCGATCCACGGCGCGAGCGACGGCGGCCCGCGCCTAGCGTCAGCGGACTAATCGGGCGCAACGGCCGCCACCAAGCGGACGCTGTTCACCCGGCGACTGATTTGGGCGGCCCACGGCCTTTACCACAGCGTGAAAATAGGAGGTTTACAGTTGCTGCAAAGAAACCTACCACATCTCCGGCTTCCCCAGCGACGACCGCTATGGAGCGCAACGCACTACGACCGCATCTGGCCGCAAGCGGTCCAATACCGTAGCTGGTTTGGGGAGAAAATAATTCCAATTCATCGCGGCGATTGACGCGCATGGGAGGCTGCGGCGATTTGCCTGTTTGAATGCGTCCGTCGGCGGATGGATACGCAGTGATCTCAGACCACTATCGAAAACCGCGCTTTCCTACGAGGATCGGAATACGCCAGAGAAGCTCGCGTCTTCCCGACAGCCGCCGCCGACCGAAGGCGCTGCAAACCGGCCTTCGATGCCTTGCGCCGTCGCCTTGATCTGGGACATGTCTGCCGTCGTATCGAGTCCGTCCGAACAAGCGTAGCTCGCGCTGGGAATCGTGTACAACTGGCCGTACTGAGTAAGCGTGCCGGACAGCGTGCAGCTCAAGCCGCTCGTGTAAGCAAACTGGAAAGTCGCGGTGCCGTTGTCAAAGTGCGTCACCTGTACGTCAAAATTATCCTTGTATGAACTATTGCTTCCGTTGTTGCTGCAGCCCGAATACGCACCCGCCTGGCCGCCGGTATAACTGCCGCCGAGGCTGATCGTCTTGAGTGTCTGGCGCTGGATTATCTTGGTCACCGTCGGTCCGGCGGCCAAACTGTAGATCAACGTTCCCTGGTAGGCGCTGGAAGGATAGAACGAAGCCGTGCCCGCGAGAGTTGGCGCGTAGCTCGCGGGAGTCCACGGCCCGCCGAAGTAGGGGCCGACGGTCGAGTACAGATTGCCGGTGAAGTTGCCGTTGCCATCGCGATAGATGATCGCTACGTACCACGTCGGCTGATTGTTCGGTCCATAGATGAAGAATGTCACGAAGATGACATCCTCGGCCTGAATCAGATTGACACCCCAGCCGGATTCGCTCGGAAGGTACCAGATGTCGGTATAGTCTGTTGCCGCGGCCGGCAGCGGCACGGCAAGAAGCGCCAGAGACAACACAGCCGGCAACAATCGCTTCACCATGATAATGACTCCAGGTCCGATTTCAGTCTAGCAGTGCGGATCCACGTGGGCCGTAACCGATCGTAACGCCGCGACGATTGCCTCGCGCCGCGGCAGGGCGGTCTGCGCGCCGGCGCCGGTGCAGGCGAGCGAGCCCGCGACGACCGCGGCCCGCAGCGCATCCTGAAGCGGGGCGCGCGCATCGATTGCGGCGGCGAGAGCACCGACGAATGCATCTCCGGCTCCGGTCGTGTCGACGACCTCGACGCCTGGCGCGCGCACGCGGATCGTGCCGGTGCCGGAAGCGGCCAGCGCTCCCTCCTTGCCAAGCGTGACAACGACTGCGAAGATCGGCGCAGCCACCGCGATCGCTGCAGCGGCAAACGCACGCGGTGTCGCCGGCCATCCGTGTTGAGCTGCGAGCGCAGCGGCTTCCGTTTCATTAAGGACCAAGACATCGACCTGCCGCAGAAGTTCGACCGACAGCGGCCGCGCCGGCGCGGCGTTGAGAACGATCCGCGCGCCGGCCCGATGCGCACGGGCGATCAATTCCGCGTTGGCTTGATCGGGTACCTCGTGTTGCAAGACCAGAATGGTCCCGGGCGCGAGCACGGTGTCCGGCACCGCTTCCGGATCGGCGAGCGCGTTCGCGCCGGAGGCGACCGCGATGCAGTTCTCGCCGTGGGCGTCGACCAGAATCGTCGCGCAGCCTGTCGGCGCTGCGGCGCGCTTGACGCCGTCGAGGTCGACGCCGTCCGCCGCCAGCAGGGCAAGCGCGGCGTCAGCGAAGGCATCGCTTCCGACTGCGCCATACAACCGGACCGCAGCGCCCGCGCGCGCTGCGGCAAGCGCCTGATTGGCGCCCTTGCCGCCGGGGTAGGTCGCGAACGATTCGGCGCCGATGGTTTCCCCGGGCGCGGGGAAGCGGGCAACGCGGGTGACGAGATCGAGATTGATCGAACCGAAGACGATGACCATGCACTTCAGCCGCGCGTCGCCGGATACGCGTTAACGAACCCCTTGACCAGGAGAATATTGCCGTACGGCCGAAGCTCCCCCGTGCGCACGACGGCGAACGCCGAACGCGCCCGCTCGTAGAACGCTTCGCGCTCGAGATGACCGATCTCCGCGTCGGCGAGGTCGTGCTGCGTGAATACGGCCGCGAACTCGCGCACGGGCTCGGGCAGCGCCTCGGCATCGCCGACCACCGCCATGGTCAGCGCGGCGGGTCTGACGAGAGTGTCGAGTGGAAACACGGTCAGGACGGCGTCGAGCATCGCCGGTGCGGTTGCGCCGACCGCGTGCAACACTCTCTTGCCGACGCTCGCCGCCGGAAAGTTCGCGTCGACGATCACCAGCTCATCGCCGTGGCCCATCGCCGCGAGCGCATGCAGCAGGTCCGCATGCAGCAGCGGATGGATTCCCTTCAGCATATCGAGCGCTACGCTTTCACGCCGCCGTGCGTCAGCCCGACGACGATTTCCTTCTGAATGACGATCGTCAACAGCAGGACCGGCACGGTGACGACCAGCGCCGCGGCCGCGAGCGGCCCCCAAGCGAGCTGCTCGAAGGTGAGGACGTTGTAGACCGCTGCGGGTAGCGTCCGCGTCGCTCGTCCGGCCAGCACCGCGCCGAAGACGAAATTATTCCAGGAGAAAATGAACGCGAGGATCGTGCCGACGATGATGCCCGGGCGCGCGAGCGGCAGCGCGACGTAGCGGAAACTCGTCCATACGCTGCCGCCGTCGATCTGGCACGCTTCCTCGAGCTCCTTGGGCAGCGTTTCGAAGTGCCCCGCCATGATATAGACGACGATGGGGACCGTGATGACGAGGTGGGTGATGACAAGTGCGGTAAGCGTGTTGTTGAGCCCGAGGAGCTGGAACACCGTGAACAATGGGATCAGGTACGACAGCGCCGGCGTCATTCGCGCGATCAGGATCAGCACCGTCAGCTTGTGCGCCTGCGCCCGCGCGATACCGTAGCCCGCGGGAATGCCGACCGCCAGTGCGATCAGCGTCGCCAGGCCCGAGACGACGATGCTGTTCCAGAAGTAGAGGCCCATCGAGTTCTCGGCGAATACCTGGACGAAGTTGCGCAGCGTCGGCGGATCGGGGATGAACACGGGCGGGTAGGCTAGGTTGTCGATCTCGTTCTTGAGCGACAGCGACAGCATCCAGAAGAACACGAGGATCGCCGGGGACACGATCACGACAACCGAGAGCCCGAAGGCGATCTTGCGCAACCTTCGACGCACGCGAGCGCGGCCGGCGAATCGCGGCGTCGGAAGCGCGACGGTGGCCATCAGGTCCACCTCGCCCGCTGCCGCACGTAGAGCAGGAGCAGCGCGAGCGCGAGGATGATGACGAAGAACACGACGACGACGGCCGACGCATTGCCGACGTTGTAGAAGGCGAAAGCCTGGAGGTACAAATAAAGATTGATGGTCTCGGACGCCGTGCCCGGACCGCCCTGGCTGATGACGTAGATGGTGTCGAAGGCCTTGAGCGCATCGATCGTGCGGATCACCGCGGCGACGACCAGGAACGGCGCGACCAGCGGCAGCGTAATGTAGCGAAAGAGCTGCCACTCGGACGCTCCGTCGAGCCGCGCCGATTCGTAGGGCTCGGTCGGCAGCGCCGCCAGGCCGCCGAGAATGATCAGCATCACCAGCGGCGTCCAGTGCCAGATCTCGACCAGCACGAGGCTGGGGATCACCCACGTCGGCGAATAGACCCAGAGCGAAGGCGGCAAGCCCACTATCGACAACAGGTAGTTGAGCACGCCCTGCTGCGGATGGAACATCATGGTCCATACCAGCGCGACCGCGACGGGCGTGGCCATCATCGGCATCGTGAACACGCTGCGCAGCAGGCCGCGGAATGGAAACTCGCGGTGGAAGATCAGCGCGGCGACGAGCCCGAGAAACAGCGGCACGACGACCGCGAGGGCGGTGAAATAAAACGTGTGGACGATCGATTCGAGGAAGCGCTGGTTGGTCGCGAGACCGGTGTAGTTGTTGAAGCCGACGAAATGCGCTGCCGTGCCTATCGTCCAGTCGAAGGCGCTCATCCAGACCGTGAACAGCCACGGAAAGATGATCACTGCGCCGACGACGACCAGCGCCGGCACGATGAACAGGTAATAGCTGCGGTGCCGTCGGGCGAGAAAGCCCGGGCGTGGTGCGGCGGCCGTTGTCATGCGCAGCGCCCCCTCACCCCATCCCTCTCCCCGCACGCGGGGAGAGGGGTAGGTGCGAATTCATTCGCACGCGACGCGACATGAGACGAAGCGGCCGAATGAATTCGGCCCTACGCCTTCTCGCTCTTGTCCAGAACGGGCTGGAATTCCGCAGTTGCCTTCTTGAGCTCCGTTGCCGGATCGGCGCCGTTGATCATGTTGGTGAGCGCCACGCCGAACACGTCGCGGAACTCGGTCACCGGCGAGATGATCGGGAGGCCGGGTTGCGCGATGCGTGCCGAGGCCAGCATGCATTCGACCCATTCCTTGGGCGCCTTGAAATCGCTCGACTGCTGCGCGGCGGCATACGCCGAGTTGCGCACCGGGGCGCCAGCGGCCGCCTGCAGCATGCGCGTCTGGTTGGTCTTGTTCGACGCCCACTGGATGTAGAACCACGCCGGTCCCTTCTTCTTGCTGTGGGTCGAGATGCCTTCGCCGTCGGCGAAGAGCGCCGATACCTGCTGCTTGGGGCCGGCGGGCATCACGCCGTAACCGACCTTGCCGACGATGCGCGACTTGGTCGGATCCTCGAGCGGCTGCGCGAAGCCGATGCCGTCGAGCCACATCGCGGCCTTGCCCTGCAGGAACAGACTTTGCGATTCATTCCAGTTGAAGCCCGCCACGCCCTGCGGACCGTATTTGGCCAGCAGTGTCTGGTACATCTTCGCGGATTCGATCGCCTCGGGCGTATCGGTGAGGAGCTTGCCCTTGGCGTCGACGAAGCCGCCGCCGTAGCCGAGCAGGAAGCTCGTCCACACCGGTACGTTGGCATTCTTGAGACCGCGGCCGACGAAGCCACTGGTGCCTTTGGCGGGATCGTTGAGCTTCGCCGCGGCGTCGATCATCTCGGCGAAGGTCTTTGGATACGCGACCCCCTTGGCGGCGAAGACTTCCTTGTTGTAATAGACGACCCACGGATCGAGATTGAACGGCAGGCTCATGACGCGCCCGTCGGCCTCGACCGCGTAGTTGAGGCCGCCCTTCGCGAAATCGGCGAAGTCGAGATCAGGCGCCGCCATTGACTTGTCGTTGATGAACGGCCGCAGATCGGTGAGCCAGTTGTTCTTCGCGAACTGGCGTTTCTGCACGTGATACGACAACGCGATCACGTCGAAGCTGGTGTTGCCCGAATTGAACTCGATGACCGCTTTCTGGCGCTGCTGCTGCTCGGGGACCATTTCGGAGCCGATCTGGATGCCGGTCATGTCCTCGAATTCCTTGTGATACTTGGAGAGCAGATCCCCGCGCGGGCTCTTGACGAGCAGAATTTCGATCTTCTCTCCCTTGAAGCGCTTCCAGTCGAAGGCCGCCTGCGCGTTTGCGGTGAGCAGGCCGGCGCCGGGCAGCGCGCCGAGCGCGGCGGCGCCCGCTCCCGCTTGCAGCAAGCGGCGGCGCGATGCGTCGAGTCGATCATCGTGGGTGCGGTCAGTCATGGCGTTCCTCCTCGGTGGTTCCAGCGGGTTCTCGCGCCGCGCGAGCCGCGGCGCGAGAATATTTTCAGGTCAAAATCATACTCGTCCGGACGCACATCCGTCAGTGGATCGCGTCCTGCTCCTTGAATACCGCGATCAGCTTCTCCGCGGTGCAGTCCGGCGCGCGCGCGACCGCGAGGATGCGCGCCTCGCGCCGCGCGACTTTTTCCGCCGCGGCCGGCAGCTCGCGGATCGCCGCCACCGGGATCACCACTGCGCCATGACGGTCGGCGTGCACGATGTCGCCGGAGCGCACGCGCATGCCGAACACTTCGATCTCGCCGCCAAAGTCGACGATGCTGACGTAAGCATGGGAAGGTCCGACCATCGCCGCGAGAAACTGGAAGCCGGGCGCCCAGGCGTCGATGTCACGCACTGAGCCGTCGGTGATCACACCGAGGGCACCCAGGCCGTGATGAATCGCCGACTGGACTTCGCCCCAGAACGCGCCGTACCCGGCGTCGGCCCCGTCGAGATCCTCGATCAGCACCAGCGATGGTTTTGGGCCGTCGTCGACGTAGCGATAATAGTCATGCCGTAGCTCGCGCGCCTCGGCAGCGCTGAGCGGAGACGGCGACTTGGCGCGGATCCGCGCCGTTCGGGCGTATCCCACCACGGGCTTGAGCGCGGGAAATCCGCACAACGCCGGCCGCGTGGTGTAGCCGCGCGCGCGGGACTCGGGCAGCACGACTTCCAGCGCATTGCAAATCGTGGGCGTATCGAAGGCGGCCAGCGTGGCCAGCTCGGCGGATGTCGGGTGTGGCGAAGTCATATAGGCTTTTCGACGATCAGCAGGGGCCCGCGGCATCGCTCCTGGCGATGCCCGACGCCGCGGCGGCCGCGAGCCACGTCTCGCGCGCGGGCGATTCCAGCGGCACCAGGGGAGGGCGCAGCGCATTCCACGCGGCATCGCCGCTCAGCTCCGCCTGCAGCGCCTTGAATGCCGCGAACAGCGGATAGCCGTTTAGCGACGCAATGAAGCGTTCTACGCGCGCCAGTTCCTCCCGGTGGGCCGGCTCACGCGCCCGATCGAACAGACGGCGCATCAGTCGCGGATAGAGATTGGCGATGCCGCAGATGGTGCCGGCGCCGCCTGCGGCGAGCGCGGCGGGCAGGTGCGGTTCGTGGCCGACGAAAATCGCGAGCTCCGGAAACGACGCGAGCAGTCGCAGCGTGTGCTCGAGATTTCCTTCGCTGTCTTTCACGCCGGCGATCAATTTCGGGTACGCCGCGGCGAGACGGGCGATCACGGCGTCGGCGATCGGCACGCCCGAGACTTGCGGGATGTGGTAGAGGAACAGCCGCAGGCGTGCGTCGGCGAGGGCGTCGATGACGCGGGCATAGCTGGCATACACGCCATCGTCGCTGACGTCCTTGAAGAAGAACGGTGGCAGCACCAGCGCGCCCGCGCAGCCGCACGCCACCGCGTGCCGCGTCAGTTCGATGGTTTCCGGCAGGGCTGCGCAGGCGGTCCCGGCGATGATCCGCGCCGGGTCGACGCCCGCATCGAGCAGGGCTTCGAGGCCGGCGAGGCGCTCGGCGACGGAGAATGACTGGCCTTCGCCGGTCGTCCCGAAAAGCGCAATGCCGTCGACGCCGGCGGTGAACAACCGCTGAATGTGTGCGGCCAGACGCGCATGATCGGGACATCCGTCTGCGTCGAGCGGCGTCAGCGTTGCGCACCACACGCCGCCTTGCGAGCGTTCAGTCACGGCAGCAGCGGCTTGCCGGCCGTCCGGAAAACCTCGTGCGGCGCGCTTGACATGTCAGTCTCCTCTTGTGTTGCTCGCCGTGCCATCGGCATCGATAGCGGATACTATATCGCCAATGCACGGATGCGGCGACCCGGCCCTTCGGGCTGGTGTTCGTGCTGAACCTGATGATCGGAACCGTCACGCCTCCGGTGGGTGTCGTGCTCTACGTCGTGTCGAACATCGCCAGGATTTCCTTCGAGCGCGTGTCGCGGGCCATCGTGCCGTTTCTGATCCCGCTGTTGGTCGTGCTGGCGGCGATCACGCTATGGCCGCCGCTGACGACCAGGTTCCCCAGACTGCTGATCGGACGATGAGGAAGTCATCCCGTCCCCGGAGTGCTTGAGTCCGGGGCCGGGGCGACGATCGGTTGGAACGACAGGATACCTCCCATGGCATTGAGCGACGCGCTCCGTGCGCGATTGCGCGCATCGCCGCTCGGTTTCGGCGGTGCGCCGCTGGGCAACCTGTTTCGCGCGGTCTCCGACGATGCTGCGGCGGCGCTCGTCGCCCACGCTTACGACGCCGGTGTGCGCTATTTCGACACCGCGCCGCATTACGGTCACGGCCGCTCGGAACGGCGCATCGGCGACGCGCTGCGCGCAAGGCCGCGCGATGATTATCTGTTGTCGACCAAGGTCGGCCGGTTGCTCGAGCCGCGCGCCGATGCGCCGCGCGACCAGCATGGCTACGTCGACACGCTGCCCTTCGTGCAGCGCTACGACTACGGCGCGAAGGGCGTGCGCCGCTCGCTCGAAGACAGCCTGCAGCGGCTCGGCCTCGCGCGCGTCGACCTGGTCTACGTCCACGACATCGATCGCGAGACGCACGGCGATGCGCACGCGCAGCGTCTGGCCGAAGCGCTCGAAGGCGGCTTGCCGGCGCTCGCAGCGCTCAAGGCCGAGGGCAGGATCGGCGGCTTCGGTCTCGGCGTCAACGAAGTCGCGATCTGCCTCCACGTGCTCGGCCTTGCCGATCTCGACATGATCCTTCTCGCCGGGCGCTACACGCTCGCCGATCAATCCGCACTGCCCGAATTGCTGCCCGAGTGCGAGCGGCGCGGCGTGGCGATCGTGCTCGGCGGTCCGTTCAATTCCGGCATCCTCGCGACGGGCACTCGGCCCG
>DASXQW010000192.1:0-1533 GCA_036506975.1 Casimicrobiaceae bacterium | reverse complement strand
TGATGTTTATATGAAGCGGCGTGTCAAGCACCCATTCCCTTCGAGAGAGCGAAAGCGTTTTCCGGGCACACCTCCAGTGAGCGCGCGCAGCCCCCTCAACCAGCCAAGGGGGGCGCGCGCGAACGGGTCGCGATTCTGACGTGTCGCCAAGCACCTGTTTCCTCGCTGATCCCATTGCAGCGAGGTGACTCACCCTTATATTCGCGCTCGTGTGTGGCACATCATGTGCCGGCGCACGGGAGGATTCGAAGGAGGAGCAGCGCCCTCTTGAGGACGGCTCTCACGTGCGGCCAGACATCAGTGCGCGCTTGCTCCTCCAGCTTGACGACCTCACAGACTTACATCGGGGCGCTGACGCCGGTCTTGGCGATTGCGGCCGCCACGGGTTGCGCGACCCGGGTTCGAATGCGTCGCGGTTGATAGTCGGCCTCGTCGCGCCACATCGCGAACAACGTGCGCGACAGACGACGCGCGAGGGCGATGATGGCCACCTTCTTTCCCCGCCGCCGCGCCACCGCCTGCGCCCACAGGCGGAACGCCTCCGTGCGCGGATCCGAGGCACGCCACACGCGCCAGGCCGCTTGCACGAGCAGCGACTGCAGATGTGGATGCGCGCTGCGCATGACCCGCCCGCGTCGCTGCTTTTCGCCTGAGCTGTACTCCTGTGGAACGAGCCCAAGATAACTGGTGACTTGGCCGGCTCGCTCGAATCGACTCGCCACATCCAGCGCCGCGATAAAGGCGCTGGCCGTGATCGGGCCGATGCCGGGCAATGTGGTCAGGCCCTTGACCATCGGATCACTCTCGACGAGCGCCTCGAATTGCGCGTCGGCATCAGCGAGCTCGTCATCGAGCACTTCGATCACGCTGCGCAGCGGCGACAGCGTGGCCTTCATTGAGGCCGGCATCTCAAGTGCGAAGAGGCGCTCGAGAAATGTTTCCGCGCGGCCGCTGCGAATGCGGAGGCCGGCGGCGCGCGTGATCCCTCGGGCGAGCGAAATCGCTCGCGTACGCGCCTGCGTCAACTCCTGGCGGACATTCAGCCGACACTGTACTTCGTGCTGTCGGGCGGAGCGACGATGCGCTCGTCGGTACGTGCCCTGCTGGCAGGCTTCGGCCAGCGCCGTGACGTCGCGCCGGTCCGTTTTGATACGTCGGCTGCGGTGCCCGTACATCGGACCGTAGTTCGGATCAGCGACGATCACCTCGTGCCCCATGTGCTCGAGGTGCTGGGCGACCCATTCGCTCTCGGTCGAGGCCTCGACGAGAATCCGCATGCGCGGCCGGCCCCAGAAGACGTGAGCGAGGCGCTCGCGCGTCGTCGTGATGCGGTGGTCGATCATCTGACCGCTCGTCGTGACAATCCGAATCTGACTTTCTTTCTTGTGCAGGTCGATCGCACCATACTCCATCGCTGGTCTCCTCTCTTGCGCCCTGAGCGCGTCTTCGCAATGTGGCGCGGAAGCTACCACGTCACGAAGGAGGCCAGCCGCTTCATCCTATCTTGAGGGAGCGCCACCACGCCTCGATCAT
>DASXQW010000191.1:0-30118 GCA_036506975.1 Casimicrobiaceae bacterium | reverse complement strand
ACCGTTACCGAGGTCAAGGGCTTCGGACGGCAGAAGGGGCACACCGAGCTGTATCGGGGCGCCGAATACGTCGTCGATTTCCTGCCCAAGGTCAAGATCGAGGCAGCGATCAAGAACGAATTGCTCGACCGCGTCATCGAGGCGGTCGAGAAAGCCGCCAATACCGGGAAGATCGGCGACGGCAAGATCTTCGTTTTCGACCTCGAACAGGTCGTGCGCATCCGTACCGGCGAAACCGGCGCGGATGCACTCTAAGGGGAACGCCATGAAGCGAATGCTTGCGTTGATCGCCCTGGTCGGCGTCTTCAGCGTATTCGGCAGCGTCCAGGCACAGGACAAGGCTGCAGATCAGAAAGCCCCGACACCTGCTGCGACGGCACCGGCGCCGGCCGCTGCAGCGCCGGACGCCAAGGCCGCCGAGGCGCCCAAAGCCGAAGCCGCCGCGGCTCCGGCGGCGGCGCCCGCACCCGACACGCCGCAACTGATCGCCGCCGACAAGATCAGCAGCGGCGACACGGCATGGATGCTCAGCTCGACCGCGCTCGTGCTGATGATGACGATCCCCGGCCTCGCGCTGTTCTACGGCGGCATGGTGCGCAAGAAGAACGTGCTCGCGACGGTGATGCAAAGCTTCGCGATCACGTGCCTCGTGACCGTGCTCTGGGTCATCGTCGGCTATAGCATCGCGTTCACGAAGGGGGGGCCGATCATCGGCAGCTTCGACCGGTTCTTCCTGAACGGCATGGTGTTCATGAAGGAGGCGGGCAAGCTGACCGTCTCGCATCTCGGACTCACGATCCCCGAGTCGGTGTACATGACGTTCCAGATGACGTTCGCCATTATCACGCCCGCGCTGATCGCCGGAGCTTTCGCCGACCGCATGAAATTCTCGGCGGTGCTCTGGTTCATGGGTTTGTGGTCGGTGCTGATCTACTCGCCGATCGCGCACATGATGTGGGAACCGTCGGGCTACTGGGCGGGCAAGGGCGTGCTGGACTTCGCCGGCGGTACCGTCGTGCACATCAACGCGGGTATCGCGGGCCTGGTGTGCGCTCTGGTGCTGGGCAAGCGCCTCGGCTACGGCAAGGAATCGATGATGCCGCACAACCTGGTTTACACGCTGGCCGGCGCCTCGCTGCTATGGGTGGGCTGGTTCGGCTTCAACGCGGGCTCGGCGATCGCGGCGGACGGCCGCGCCGGCATGGCGATGGTCGTCACCCAGTTCGCTACTGCGGCGGCAGCGCTCGCGTGGATGTTCACGGAGTGGCTGGTCAAGGGCAAGCCCTCGGTGCTCGGGATCGCTTCCGGGGCGATCGCAGGCCTGGTCGCGATCACGCCGGCGTCGGGTTTCGTCGGCCCCACCGGCGCGCTGGTCATCGGTATCGCGGCAGGCGTGCTGTGCTTCCTCGCTGCGACGTCCGTCAAGAAAGCATTCGGCTATGACGACTCGCTGGATGCATTCGGCGTGCACTGCATCGGCGGTATCGTCGGCGCGATCCTGACCGGCATATTCAACGTCAAGGAGATCAGCGGCGCCGATGCCGACGTGATGGTGCAGCTCGGCGCGGTCGCGACGACGCTGGTCTACAGCGGTGTGGGCAGCTTCATCATCCTCAAGGTCATCGACATGGTCATCGGTCTGCGCGTCTCGGAAGAAGAGGAGCGCGAAGGTCTCGATGTAAGTCTCCACGGCGAACGAGTGGAGTAGTAGGCAGGCTTTCGTTCGAGCTTGTTTCTCCTCAGTGGCTTACGGGGCGCGCACAAGCGCCCCGTTTTTTTGCAGGCGGATGCGGCAAAGGCATTCCGCTACAATCCGCATCGATACCCCGCGGCATGCCTCTCGTTCCTATCCGATGATCACGCGCGAATACTGCGGACTGATGGCGCGGTACAACCGCTGGATGAACGAGCGGCTGTATGCGCTTTGCGCCGCAATGCCCGACGGCGAGCGCAAGCGCGACCGCGGCGCGTTCTTCGGCTCGATCCACGGCACGCTCAACCACCTGCTCTGGGGCGACCGCATGTGGCTCGGACGCTTCGTTGACCCGGCGTGCACCTATCCCGCGTTCGGCGCCGACATGTTCGCGAATTTCGACGAGCTTAAGCGGGAGCGCGAGGCAACCGACCAGGCCATGCTGAAATGGGCGGACAGCGTCTCGGCCGAATGGCTCGCTTCGCCCCTGGAATACGCGAGCGTGGTGGACGGCAAAACACGCCGCCTGCCAAGGGCGATCGCCGTCGTGCACATGTACAACCACGGCACGCACCATCGCGGTCAGCTCACTACGCTGCTCAAGCAGGCGGGCATCGATCCGGGCGTCACCGACCTGCCGTGGGTTCCCGGACTCGTGCGGATCGTCGATTGAGCGCCGCCTCGCGCGCGTGCGTATCGCCTTCAGGTCTTCTTTCGCGCACGGGGATGCGCCTGATCGTAGATCTTCGCCAGATACTGGAAGTCCAGATGCGTATAGACCTGCGTGCTGGCGATGCTCGCGTGACCGAGCATTTCCTGGACTGCGCGCAGATCGCCCGACGACTGAAGCAGGTGCGAAGCGAACGAATGGCGCAACATGTGCGGGTGCACGTGCCGGCTGAGACCACGCTTGATTGCCCAGTCCGCGAGACGCCGCTCGATCGCGCGTGGCGCGATCCGGCGCCCGGAGCGAGACAGGAACATCGCGTCGGCATCCCTGACGGTCAGTCCGCCGCGCACCTTCAGCCATACCCGAATCGCTTCGCGGGCGGCTGCGCCGACCGGAACGATTCGCTCCTTGGAGCCCTTGCCCCAGACGCGCACCTCGCCTGTTGCGAGATCGACCGAAGCGACGTCGAGCCCCGAGAGCTCCGATAGACGCAAGCCCGACGAGTAGGCGAGCTCGAACAGCGCGCGATCGCGGATCGCGAGCGGGTCGTCGCCTTCGATCGCGACCAGCTGCACCGCTTCATCGGGCGAGAGGACCGCAGGCAATCGGCGCGCCGACTTGGGCGCCTTGAGACCCGCGCACGGGTCGTCCTTCAGCGCAGCGTCGCGCTCGAGCGCAAAGCGGTAGAACGCGCGCCATCCGGAAAGCATTCGCGCGAGACTCCTGCCGGACAGGCCGCGCGCGTGCAGTGCGGCGAGGAATCGGCGCAGCATCGCAGGCGGCAGCGCAGTGAGCGCCGCTTCGCCGGCAAGCGCCTTGAGCACGCCGACATCGCGCAGGTAGGCCTCGCGCGTGCGCGCCGGCTGCGTCGCCAGGTGCTGCACGTAGGCGGCGAGCAGCGCCTCATTCGCGCCCGAGGCTGCCATTGCGACCTCGCTGCGCGTGGCGTTCATCGCTGATTCAGGATTGAGGCAGGAACCTCGCCGTCGCCATGCTGGCGAGCTCGGCGAGTCGCGTGAGATAGATCGTGCCCATGCCGGCGTAGAAGCGCCCGGGGATCTCGCTGCCCAGACCGAGCAGGCCGAAAGTGTGATGCGTCCGCAGCGGCAGAAACGCGAACGACTTCAGCGTTGCCTTCGCGTCGAACCAGTCGCGCGATTCGAACGGAGCCTGCGTTCCGCAGTAGGGCGCGTCGAGCGCAGCGGCGTACTCGCGCAACTCCTGGCTCGTCGCCGCGAGCTCGGGCAAATATGACTGCTCAGGGACCTTGCCCCACAGCCGCAGCGCGACCTGCGGCACGCGGAAATCGTCGAGCAGGCTGTGGTAGAGCACGCCGAGCGTCGTCTCGAGGTCGGGGGCGGCGAACAGCGCGAGCGTGGAACGGTGCAGCTTCTCGCTGATCGCGTCGTTCTCGCTCCCGAACTGGATCAGCTCCTCGAGCTTGGTCTCGAGCTGCGCGTTCTTCTCGCGCAGCGTGACGATCTGGCGCTCGGCGATGGGGATCGCGCGCCCGCCATGCGGATGCGGCACGAAGATCTCTGCGAGCAGATCGGCATACTGCTCGAAGAATGCCGGGTTCTGTTTCAGATAATCAGCGACCGCGCTCGCGTCCATCCCATCATCCCTGTCCATCGTCGTCATCGCTCCGGGACGCTCCATTCCCCCTCGAAAACGGCTTCCGCCGGGCCGGTCATCAGCACGGGGAGAGCGTCGCCTCCCCATGCGATCGTCAGCGCGCCGCCGCGAGTCGCCACGCGCACCGGCGAGTCGATCAGACCGCGGCGAATGCCCGCGACGACGGCCGCGCAGGCGCCGGTGCCGCACGAGAGCGTCTCTCCCGCGCCGCGCTCCCATACCCGCAGGCGAATGTTAGCGCGATCGACGACCTGCATGTAACCGGCGTTGACCCGCCGTGGAAAGCGCGGATGCGTCTCGATGCGCGGGCCCTGTGTCGCGAGCGGGGCCGTGCTCACATCGCCGACCACCTGGACGGCATGCGGATTGCCGAGCGAGAGCGCCGATATCATGACCGTCGCGCCGTCGACATCCAGCGGCTCGACGGCCTCCCCGGTGCCGCCGACGAACGGAATATCGGCCGCGCGAAACAGTGGCGCACCCATGTCCACCGAGACCTCGCCATCCGGCGCCAGCACGGGCTCGATGATTCCGCCCGCGGTCTCGACGCGAATCGCGCGCTTGTCGGTCAATCCGCGCGCGCGCACGAAATGCACGAAGCAGCGCGCGCCGTTGCCGCACTGTTCGGCCTCTGCACCGTCGGCGTTGAAGATTCGATAACGAAAGTCGACATCGGCGCGCGTCGGCTTCTCGACGAGCAGTATCTGGTCGCAGCCGACGCCGAAATGCCGGTCCGCCAGCCGGCGAATCTCCGCGGGCGCGAGCTCGATCTTCTCGCGCACTCCGTCGAGCACGACGAAATCGTTGCCCAGGCCCTGCATCTTGGTGAAGCGCAAGCGCCGGGTCATTGCGGGCGCGGGCCCAATACGCGATCGAACCGTGCAACAGGTATCTCTCCCTTGCGGGAGAAGGCGAGAACGCTGCCGTCGCGCAGCGTCACGCTGCCCTTGAACGTGTATCCGACGGGCACCTGCGATCCCAGGGTCATCAGCGCGGTCGCCACAGCAGTGACGTCGACCCGCCCGGTGAGCTCGACCTTGGCGTCACCGCCCGCCGGCAACGGGTCGACGCGAGCGCTGCGGCCGGTGGCAGCGGGCCGGCCATCGAGCGTGACTTCGTACTCGATCGCATCGACGACGAGATCGAAGCGGTTGGGATTGCTAAGCCGCAGAACCAGCGCAAGGTTGGCGCGAGCGTCGGCGACACTCAGGATGCGCACCGCCTCGAGCGTCGCCACCGGCGGCTCCAGCTTCGTCTGCATCGATGTGCATGCGGCCCCGAGGAAGAGCACGAGCAGCGCCGGGACGATGCTATTCGACCAACGTCTTTTCGCGATGCCACCGCCGCGCTGGCATGACCCGGGCATCGCGGCGATCTTAGACATTGAAGCGAAAGTGCATGACATCGCCGTCCCTCACCACGTACTCGCGGCCTTCGAGGCGCATCTTACCCGCCTCCTTCGCTCCCTGCTCGCCCTTGCAGGCGATGTAGTCGGCATAGTTGATCACCTCGGCGCGGATGAAGCCCTTTTCGAAGTCGGTGTGGATGACTCCGGCCGCCTGCGCGGCGGTGCTCCCGTGGTGGACAGTCCACGCGCGCACTTCTTTCGGACCCGCGGTGAGAAAGGTGTCGAGCCCGAGAAGCTTGTAGCCGGCGTGGATCACGCGCTCGAGCCCCGCTTCTGTCAAACCCATGTCGGCCAGGAACACCTGCTTGTCCTCGGGTTCGAGGTCGGCGATCTGTTCCTCGAGCGCGGCGCAGATCGCGATGACCGGCGCGCCCTCGCGCTTTGCCAAAATCTCGACCGCTGCGAGCATGGGGTTATCCGCGAAGCCATGCTCGGCGACGTTGGCGACGTACATCGTCGGCTTCATCGTGAGCAGGAACAGCGGTTGCAGGAGCGTGCGCTCTTCGGGATAAAGGTCGACCGAGCGGGCGGGCTTCGCTTCGTTCAACGCGGCGGCTACTTTTTCGAGCGTGGCGACCAGGCGTTGCGCTTCCTTGTCGCCGCCCGCGCGGGCGGCCTTGGCCTGCTTGGCGAGCTGCTTGTCCACGCTGGCGAGATCGGCGAGCGCAAGCTCGGTGTTGATCGTCTCGACATCGGAAACCGGATCGAGCGCGCCGGCGACATGCACGACGTTGTCGTCGGCAAAGCAGCGGACGACATGCGCGATCGCATCGGTCTCGCGGATATTCGCCAGGAATTGATTGCCGAGCCCCTCGCCTTTCGAAGCGCCGGCGACGAGGCCCGCGATATCGACGAACTCCACGGTTGCCGGAATCGTGCGCTGCGGCCGCGCGATCGCGGCCAGCGCGGCGAGTCGCGGATCGGGAACCTCGACGATGCCCACGTTGGGCTCGACAGTGCAGAAGGGATAGTTTTCCGCCGCGACTCCGGCCTTGGTGAGGGCGTTGAACAGCGTCGACTTGCCGACGTTCGGCAAGCCGACGATGCCGCACCTGAGGCTCATGGGCTCGGCTTTCCGTTGTCGCCGGCAGTTCCGGCCGCTCCCTGCGCGTGCGAGCTTGCCGGTCGCGTATGCAGCTCGTGCATCGCGCGTTCGATCTCCCCGGCGGCGAGCCGCGGCCAGATTGCCAGCGCCCGGGCGATGGCATCGTCGATCAGCGCCCTCTCGTCCGCGCGCGGAGGATGCAGCACGTAATCGACGACCTCCTGCTGTGAGAGCTCGGCGTCGCGCGGATGCCCGATACCGAGCCGCAGCCGCCAGAACTCACCGCCGCCGAGCTGCCCGACGACGTCCTTGAGGCCGTTGTGCCCGGCGCTGCCGCCGCCGAGCTTGAGCTTCACGCTGCCGGGCTTCATGTCGAGCTCGTCGTGTGCGATCAGGATCTCGAGCGGTGAGACGCGGTAGAAACGCGCGAGCGCGGCGACCGGGAATCCGCTCTCGTTCATGTAACTCTGCGGCAGCACGAGGCGAACGTCGCCGCCGTCGCCGGCGCGGCCTCGCGCGATCAGGCTGTGGAAGCGCGTTTCCGATTGAAAAGGCAGCTCCAGCGTGCCCGCTAGCCGCTCGACGAACCACGCCCCCGCATTGTGCCGCGTGGGCGCGTACTGGCGGCCGGGATTGCCCAATCCGACGATCAGACGCAAAGGAAGTGGCATGGCGGTAGGAGTAACAAAAAAGCCCGCCGGAAAGCGCCCGGCGGGCCTTTTCGCGCAGGCGTTGGCCTACTTCTTTTCGTCTTTCCTGGCGGCGGCTTTCTCGGAGCCCTTCCCGGCCCCCTTCTCGCCACCTCTCTCCGCGCCTCGCTCCGCGCCTTTTTCCGCGCCTTTTTCCGCGCCTTTCTCTGCACCCTTTTCGTCGACTTTCTCCGCCCCTGCAGCTGCCGCTTCCGCTTCGGGCGTTCCGGCTTCTGCTTCGGCTTCCGGCGCGACTTCCTCGACCTCGGCGATGATCTTCGGAATGATTGCCGTCGCGACGACGGGATTCATTCCGGCGCGCGACACCGCGGTTACGCCCGCAGGGAGCTTGAGATCCGTGAGGTGGATCGATTGGTTGAGCGCGAGCTCCGACAGATCGATTTCGATGAAACCGGGCAGGTCCTTCGGCAGACAGGATACGTCGAGCTCGGTCATCACGTGACTGATGATCGCGCCCGCGAGCTTCACCGCCGGGGAGTTCTCGCCATTGGCGAAGTGCAGCGGCACTTTCATGTGGATCCTGCGGTTTGCATCGACCCGCTGGAAATCGACATGCAGCACCTGCTTGCGGAACGGATGCATCTGCACGTCTCGCAGCAGTACCTCCTGCGAGTCGGAGCCGAGCTTCATCGTCAGGATCGACGAATGGAATGCCTCGTTCTTGAGAGCGTGCATGAGCGCATTGTGATCGAGCTCGATCGGCTGCGGTTGCGCGGTCCCGCCGTAGACGACGCCCGGCGCCCGGCCCGAGCGGCGCAGCCTGCGGCTCGCGCCGCGGCCTTCGACGCCTCTAGCAAAAGCGGTGAATTCGTAGTGCATCGTGCAACTCCTCTGTCTGCGGCCTTCCGAAGCTTCGGGCCTCGAGGCCCGCCGGTCGTCCGCGGTGGCGACGCAGGCACGCGCCGCGTGCCTGGAAAAGCCTTGAATTATATGCGGAACTCACGCTGTGCCGCAACCTGGCGCAGGTTCTACCGACCTACTCGGTGAACAGCGAGCTGACCGACTCCTCGTTGGAGATGCGCGTCATCGTTTCCGCGAGCAATTGCGCGCAGGAAAGAGCGCGTATGCGTTTGCATGCGCGCGCTTCCTCGGACAACGGGATCGTGTCGGTCACGACGATTTCGTCGAGATCGGACTCGGCGATGCGCGCCACCGCGCCGCCGGAGAGCACCGGGTGCGTGCAATAGGCGAGCACTTTTTGAGCGCCGTTCTCCTTGAGCGCAGCCGCAGCCTTGACCAGCGTGTTGGCGGTATCGACGATATCGTCCATGATCACGCAGGTGCGTCCCTCGACGTCGCCGATGATGTTCACGACCTCGGCGACGTTCGCCTTGGGACGCCGTTTGTCGATGATCGCAAGGTCCGAGTCGAGTCTCTTGGCGATCGCACGTGCGCGCACGACGCCGCCCACGTCCGGCGATACGACGAGCAGATTGTCGTAATTCTGTTTCCATAGATCTCCCAGCAGTACCGGTGTCGCGTAGATATTGTCGACCGGTATATTGAAAAACCCCTGGATCTGGTCGGCATGCAGGTCCATCGTCATGACGCGATTGACGCCGACCGAAGACAGCATGTCGGCCACGACCTTCGCGGTGATTGGAACACGGGCGGAGCGCGGCCGGCGATCCTGGCGCGCGTAGCCGAAGTAGGGGATCGCCGCGGTAATCCGCCCGGCCGACGAACGTTTTAACGCGTCGACCATCACCAGAATTTCCATCAGATTGTCGTTGGTCGGCGCGCACGTCGATTGCAGCACAAAAACGTCGCGGCCACGGACGTTTTCGAGCAGCTCGACCATCACTTCGCCATCGGAAAATCGCCCGACGATGCAACGGCCGAGGCTTATGTTCATGTGGCGGACAACGGCTTCGGCAAGCTTCGGGTTCCCGTTGCCGGTGAAGATGCGCATCCGTTCAAAGGTCATGGCCGGGTCCTGAATCGGACAGGCCGCCCGCGGCAAACTCGTGGGCGGGCCGCCCGTGGCAGTGATTGGCTGGGGAGGTAGGGATCGAACCTACGAATGCCGGAATCAAAATCCGGTGCCTTACCACTTGGCGACTCCCCAAGGGAACCCGTCGCGCTCGAACCCTCAGGGTGCCGCGAAGCACCGCAGCGGATGGCGGTTGAGCGCGCGCGCCACGAATCCGGCGCGACCCGCCCGCACCATCGAAGACAGCGCCTGCAGCGCGGCAGCTTCCGCGGAAAACGCGGCGAAAACGCAACTTCCGGAGCCCGACATTCCGATCGGCGCTGCGCCGGCCGTCTCGCGTGAGAGCGCGTCAAGACAGGCGGCTATTTCCGGAAACCGCGAAGCTGCAACGGGCTGCAGATCGTTGCGGCCGTACCCCTCGGAAAAGACTGCCATTTTCGCGGAGGCGCCGTTGCGTGTCAATTCAGGCGCCGCGAAAATCGACGCAGTCGCGACCCGCACCGGCGGCGCGAGCACGAGAAACCAGGTCGGCGGCAAGCTCACCGCTTCCAGCGCCTCACCGATGCCGCGCGCGAACGCGGGTTCGCCGAAGATGAAGAACGGTACGTCGGCGCCGAGCTCCAGACCCATTGTCATGAGCGCGTGCCGGGAAAGCCCGAGCCGCCACATGCGGTTGAGCCCGAGGAGCACGGTCGCCGCATCCGAGCTGCCGCCTCCGAGTCCCCCTCCCACCGGAATTCGCTTGTCGATGTCGATGCCGACGCCGCGCTGTATGCCGCAGTTTCGTTGCACGAGCCGCGCAGCACGGACGGCGATGTCGTCGCTGGCGGCAACCTCGACGGCGCCGCGCACGCGCACGACGGCGGAGTCGCTGCGTTCGCTCAACGTGACCCGGTCACCGCTATCGATCGGCACCAGCAGTGACTCGAGGGTGTGATAGCCGTCATCGCGCCTGCCCGTGACGTGCAGGAACAAGTTGAGCTTGGCCGGCGCCGGCAGCCTCAACGTGTTCGGCGGGCTCATTGCCAACTATCGACCGCGATTCGCAATTCGACGTCGGGGTACGAGAGCGTCATGCGCGCGGGCCGCCAATCGGCCGCGGCGGCCTGTGTGTAAGCGTGATACACCATCACCCAGCCATCCTGGCGGAGCAGCGCAACGCGGCCGTCGTCGCCCGTCTCGGTGCTGAAAGCCGAACCCGGGCGCGGCGCGCCCTGAATCCAGAACGCCAGACCGTCGACGGGCAACGGCCAACCCAGGCCTTGCGCGGTCAGCGCCGACCAATCGCTCGCCGTCGACACCCGGCCATCGGCGGTCTGAAGCCGGACATTCGAAGCATCGCCTGAGAGCAGCGCCATCATCTGTCCAAGCGGCGAGGCGAGCTCGAGTTCGTCGCGCCCGCTCGCGTGACGCCAGCGGAAATTGGCCGTCAGCGCATCGTCGCCGTGACGCGCGCTCAAACGGCCCGCGACATCAAAGGACGCTTGTGATGCAGGAGAGATGCCGAGCCCGCTCGCACGCTCGAGCGCGAGGGTAGCGCAGGCAGTGAGCAGCGCCGCTACCGCGATGGCCTGCCCGGCAGCAGCGGCGCGAACAAACGATTGCCGGGCGGCTTCGCAAAGCCGGTGCATTGCGCATGCCCGAGCTTAGCGCGCCAGACGGCGAACGGTATCGAGCAACACCGGGTTGTCCGGGGTTTGCTTGAGCTGCGATTGCCAGACTTCCTGCGCGCGGTCGCGCTCGCCCTTGGCCCAGAGCACTTCGCCCAGGTGCGCAGCGATCTCGGGATCAGGCCGCTCTGCGATCGCGCGCCGAAGGAATTTCTCGGATTCGTCCAGATGGCCGAGGCGAAAATGCGCCCAGCCCATGCTGTCGAGGATGAACGGGTCAGCCGGCGCGAGCGCGTGCGCCTTCTCGATGAGCTGCAGGCCCTCCGCCGCGCGCTGCGTGCGGTCGACCAGTGTGTACCCGAGCGCGTTCAAGGCCTGTGCGTTGTCCGGTTTGAGTTCGATCACCCGCTTGAGCCTCGACTCGACCTCGTCCAAACGGTTGAGCTTCTCGGCGACCATCGCTACGTCGTAAAGGAGTTCCGCCGAATCGGGATCGCCCGCAAGCGCCGCGGTCAGCACCGCGTACGCGCCCTGGTAATCGCGGGCATCCTGCAGCAGTTGCGCCTCGGCTTGCTTGAGCTGGATTTCCTGGTCGTGATCGTCGGACTCGAGCGCGGCGAGGTACTGCCGCGCCGCCTCAACCTTCCCCTGCTTGCCCATGATGGCGGCGATGCGAAGCTTGGCGAGCCATGCGCGGTCGCCCTCGGTCACTTCGCGATAGCGCGCGATGGCTTCATCATAGCGCCGCGTCTCCTCGGCGATCTCGGCCAGGAACAAGGAGACGGCACCCGGCTCGCCAAAACCCGCTGCCTTCAGCTTCTCGAACAGCCGCTCGGCGGTCGGGTAATCCTTCATCTGCAGCGAGATCTTCGCGATGTCGTATTCGAGCTCGCGATCGGACGGATCGGCGTCGAGCAGCCGTTGAAGCACCGCCCGTGCGTCGGTGTAGCGCCTCTGTTCGACGTAGAGCTGCGCGAGTGCGCCGGCGGCGCCGCGCGACGCCGGCGCTTCGGCGAGAAACGCATTGAGATATCGGATCGCGTTCTCCGGCGAAGCCTTGGCAAGGATGTCCGCCTTGACCAGTGCGGCGCGCTCCCACCCGGGTTTGAGCTCCAGCGCCCGATCGGCCGCGCGCATCGACGTGGCGGCGATTTCCAGATCGGTGAGGCCGGTGTTGTAACCGGCAAGCGCTACCGCGAACTGAGCTTCGGCGACGCCGGGGTAGGGCTTGGCAAGATCGCTGACCAGCCGGTAGACGACGAGCTTGTCCGTCTGCGCGGAAAGCGCGCGATTGAGTTGCAGGAACGCGTCGCCAAGCGTCTTCCCGCTCGCGGCCGCATCGGCGAGCAGCCGTTCGAGATCACCTTTGAGGTCTCCGCTCATGCCCGGCTGGCCGAGCATCGTGACCATCTGCTTGGCGCGGTCCGAGCTCGGATCGAGCTTTTGCCAAAGCTGCGCGGCGTCCATCGCGAGGCCCCGTTGCCGCGCGAACAAGGAGATCTCGGTCGCCCGGCGCGCAAGCGTCGGATCCTGAGCGTCGCGTGCCGCCTCGTAATACGCACGGGCCGCGAGCGCCGGCTCGCCGCGTTGGAGCGCGAGATCGCCCACGAGGATCCGGTACATGATGTCCGCGCTGAGCTCGGTCGCCGGCGCCGGAACGATAACGACGGGTGGCGGTGGCGCGGTTTGCGCCGACGCCGCCGGCGCGCCGCCTACTGCGGCCAGAATAGCCGCAAGGATCGCGACACGCGGGTAAGTAGCTTTGGGGAGAGGCACGCTCGAGAATCGCTTTCTACGCCACCCACGTCAGGGCGTATCGCCCATCAGGGGAGCAAACGTCATAGTATAGTCGGCGCAGCCGCAAACAGTTACGCGTCCGTCCATCCCATGCCCGAGCTTCCCGAGGTCGAAACGACGCGGCGCGGCGTCGCTCCGCACGTAGAGCGGCAGAAAGTGACGGCCGTGAGGATATACGACCGTCGGCTCCGCTGGCCGGTTCCACGCGATCTGCCCCGGCGGCTGGTCGGTCGCATCGTCGATCGCGTCGATCGCCGCAGCAAGTACCTGTTGTTTCGCCTTGGCGGCGATACGCTGATCGTCCACATGGGAATGACCGGCAGCCTGCGCGTTTTCACCGCACTGCCGCCTAAACAGCCGCATGATCACGTCGACCTCGAATTCGGTAACGGCGTCGTGTTGCGTTACCGCGACCCGCGGCGTTTCGGCGCGATGCTGTGGTCGCCGCGGTCAGCGCCGCTACACCCCCTGCTTGCGGCACTTGGGGTCGAGCCCTTCGCGCCCGAATTCGACGGCGACTACCTGTACCGCGCGACGCGAGGTCGCCGCGCTGCGATCAAGCTCGCGCTCATGGATAGCCACGTCGTCGTAGGCGTCGGGAACATCTACGCCAACGAGTCGCTGTTCCGCGCCGGCATTCGTCCAGGCCGAGCCGCCCATCGTGTGTCGCGTACGCAAATTTCGCGGCTGGTCGATGCCGTGCGCGAAACGTTGGCCGACGCGATCGCCAAGGGCGGCAGCACGCTGCGCGATTACGTCGACAGCCGCGGCGAGCCGGGCTACTTTCAGTTCGATTACTACGTTTATGGCCGCGAGGGCGAGCCATGCCGCGTCTGCGGCACGGCGATCCGCTCGGTGCGGCTTGGCGGGCGGACGACTTCTTATTGCCCGGACTGCCAGCGCTGAGATTCTCGGCAGTTGCTTCGTCCTGCCATGTCTAGTTCTTTGTTTTGGCGCGATTTATGCTACAGTCGACTTGAACAGGAAGAACATGGGACCGGGGGAGCTGCTACAGGTGGTCCAATCCAGAGAGCTTGCCGCACGCTTCGAAGCCTATAGCGACTGGCGGCGCCGGCTGTCGGCCGGAATATCCGGCTTGCACGAGTGGCTCTCGCAGCAGGAGCTTGCCGATGCGCAGGCCGACCTCAAGATCCAGCACCTGCTCGAGCGCTTGCATCAGGACAAGCTGGTCATCGCATTCGTCGCCGAGTTCTCGCGCGGCAAGTCGGAACTGATCAACGCCATCTTTTTCGCGGACTTCGGCCAGCGTCTCCTGCCCTCGTCCGCCGGGCGCACCACCATGTGCCCGACCGAGCTCTTGTACGATCCGACGCGGCCCCCGTCGATCCGCCTGCTACCGATCGAAACAAGGGCGAAAGACGGCTCGGTCGCCGAATTCAAGAATTACGCCGACGAGTGGGTCACCCTGGCTCTCGACCTTTCGTCTGCCGACAAGATGAGCCAGGTGCTCTCGCAAGTGTCCCAGACCAAGCACGTCCCGGTCGCTCTGGCGCGCAAATACGGGCTGCACGACGACGGCGGCAACGTGCTCGCGCCGCTTTCCGCGGCAGATCAAGCCGCGGTCGATATCCCGTGCTGGCGCCATGCAGTCATCAACTTCCCGCATCCGCTGCTGCAGCAAGGGCTGGTGATCCTCGACACGCCGGGCCTGAACGCCATCGGCACGGAGCCGGAGCTCACACTGAACCTGCTGCCCAATGCGCACGCGATCCTGTTCATCCTCGCCGCGGACGCCGGGGTCACGCGCACCGATATCGACGTCTGGCAGAACCACTTGGTCGGCGTCGATCCGACGACCAAGGCCGGCCGGCTCGTCGTCCTGAACAAGATCGACGGGCTATGGGACGAGCTCAAGAGCGGCGACGAGATCGAGGCGGAGATCGCGCGCCAGGTGAAGAACTCCGCGCAGACGCTCGCGATCCCGCCCGCGCAGGTCTTCGCCGTCTCCGCGCAGAAGGCGCTGCTCGCCAAGGTGAACGGTGACGACGTGCTGCTTGCGAAAAGCCGCCTGCCGCAGCTCGAGCAGGCGCTCTCGGAGGAACTGATCCCGGCGAAGCGCGACATTGTGGGTACGGCGACCCGGACCGAGATTCGCACCCTTGCCGCGACCGTGCGCTCGATTCTCGACGCGCGCAGCGCCGGCATCCAGGAGCAGCTCGCGGAGCTCCGCGGCCTGCGCGGCAAGAACCAGGACGTCGTCGAACACATGATGGAGCGGATCAAGCAGGAGAAGGAACTGTTCGAGCGCGGCATGCAGCGCTATACGGCGCTGCGAACCGTGTTCACGCAGCATACGAACGCGCTCTACGAGTCGATCGGCCTCGAGACGCTGCGCGAAGCCGCCGGAGAAACGCGCAAGCGCATCGAGGACAGCCCCTTCACCAAGGGCGTGCGAACGGCGATGAGCGACTTTTTTGCCACGATACGCGACAACATCGAGCAGAGCGCGCAGCAAACTCTCGAGATCCACGACATGATGAATGCGATGTACACGCGCTTCGCCAAGGAGCACGGGCTCGAGCCGTTCACGCCGCCGCCGTTTTCGATGCTCAAATATCAGAAGGAGATCGACCGGCTCGAACGCGCGTACAACGTGCACTTCAACACCCTGTGGAACATGGTGAGCAAAGCGAAGTTCACGCTAATGAAGCGTTTCTTCGAGACGATCGCGATCCGCGTCAAGCACGTCTACGATATCGCGAATCGTGACTTGGAGAGCTGGCTCAAGGCGGTGATGGGGCCGCTGGAGACGCAGGTGCGCGAGCACCATATGCAGCTGCGGCGCAGGCTCGAGAGCGTCAAGCGCATCCATCGCGCCAGCGACGAGCTGGAGGAGCGCATCGTCGAGCTGGAGCAGGCCGAAGCGGGCCTCCGCGCCCAGAGCGGCGCGCTCAGCCGCGAGGTTGTAGCGATCGATGCGGTGATCGAACAGACCGACCTTTTGCCGCTCGCCGCAAACGCTTGATTGCCGCACTGCTGCGCGGCCCGTCTGCGTCGTTGTTTCCTCGCTCGCCCCTCGCTGTACCATCCAACGTACTATCTCGGGGCTCGCTCCGGGCCGCCTAGCATCCGGGCCTGCTCGCGACGTGCGGCAGCGGCCATGCTCGAGCCGTCATTGCGATTCTGCGGACGCCCGGGACTTCATCAGCCCCTCGTACTTGCGTAGCAATTGTTCCCGGCTTTCCACGTGGTCGGGGTCGACGGGAATGCAGTCCACCGGGCAGACCTCGACGCACTGCGGCTTGTCGAAGTGGCCGACGCATTCGGTGCATTTCGCCGGGTCGATGACATAAATCTCGGCGCCCTGAGAGATTGCGTTGTTGGGGCACTCCGGCTCGCAGACGTCGCAATTGATGCATTCGTCGGTGATGATCAGAGCCATCGCAATTATCCCATCCGTCCCTTGCGGGCTGGCGCGCGCGCGCCGAACTTGGCGGCGAGCCGCGCGGCTACCGGCGGGCTTACGAAGCTGCTGACGTCACCGCCGAAGCGGGCGATTTCACGCACCATCGTCGAGGACACGAACAGGTATTGCTCGGCCGGGGTGATAAACAGTGTTTCGACCTCGGGATAGAGGTTGCGGTTCATGCCTGCCATCTGAAACTCGTATTCGAAGTCCGATACCGCGCGCAGCCCGCGCAGAACGACGACGGCGCCGACGGAGCGCACGAATTCCATGAGCAATCCTGAAAAGCCCATGACGCGTACATTGGGAAAGCGCGCAAAGACTTCGCGCGCCATCGCGAGCCGCTCGGCGGCGGCGAACAACGGACCCTTGCTTTCGCTGGCGGCAACGGCGACGATGATCTCGTCGAAAAGCCCGGATGCACGCCGGACCACGTCCTCGTGCCCTCGAGTGAATGGGTCGAACGTTCCCGGATAAACGGCCTTCAGCATCGCGTTCAATCCCTGCCGGTGTGGCGCAGCAGATGATAATGCACCTGCCCTGCTTTGTCGTGGCGCCACAGCATCATCCCCTCGGGCGCGGCGATCGGCACCGGTGCCTCGACATAGAGCATGCCGCTCTTGGCCACTCGCGCCGCGGCAGCAGGCAGAAGCTGTGTCCAACCATCCTCTGAGAACGGCGGATCGAGAAAGACGACGTCGTACGCGCGGGCGTCCCAAGCGAGAAACGCCTGCGCATCGGCGCAGTGCGTCTCGAGCGCCTGCGTGCCGAGCTTCGCGGCGATCGTCTCGAGCGCCCGCACGAGTTGCGGATCTTTGTCGACTGCAACCGCAAGCGTCGCGCCGCGCGACAGCGCTTCGAGCGACAATGCGCCGCTGCCCGCGAACGGGTCGAGCGTGACTCGACCCGTGAGGTCCTGGCCCAGCCAGTTGAACAGGGTTTCACGGACGCGATCCGGCGTGGGACGCAGAGCGGGTGCGTCGGGGAAGCGCAGCTTGCGTCCGCGCCATTGGCCGCCGATGATGCGAATCGCGTTGGCGGGCATGGACAGGAAGCCTGGGGGCCGGGACGGTAGAATTATATCGTCTGCGCCAGAGCGCCCCCATGTTCGATCTGTTCAAACGTAATCCCGATCAACGCCGCTCCTGGAGCGAGCGGCTGCGCGAGGGCTTGAGCGTCTCGCGCGAGCGCCTTTCGCGACCGCTCGCCGCGATCGTTGGCCGCAAGGCGCTTTCCGAGGCAACCCTCGAAGAGCTGGAATCCGCCCTGCTCACCGCGGACGTTGGCGTGCCGGCGACCGAGCGCCTGCTTGCCGATCTACGGACGCGTTGGAAACGCTCTGGAGCCGACGCCGATCCGCAGGCGCTGCTCAAGGCATCGCTCACCGAACTTCTGCGTTCTCTCGAAAGCCCCCTCATCGTCGGGCCACAGCGGCCATTTATCATCATGCTGGCCGGCGTCAACGGCGCCGGCAAGACGACGTCCATCGGGAAGCTTGCGAAATGGCTGCAGGCCCAGGGCCTTTCAGTCCTGCTCGCGGCGGGCGACACCTTCCGCGCAGCAGCGCGGGAACAGCTCGAAATCTGGGGCAGGCGCAATGATGTCCACGTCGTCGCCCAGCGTGGCGGCGACCCGGCCGCCGTGATGTTCGATGCGATCGCCGCGGCCCGGGCGCGCGGCGTCGATGTCGTGCTCGCCGACACTGCGGGCCGCCTTCCAACGCAAGCGCACTTGATGGAGGAGCTCAAGAAGGTCCGCCGCGTGATCGCCAAGGCGCAGGAAGGCGCGCCGCACGAGACACTTCTCGTTCTCGACGCAAACACGGGCCAGAACGCCTTAGCTCAGGTCGCGGCGTTCGACGCCGCGCTCGGCCTTACCGGGCTTGTCTTGACCAAACTTGACGGCACCGCCAAGGGTGGCGTCGTCGCGGCCATCGCGGGGACCACGCCCATTCCACTCAAGTTCATCGGCGTCGGGGAAGGAATTGACGACTTGCGTCCGTTTCGCGCCGATGAATTCGCCGAGGCGCTGGTTGGATAAGGCGGTGAACGCTGCAGAGGCCCACCCGAGTTTGTAAGTGATCACTTGCGGTATAATCTTGTATTTTGGCGGTGGTGCGAAGTCGACTGCGCGCAAAGCGGAACTTGCAAGCGTCTTAGCACTCTTAATACCCGAGTGCTAGGATCAACCATAGGCGCTTAAAGGAGATTGATTGATGTCGAGTACGACCTTGGCATTTCCGACCCCAGCTTCGCTGGGAAGCATCGATCACTACATACAGGCGGTTAACCGCTTTCCCTTGCTGACGGCCGAGCAGGAGGTCGCGTTTGGTCGCCGGCTGCGCGATACGAACGACCTCGATGCCGCGCGGCAGCTTGTATTGTCGCATCTGCGGCTGGTGGTCGCGATTAGCCGCGGCTACCTGGGCTACGGGCTGTCGCAGGCGGATTTGATTCAAGAAGGCAATATCGGGCTGATGAAGGCCGTGCGCCGCTTCGACCCCGAACGTGGCGTACGCCTCGTGTCGTTCGCCCTGCACTGGATCAAGGCGGAGATTCACGAATACATCCTGCGCAACTGGCGGCTGGTCAAGATCGCGACGACGAAGGCGCAGCGCAAGCTATTCTTCAATCTGCGCAGCATGAAGGCCGGTCCCGGCGCGCTGACGCGTAGGGAAGCGCTGAGCATTGCCAAGGACCTCGGTGTCAAGCCCGAGGAAGTCTTCGAGATGGAGACCCGTCTTTCCGGCCAGGACGTCGCGCTCGAGCCGCAGCCCGGCGAGGAAGGTGAAACTATCACCCCGATCGCGTACCTGACCGATGCGGAGGCCGAACCCTCGCAAATTCTCGAACGCGCCCAAGTCTCGCGCAACCGCAGCGATGGTCTGCGGCTCGCGCTGGCGAGGCTGGACGGCCGCAGCCGGGAAGTCATTGAGGCGCGTTGGCTGCGCGAGGACGGCAAGGCAACGCTGCAGGAACTCGCCGACCAGTACGGCGTATCGGCCGAACGCATCCGTCAGATCGAAAGCAAGGCGCTGAAAACGATGCGCAGCCAGATGCCCGCCCAGTAAGAACCAGCGTTCGCGTATCAGCATGAGACGCCGGCCCCGGGCCGGCGTTTTCTTTTGGTCGGCATCGCTCGCATAGCGGGCCGGATGAAAAGCGTCGCGAGCAGCCGGGCTGCGAGGCGTCCCGGAGCGAGGCGCGAGATAGTACCGACTTAATACAGCGAGCGCCGAGCGAGGACACAACGAAGCAGCCCGGCTGCGCAGCAGCTTTGCGCCGGCCCGCTAGAGCTCGACTTGCGTGCCGAGCTCCACCACGCGGTTGGTGGGAATCTTGAAATATTCGGTGGCCTTGGTCGCGTTTTTCGACATCGAGACGAAGAGCTTCTCGCGCCAGATCGCCATGCCCGGAGCGACGCTTGCAATCAGCGTCTCGCGCGATGCGAAGAACGACGTATCCATCATGTCAAACGATATGCCCTGTCGGCCGCATTCTTCGAGAAGCGCCGGGATATCCTGATCTTCCATGAATCCATAGAACGCCTCGATCTGGCGGAAATTGCAATCGAGCTTCACGATGTGAAGACGTTTCGCCAGCGGGACAACGGGAATGTCACGCGTCTTGAGCGTCAACAGCACGACGCGCTCGTGCAGCACCTTGTTGTGCTTTAGATTGTGCAGCAATGCGTGGGGCACGCGGCCTTCGGTGCTGGTCAGGAACACCGCGGTGCCCGGTACGCGGAGCGGAGGGCTGGCCGCAATGCTGGAAAGAAACAGGTCCAGAGGCATCGTCTCCTGCGCCAACCGGTCGAGGAGGATCGCCCGCCCGCGCTTCCATGTCGTCAAGAGCGTGAATACGACAATGCCCATGGCGATCGGGAACCAGCCACCCTGTGGGATCTTCAATGCATTCGAGGACAGGAACAGCAAGTCGATCACGAGCAGCGGGACGACGATCGCGAGCGCGCCGAATCGGTTCCAATGCCATAGTCGCGTCAGCACGACGTAAATCAGCAGCGAGTCGATCGTCAGCGCCATCGTCACTGCGATGCCATAGGCGGCGGCGAGATTGCTCGAGCTCTGGAAACCGACGACGAGCAGCATCACCGCGCACATCAACGTCCAATTGATGAACGGGATGTAGATCTGACCGATCTGCCGGTCGGAGGTGTGCGTGATGGTCAGCCGCGGGCAATAGCCCATCTGGATCGCCTGGCGGGTCAGCGAAAACGCGCCCGAGATCACGGCCTGCGAGGCGATGACGGTCGCGCAGGTCGCGAGCACAACCAGCGGCAGGAGCGCCCAGCTGGGCGCGAGCAAATAGAACGGATTCTTGATTGCGGCCGGGTCGTGAATGATCAATGCGCCTTGGCCGAAGTAGTTGAGCACGAGCGCGGGCAGCACGAAGAACAGCCATGCGCGCCGAATCGGGGTCGCGCCGAAATGGCCCATGTCGGCGTAAAGCGCTTCGGTGCCTGTGACCGCCAGCACGACTGCGCCCAGCGCGAGGAATGCAGCGAGCGGGTTGCCAGTCAGGAACCCGAACGCGTAGGCCGGATTAAGCGCCGCCAGGACCGCTGGGTCGCGTGCGATCTGCATCGCTCCGAGCAGCGCCAGCACCGCGAACCACAGGCAAACCACCGGGCCGAACAGCACGCCGACGCTGGCGGTGCCGTGCCGCTGAATCGAGAACAGCGCGATGAGGACCACCAGCGTGAGGGGAATCACGAACGGCTTGAGCGCGGGCGCCATCACTTCGAGCCCCTCGACGGCGGAGAGCACCGAAATCGCCGGCGTGATCATGCCGTCGCCGTAGAACATCGCCGCGCCGAATATGCCGAGACCCACGAGCCACCAGCGCGCGCGCGGGTCGCTGAGACCGCGCGAAACGAGCGCGGTCAGCGCCATGATGCCGCCTTCGCCGTTGTTGTCGGCGCGCATGATCAGCGTGACGTACTTGAGAGTGACGATGATCGTGATCGCCCAGAACACGACCGAGAGAATGCCGTAGACGTTCTCTTCGGTCAGCGGGAGGCCGTGCGCTCCGGTGAAGCACTCGCGCAGCGTATACAACGGACTCGTGCCGATATCGCCGAAAACGACGCCGATGGCGCCGACGATAAGCGGCGCGAGCGGCTTGCGACCAGAAGGGGGAGTGACTTCCTCGCCGGGCGGCGCCGTCAGCATGCACCCTCGTCCGAGCGGCGCGAGAAGCGGATATTGAGCTGCTTCAGCTTGCGATAGAGATGCGTCCGCTCGAGACCCGCGCGCTCGGCGACGCGGCTCATGTTGCTCTGCTCTTTGCCAAGCAACTGCTCGAAATAGATCCGTTCGAATGCCTCGCGCGCCTCGCGCAAGGGCAACTCGAAAAAGCGCGCGGTGAGCTCCGGCGCGACCGCGGCCGGGGCCAGCATTGCGCTGTCGCCGAGAAGCCTTCGCACGTGGTCCGCGGTGATCTCGCTGTTCACCGTCAGCGCGAGGTTCGCAATGACGCTGTGCAGATGGTCGAGGTTGCCCGGCCAGTAGGCCGCCGCCAGCGCCGCGACCGCGCCGCTGTGCAAAGTGGCTTGCGTGCGCTGGCTCGACGAGATTTCGCGCCAGAAGCGCTCGACCAGTGCCGGAATGTCGTCGCGCCGCTCGCGAAGGGGCGGCAGCATCACCGCGCCCGCGGAAAGAGTCGCCAGCAGCGCCGGGTCGAAGCGACCGTCCGCGGCGAGATTGCCGAGTTGCTCGCTGCTGCTGCACACGAGGATCGTGTTGTGCTTCTCGAGCTTGGGCAGCAGAAACGCGAGCCCCTTCTGCTCTGCTTTCGAGTAGCCGCCGATCTCCCCGCAGTAGAGCACGCCGTCGCGCGCTTCCTCGAGCACCTGCAGCGGATTCGCGATCAGCCGGACGCCCCCCTGAAGCGCGACGAACGGCGTGTCGGGCACGTGCATCGCCCGCGCGGCGATCTCGTGGCCGGTTCCCGCCTCGCCAATGATCAGGATCGGCCGCGCCGCACGCAGCAGCTGTTCGATGGCGCGTTCGGCCTCGATGACCGCCGTACTCGTTCCCAGCGGCGTCAGCGATATCCGGCGTGGACCCTGGCCTGCGCCGGTCTTGAGCGCCCGCGTCACCGTCGCCAAGAGCTTCTGCAGGCCGACCGGCTTTTCGAGAAAGTCAAAAGCGCCGATCTTGGTCGCTTCGACCGCGGTTTCGATCGTTCCATGCCCCGACATCATCACCACCGGCATGGTGAGCTGGCCACCCACGGCCCACTCGCGCAGCAGCGTCACGCCGTCGGTATCCGGCATCCAGATGTCGAGCAGAACGAGCGCGGGCTGGTTGCGCGCACGGTAGCTGCGCGCTTCGCCCGCGTTTTCCGCGAGACTCACCCGGTAACCCTCGTCCTGCAGGATCTCGGAGAGCAATTCGCGGATGCCGACCTCATCGTCGACGATCAGAATTTCCTTCGGTAACGACATCACGGCTTGGTCCCTTCCAGCGGGAAGTACAAGGTTACCCGCGCGCCCCGCGGTCGCCGGTTTTCTATCGTGACACGGCCGTGGTGTTCGTCGACGATTTTTTTTACGATCGCGAGCCCCAGCCCGGTGCCCTTGGCCTTGGTCGTCACGTAGGGTTCGAATGCGCGACGCATCATATCCTCGGGGAACCCGCTGCCGGCATCTGCAACGGAAAGCGTCAGTTCGTCGCCTTTGCGCTCGACGGCAAACTCGTACGCCGGGTCGCCGACGTCAACCTGGGCGTCGAAGGCGTTCTGGATGAGGTTATGGAACACCTGGCGCAGGCGGGTCGGTTCGCCCTGGATGACGGCGTCGTGCTCGGGAAGCTTCAGCGAGACGTAGGGCCGCAGATTTTCGTACAAGGCGAGCACATCGAGCAAGAGGGCGTTGAGACTGACCGGCTGCATCTTGCCGGGGCGCGGCTGCCGGGCATAGATCGCGAAGTCGTCGACCATATGCTTCATCGCCGCCACTTGCGCGATGATCGTCTGCGTTCCGCGCATGAGGGCTTCTTCGTCGGCGCCGTCGAGCTTGCCCGTGAGCTTGACCGCGAGGCGCTCCGCGGACAGCTGAATCGGGGTCAGCGGGTTCTTGATCTCGTGCGCGAGCCGGCGCGCGACCTCGGCCCATGCAGCGTCGCGCTGCGCCTGCACCAACTCGGAGACGTCGTCGAACACGACGACGCATCCCGGCGCGGGTTCGCCGGGCAACCCGGATCCGCGCATCAGGAGAACCCGTGTCTGGTTGGACACGGACACTTCCGCCTGTCGCTGCCACTGACCGTCGCGCCCGCTGCGGAAGCCCTCGGCGACGAGGTCCGCGAATGCGGCGAGCGCCGGCATCCTGCGTCCCCAGTCGGCAAGAGGCACGCCGATCAGATCGGCGAGCGGTTGTTGCAGGATCACAGCAGCACTCGGGTTGGCAGTGCGCAAACGGAACGCGTTGTCGAAAGCGAGCACACCGGCGGACAGGTTGGCGAGAACGCTCTCGAGGTAGGCGCGCGTAGTCTCGATCGCCCTCCGGTTCTCCTCTTCCTTCTGCTGCGCTTCTGCAAGCTGCGCCGTCATGGTGTTGAACGATTCGGTGAGAACACCGAGCTCATCGCGGCTTTGCACCGGGTGCCGGCGGCTGAAATCTCCTTGGGCGACGGCGCGCGTGCCTTCCGCGAGAAGGCCCAGCGGCCGGCTGAATTGTTCCGAAAGCACGACCGCCAGGCCGAGCGCCGACAACAGTGCAAGCAGCAGCGTCAACGTGAGCGTCAGCGCGTAAAGCCGCTTCAATGCCGTGCGCGAGAACGAAATCTCCTGATAGTCGCGATAGCCGGCCTCCACCGTTTCCAGATCCTGCTGCAGCTGCTTCGGGACCGGCTCGACCAGTTGCAGGAAGCGCAGCGGTTCCAGCGGATCGGCGCTGTTGACCGGGACGACGACGCGAAGCACTCGTCCCTGATCGGGTACCTGCTCGATAGCCGAATAGGTCTGCTGCAACCGCGCCTTGCGCAGCGCCTGAGCCGGCGGCGGCTCCGGCGTCCGGGTCGACCCGGAGATGCCGGCAACTGCCAGCACCCCGCCGGAGGACGAGAACAACGTCGCCTCGTAGATGCCGGCCTGCTCGCTGGCGCGGTTCAACCGGGACGATAGGCTGCCCGGCTCGGCTTCTTGCAGCGTCAGCGCGAGTTGGGTCGCCTTGTTCGTCACTTCCTTGAGCGGGTAGTCCAGCGCGCCGCGGGCGAGATTTAGCCCTCCCTCCAGCGCGCGGTCGACTCGGACGTCGAACCACGACTCGATGCTGTTGCCCAGGAACTGCCACGAGACGATATAGAGCAAAGCACCGGGCAGCACCGCGACGAGTGCGAAGAACAGGACCAGCCTCGCGGCCAGCCGCGAGCCGAAGACTCCGGCCTTGTGCTGCTTGCCCAACCGCAGCAGCTGGTACCCGACCAATCCCATCAGCACCGCGACCATCGTGAAATTGAGCACGAGCAGCAGGTTGTAGCTCCGCGCGAAGAGCGCCGTATTGGCGCTTGCGGTCGCCAGCAAGAACAGAAAGATCACGCCCAGGCATGCGCAGGCAACGAGCACGTAGCGAATCACCCGCGGAGCGCGAATGCCGTTCATGGTGTGAAGCTCCAGCGGTACCACTCCGATTGCATCGACCAATCGCGCGAGGCGAGGGCATTGATCTGGAACGGCTTGGGCAACTGGGTAACATCGAGGCGAAGGCGCACCCCGGCTTCGTAGCGTGCGCCTTTGGTCAGCACCTCGACTGCGATGACCGGACGCGAGACGACGCGCGAGAGCAAGTGCTCGACCTCCTCGAGCGAGTCAAACTGCTGGCTCAGAAGGCCCGTGGCCACACGGTACTGCCGCGTCAGCGGGGAATGGCTGATGCGATATTGGACCGCCTGCTGAACGAGTTTTTCGTCGAGCCAGTACCAGCGCGGACGCGAAAGCTCGAATTCCAGCACGAAGTACAGCGACACGCCTTTCTGCAGCGCTTCCTCCAGCGTGGGATTGAAGGCGACGTCGAACTGCGCATTGAGAACGTAGCTCTCGTCCTCGACCCGCAACTCCGCCGACTTGACCGGAATCGTGTCGGCATGCGCGGCGAGCGCCCATGACATCAGGGGCAGGCATAGCGACGTGGTCAGCCACAACAGGCCGAGAGAGCGGTTCGTTGGCGACATGCCACGGGCGGCGGCGAGCCGCGCGATCCGGGAGGGTCAGCGTTTCTGCAGGAGGGCGTAGAAAAACCCGTCGTGATTGTGCTCTGCGCCGACCTCCGCTGGCAAGAGTTGCCCGTCTACGGCCGCAAGCGAATCGGGCAGATCGAGCGGAACACGCGAAGCGTCGGCATGGCGAGCGACGAAGGCTTCGATCTGCTCCGCGTTCTCGGCCCGGAAAATCGAGCATGTCGAATAGAGGAGCCTGCCGCCGCGCGCCAGCGTCGGCCACAATGCATCGAGCAATCGCCGCTGCTGTTCGACAAAGCCGGCGACGTCGCTCTCGCGCCGCAGCCATTTCGCATCGGGGTGACGGCGCACCACACCCGAGGCGGTGCACGGCGCGTCGAGCAGGATGCGATCGAACGGCACGCCGTTCCACCATGCAGCGCGATCGTTCGCGTCCCCGGCGACAAGACGCGCCGACAAACCGAGACGCGCGAGATTTTCGCCGACGCGTTCAAGTCTGTGTGCATCAAGATCGATCGCGGTCAGGTCGGCAGTGACAAGCTCGGCGAGATGCGTCGTCTTGCCGCCGGGAGCCGCACAGGCATCGAGCACGTGCATGCCTTCGCTCGCGCCGAGCAATGGCGCCGCAAGCTGAGCGGCCGCGTCCTGCACCGAGAACCAGCCGTTCGCATAGCCCGGCAAGGCCGTCGCCGGCCGCGGCCTGTCGACGATTACTCCCGCCGCGCCGGTGCGTCGGGCGGCATGTCCCTGCGCGGCCAGTGCCGAGACATAGTCGTCGGGCGAGATGCGGCGCACATTGACGCGCAGACAAAGCGGCGGCCTCGCGTTGCCGGCGTCGAGCACGACTGCGTAATCTTCCGGTCGCTCGGCGCGGACGCGGTCGATCCACCACCGCGGGTAGGAAAACCGCGCCTCCGGCTCGCGAGCGACCGCAGCCAGCAAGTCGTCCCTGCGCCGCAGAAAGTTGCGCAGCACCGCATTGACCAGACCCTGCGCGGAAGTGCGCTTGACCCGCGCGGTCGCCCGCACTGCGCAGTCGACGATCGCATGCGGCGGTGCCTGCGTATGAATGAGCTGGTAGAGGGCAACCCAGAGGAGCGCCTCGACACTCGCGTCGGCGAGCGGCCGCTCGGCAAGGAGCCGTACGATCGCGCGTACCTGACCGAGAAACCGCAGGGTGCCGTGCGCGAGCTCGCGCACGAGAGCGCGATCGCCAATGTTCTCATCGGTCTCGCCGGCGAGCGCTACCGGGAGCGTCGCTCCCGCGAGGACCCGTCGTACCGCCTTCGCCGCGATGCGCTGCGCTCTCTCCATCGCGGCCGGCTGGGGCTTTCCGAGAAGACCTCAGCGCGCCATTGCCAGCAGGCGGTGGATGCGCTCCTCGGTGGGCGGATGTGTGCTGAACAGACCGGAGAGACCGCCGCCCGAGAGCGGATTGATGATCATCAGGTGCGCCGTCGCAGGGTGAGCTTCCGCGGTCTCGAGCGGTAGCCCCTTGGCATAGCGGTCGATTTTCGCCAGCGCATCGGCGAGCGCACGCGGATCACCCGAGAGCTCTGCGCCGCCGCGATCGGCCTCGTATTCGCGGCCGCGCGAAATGGCGAGCTGGATCAGCACGGCGGCAATCGGCGCGAGGATAAGGACGACCAACGCGACGAGAGGATTGCGGTTGTCGTTAGTGCGTCCGCCGAAGAACATCCCGAAGTTCGCAAGCGTCGAAATCGCGCCAGCGATCGATGCGGTGATCGTCGAGGTCAGGATGTCGCGATGCGTGACGTGCGACAGCTCGTGCGCAAGCACGGCTCGCAACTCACGCGCGGAAAGCAGCTGCAGGATGCCGGTTGTCGCGGCGACTGCCGCATGTTCGGGGTTGCGACCGGTCGCGAATGCATTGGGCTGCGCCTCATCGATGAGATAGACCTTCGGCATCGGCAAGCCGGCACGCGCGGCGAGCTCGCCGACGGTGTTGTAGAGCTGCGGCGCGGAGGTCGCGTCGACTTCCTGAGCGCGATAGAGCTTGAGCACCATCGTGTCGGAAAACCAGTACGCCCACAGATTTACACCCAAGCCGAAAACCAGGGCCAGGAGCATGCCCTGCCCGCCACCCAGCACTGCGCCGACCATGCCGAAAAGCGCCATGATCGCAGCCATCAAAAGCCCGGTCTTGAACCAGTTGCCTAACATTGCTCGCTTTCTCCAGTTCTCCGCGCCACGTCGGCGGGATTTCCACGACATTAGATTGCGGCGCCGGCAGGTGATTCAACCATTCGTGCTGCCCAGACGCGTGCCGATCGCAAGCGGGCGGCCAGCAAGGAACGCCGCTGCGGGCATCGGTTTGCCGCCGGCGCGTTGCAATCGGATCACGTTGAGCGCGCCTTCGCCACAGGCGACGACGATCCCGGCCGCCTCAATCCTAGCGACAACCCCGGGCTCGCCAAAACGGCCCGGCAGCGGGCGTGTCTCCCATATCTTGAGCGGCGCGCCGGCCAACGTCGTCTGCGCGCCCGGCGCCGGATGGAATGCGCGCACGCTGCGATCGATTGCGTCCGCGCTCGCGCTCCAGTCGATGACCGTCTCCGCAGGTGCGAGCTTGGCCGCGTAGGTCGCGCCCTTTTCGAGTTGCGCCTCCGCCAGCAGGCGTCCGCCACTTTGCAGCGTCGATAACGTCTCTACGATCGCCCGTGCGCCGACCGCAGCGAGTTTGTCGTGGAGACTGCCCGCAGTCTCGCGCGCAGCGATCGGAACCGGATGGCGCGCGATGATGGGACCGGTGTCCAGGCCCTGGTCCATCCACATGAGGGTGATGCCGGTTTCGCGGTCACCTGCGAGCAACGCGCGATGGATCGGCGCCGCGCCGCGCCAGCGTGGCAGGAGCGAGGCGTGGATGTTGATACAGCCGTAGGCGGGCCACTCGAGCATCGACAGGGGCAGAATCAGCCCATACGCTGCCACGACTAGTACGTCGAGCGGGATGGCGATGACCCGGGCGCGTTCTGCCTCCCACCTAAGGCTCGACGGCTGGAGCACGGGAACGCCGCGCGCATCGGCGAGCGCCTTGACCGGACCGGGCTTCGGCCGCCAGCCACGGTCACGGGGGCGGTCAGGCTGCGTAAGCACGACTGCGACCGGCAGACCCGCGTCGAGGATCGCCTCCAGGGCAACCGCCGCGAACGCCGGCGTCCCGGCGAACCCGATTCGCATCAACCGGCGATCCGCTGCTTCTTCCTCATCTTCGCCATGAGCCGCGCGCGTTTGAGCGGCGAGAGGTAATCGACGAAGACCTTGCCGATCAAATGATCCATTTCGTGTTGGATGCAAACGGCCAGGGTCCCGTCGGCCGGGAGCTCGAACGGCTCGCCCCGCTCGTTCTGTGCCCGCACGATGATCCGGGCGGCCCGCCGCACAGTGTCGTAGTAGCCCGGCACCGACAGACAGCCCTCCTCGCACTGAGCCTCGCCTTCGGCGGCGACGATCTCCGGGTTGATGAATACTTTGAGCTCGTCGCGAGCCTCGCTGACGTCGATCACGATGATGCGCTTGTGGACGTCGACCTGCGTAGCGGCGAGCCCGACGCCGGGCGCGGCATACATGGTTTCGGCCATGTCGCGGACCAATTTCCGGATATCTGCGGTCACGACTGGCACCGTGGTAGCGGTCTTTCTCAGCCGCGGGTCAGGGTATTCGAGGATGTCCAGGACCATAAGAGCTTGCAAAATGCATATTCGGGATGCAGAATCACGTCTAAGCCCTTATTTTGTGGCGATTTAGGACGTTAGCAAGGCCCTGATGCATTCATCCGTCTTAAGAGAGGGCACCATGCGCGCGAAGTCTATCACGGCGTCATTGCTGCTTTCGGCCTGCCTCCTGCCGCTCCTCCTCGCGGCGGGTATCCTGCAAGCGCAGGATATCCCGTTGCAGGACAATCCACCGGATCGCTACACGGTGCAAAAAGGCGACACGCTTTGGGGCATCGCGGGAAGATTCCTGAAGCAGCCGTGGCGCTGGCCCGACGTCTGGCGCATGAATCGCGACCAGATCAGAAATCCACATTGGATTTACCCCGGCGACGTCATCGTTCTCGATCGCAGCGACGGCCAGCCACGGCTCTCGCTTGAGGGCTCGAGCCCCAACCGGTTGTCGCCATCGGTGCGCGTCGTCCCGCTCGCTGCGGAGGCGATTGCTAGCATTCCCCCGGGCGACATCGAGCCGTACCTCACGCGGCCGATGGTCACGGGCCCCGATGGGCTGCCGGATGCGGCAAAGATCATCGCCGCACGCGACAATCGCGTCATTCGTGGGTCCGGAGACTTCTTCTACGCGGTCAAGGTCGACGAAAGATCGGGCACGCAATGGTTCCTCTACCGGCCCGGCAAGGCGCTGCGCGCGTTCGACAGCAACGAGCTTCTCGGCAACGAGATGCGTTTTCTCGGGACCGCGAGCGTCGAACGCTTCGGCGAAGTCAGTACGCTGCAGATCACCTCGGCTCGCGAGGAAATACTGATCGGCGATCTTCTGGTTCCCGCGCCGCGCGAGGAGCTCGTCAACTATGTGCCGCACATGCCGGATCGTTCCGTCGACGGCCGCATTATCGCGCTGGGCAACGACTCGGTCGAAACCGGCCGGGGCTATCTCGTGACGCTCGATCGCGGAATACGGGACGGCCTCGAGAGCGGGCACGTGCTGGCGATTTATCACCCCGCGCCGGTGATAGCCGATCCACGGCCCTATACGGGGCCGGACATTTTCTCCAAGCTGACCGATCAGACCCGGGCGATGGTGCAGCCCACCCGCTACCTGGACCTCCCGCCGGAGCGCACGGGGCTGTTGTTCATCTTCCGCGTCTTCGACAGGCTTTCCTACGCCATCGTGCTCAATACGACCGAGCCGATCGTCGTAGGCGATGTCGTGCGCAGACCCTAGGAGCTCGCCGGGCTTGCTCTCACGCATAAGCCCGACAGGCTCCTAGCACGCCGTTCGCCGATGGACATCGA
>DASXQW010000190.1:0-1584 GCA_036506975.1 Casimicrobiaceae bacterium | reverse complement strand
GTCGAAGCTTTTCCGCAGCCCCGTCACGCTTCATGGAAAAGACTTCAACGTGATCGGCATCGAGGCCGAACTTGCATACAGCCTGGCGGACGACCTGCCGCCACGGGCGACCCCTTATACCGAGGCCGACGTGGTCGCGGCGATCGATTCGATCCACGCCGTGATCGAAGTGTGCGACAGCCGCCTGCGCAACTGGCGCACCGCGGATCCGTTATCGAAACTTGCCGACAACCAGATGAACGGAGCACTGGTCGTTGGCGACGGCCTCGGCGATTGGCAACGCGTGCGTCCGGAGCGTCAATCGGCGACCGTGGAAGTCGACGGAAAAACATGCGGCGAAGCGACAGGAAGCCATCCCTACGGCAACCCGCTGCGGCTGTTGCCGTGGCTTGCAAACCATTGCGCCGCGCGCTGCGGCGGCTTGCGCGCCGGCAACGTAATAACAACGGGGGCATGGACCGGCATGCATTTCATCGCGCCTGGCGCAGTGGTAATTGCGCGGTTTCCCGGCATCGGCGAGGCACGGATCCGCTTTCTGTCCTAAGGTGGCTCGCAACCGCGATGAACGCTCAGGGCGCACATCAGCTGCTCTCCGCCAGAGCAGGCCAGCGATCGGCGAACGGTTGCGCGGCTTCGAACTGGGCGGCGATCCGGAAAAGCACGTCGTCCGCGCCATAGCGGCCCACGATCTGGAAGCCAATCGGCAAGCCACCGGGACTCGGCGCAGAAGGAAGATTGATGGCCGGATGCCCGCAGGCATTCACCCAGCCGGTATAGATGGCGTGGCCGCGCGGGCCGACATCGCGGCCCGCGATCACGGGCGGGAATTCCTTGTCGGCAGGCCACGGCAGGGCAGCCGCCGAGGGCGTCATGATCAGGTCAAATCTTGCGAAAGCTTCGGTCACCTCGCGGCGGAATCCGCGGACCGTTTCGATACCCTGCAGGTAGCGACTCGCGGAGACGCTGCGTCCGGCGCTAGCGCTCGCGACGAACTTCTCCGCCGCCATCCGCTCGACCTCGGGATTGCGCGCGAACAGGTACGCCAGCCCGACCTGGCCGAGCAGAGGCCAGAATTCGGTGATGGCCGTCAGATCGAACGGCAAGGCGCCGGTTTCGACGTGATGGCCGAGCACCGTCAATTGTTGCGCCGCCCTGGTCACGCTGGTCTCGATGTCGGGATCGAGCGGATGCTCGTCGAACCGGGGAACGAACAGAATTCGTTGCGCTGAAGTCCGGCCGAGGGATACGGGCGCAGCGTTCGCGGCTAGTGAAAGACGGTCCCGCGAATCGGGCCCCGCGATCGCGTTGTAGAGCAACGCGGCGTCCGCCACGGTCCGCGCGATCGGTCCGATCACTTCGAAGTCGAGCAGGATCTGCGGCAGTGTCGGATACCGCGCGATCGCGCCGATCGAAGGCTTGAAGCCGACCAGTCCGGTGTGCGAAGCGGGCCGCCGGATCGAGCCGCCACCGTCGGTGCCAAGCGCCAGCGGAAACAGGCCTGCGGCCACGCCGGCGACCGAGCCGCCGCTCGAGCCGCCCGGTGTCAGGGCCGGATCCCATGGATTGCGAGTCGTGCCGAAGAGC
>DASXQW010000189.1:0-1703 GCA_036506975.1 Casimicrobiaceae bacterium | reverse complement strand
AAGCATCCTTACACCGAAGCGCTGCTCGAAGCCTCGCCGCGTCCGGACCCGGACGCGCGCCGCGACCGCCGTCTGCTCGAAGGCGATATCCCGAGCCCCGTCGATCCGCCGTCGGGCTGCGTTTTCCGCACCCGTTGCCCGTATGCGCTGGACGCCTGCGCCGCGGCGGTGCCTGCATTGCGCGAAGTGGCGCCGGGCCGTTTCAAGGCCTGCATCCGCGACGACATTCTGTGATGTGGAGAACCTCGCGGAATATTCTGTCGTCATTCCCGCGAAAGCGGGAATCCAGTGGCTTTGTCGCACGGCCAACGCAACGTCACTGGGTCCCCGCGCTCGCGGGGACGACATGCAATGAACTTGCGATAGGACACATACACTAGAGACACTACAATGAACCTCGATCCGATCCTTTCCGAAACGCTCGACGCGTCGACCAAGGGCTACCCGCTGTCCAGCCCTGCGCTGCCGATCTCCGCGCTCGGCGCGCAGCGTTGGAGCGTGCTCGCCGGCGACCTGCCGCTGCCGCTCGCGGTGATCCGCGATTCGGCGCTCGCGCACAATCATGCCTGGATGCGCGACTTCACCGCGTCGACCGGCGTGTTACTGGCGCCGCACGGCAAGACGACGATGGCGCCACAGATTTTCGCCCAGCAGCTTGCCGCGGGCGCCTGGGGGATCACGGTGGCCAACGTGCAGCAGCTCGGCATCTGCGTGCGCTTCGGCGTGCGTCGCGTCATCATGGCCAATCAGCTGCTCGGGGCGGCCGAGGTCGGCGCGGTGATCCGTCTGCGGCAAGAGCATCCGGACCTCGAGTTCCATTTCCTCATCGATTCGCAGGCGCAATTGGCGGTGATCGAAAATGTCGCCGGATCGGTAGGTGCGAATTCATTCGCACGCGCCCACCCGATGTCGCGCAAGCTCACGGCGCTGGTCGAGCTGGGCGTCCCGGAAGGCCGCACCGGCGCGAGGACGTTCGACGAGGCACTTGCGGTCGCGCGTGCCGTCGCGGCGAGCAGAATCGTCGCGCTGTCGGGTCTCGAATGTTACGAAGGGCTGCAGGTTACGGGCGACTCGGGGCGCGATGAAGTCGTCGTAGCCGGGCTGATGCGGCGGCTGCACGACGTCGCGCTTGCCTGCGACCGCGAGGGACTCTTCGCCGGTCCGGCGATCATCCTCACCGCGGGCGGCTCGGCCGCGTTCGATATCGTCGCGCGCGACCTGCCGATGCAGCTCTCCAAGCCCGTGCTGACCATTCTGCGCAGCGGCTGTTACGTCACGCACGATTCCGGTTTCTACAACCGCATGCTGGAAGGCGTGAAAGCGCGCAGCGGCGCCGCGTGGCAATCGCGTCCAGGCCTGCAACCGGCGCTCGAAGTTTGGTCGCGGGTGCAATCCTGTCCCGAGCCCGGATTGGCGATCCTCACCATGGGCAAACGCGACGCGTCGTTCGACCTCGAGATGCCGATCGCCAGCAAACGCTATCGCCCGGGAACCGATGCCGCGCCGCAGAGCGTGCCGGCATCGTGGAAGATCGCCAATATGAACGATCAGCACGCCTATTTGCGCTTCCCCGTCGATGGCGACGCGGCGCCGCGGGTCGGCGATCTCGTCGGCTGCGGCATCTCGCATCCGTGCACGACGTTCGACAAATGGCGCGCGCTCTTCACCGTCGACGACGATTATCGCGTGACGGGCGCGATCCG
>DASXQW010000188.1:0-2950 GCA_036506975.1 Casimicrobiaceae bacterium | reverse complement strand
GCTGTGCGCCAACGAGATCGATGTGCCGGTCGGCCGGATGGTGTACACCGCGATGCTGAACGAGCGCGGCGGATTCGAGAGCGACCTCACGATCACGCGCCTTGGCGCGGATACGTTTTTCATCCTGACCGGCTCGGCGCAAGCCACGCGCGACGCGGACTGGATCGAACGCCATATCGGCGAGAGCGAGTTCGCCGCGCTCGTCGACGTCACGTCCGCGTATTCGGTGCTTTCGGTGATGGGGCCGAAGGCCGAAGCGCTGCTCAGGCGGCTTTCGCCGGACGATCTTTCCAGGGGCGGCATGCCGTTCTCGACGACACGGCAGATCGACGTCGGCCACGCACGCGTTCGCGCCGCGCGCATGAGCTATGTCGGCGGCCCGGGTTACGAGCTGACCGTTCTCTCCGACCTGTGCCTGACGCTCTACGACGCGCTGTGGTCCGCGGGTTCCGAATTCGGCCTCGAGGATGCCGGCTATTACACGATCGACGCCCTGCGCATCGAAGCCGGTCGGTGCGCCTGGGGCGCCGAGCTCGGTCCGGACGACACGCCTTGGGAGGCGGGCCTGGGTTACGCGGTCAAGCTGGACAAGCCCGCGGCGTTCATTGGTCGCGAAGCGTTGCAGCGGCAGAAGACGGAAGACCTGCGCAAGCGGCTCGTGAGCTTCGGCTTCGACGATCCCGGCGCATTTCCGTGGGGAGGCGAGCCGATCCTCATGGACGGCAGGAACGTCGGTGAGCTGACGTCTGCGGGTTACAGCCGCAAGCACGGCCGCGCGGTGGCAATGGGTTACGCCCACGCCGAGCAGGCCCTGACCGATGAGGCGCTCGTCAAGGCGAAATTCGAGGTCGACATCGCCGGCGAGTTGTTTGCGGTGACACCACGGCTTAAGCTAATGTGACCCCCGAGTTGCGGACGTTCGATGTCACATCGCTATTCCACCCCACCGCGCCGTGGCCGCGCGCCGAGCAAGCCTGGTGCGCCCGCCGGCCAGGTGCAGAGCCTGACCCGCGGCTTCTCCATTCTCGAAGCGCTGGCGAAGAGCGGTGCCGGCTTGACGCTGACCGACGTCTCCCAGCGCGTGCAGCTGCCGCCATCGACCACGCATCGGTTCCTGTCGACGCTGGAAAGGATGGGCTACGTCTACCAGGCCGGCGACCTCGGGCTGTGGTACGTCGGGCTCCAGGCGTTCACGGTGGGCACGACATTCCTCGCCAACCGGGATTTCGTCGCGCAGAGCCATGCATCAATGCATCGCCTGATGGAACAGGCAGGCGAGACGGCGAACCTGGCGATCCTCGACGGCACCGAGGCGGTGTTCATCGCCCAGGTGCAATGCCACGAGATGATGCGCACGCTGGTCAAGCTCGGCAGCCGCGTTCCGCTGCACGCGTCGGGTGTCGGCAAGGCGCTCTTCGCGGCGCTGCCGGACGAGCAGATCGACGCGATTCTCAAGGTTAGAGGGCTGCCGCGCATTACCGAGAACACCATCGTCGTACCGGAGACGATGTGGGCGGCGCTGCGCGTCATCCGCCAGCGCGGCTACTCGTTCGACGACGAGGAGCACGCGCGCTCGACACGCTGCGTCGGCGCAGCGATCTACGACGAGCACGCCGAGCCTCTGGGCGCGATCTCGATTGCCGGCCCGTCGACACGTTTGGCCGATGAGCGCATCCGGCAGCTCGGCCCGATCGTCGCACACATCGCCGAGGAGCTCACGCGGCATCTCGGCGGACGCTGGCCGCATCCGTACTAAATCGATTCTTCGCCGAATTCCAGGACGAGCGGGCCAGCATCGCGTTCGAGCGCGATGAGCCGCGGTGACTTGGGCGCGGTGGCGCAGAGCACGTCGTCGAGCGGGTAACCCGGCTCGCGGCGGCCACTCAACCCACGAGTGGCCGCGCACGAGCCACCCGCTTTTCGACGACTGCGCCAGAACGCGCCCGCGCCACCCCGGCTCACCGCGCTGGAGCGTCTCGTGGATTCGTGGACGCCTGTTCGTGCGTGCATTGCGGAGAGCGGTGAATGCTTGGCATTCGCCGCTGAAAGCGAACTATGGGGACGCGGACGCCGTTGGCGCCAACGGCGGGAACCAGAGCATGCGGATCAATCCCGAGCGTGCGGCCGCTTCGAGCATTTGACGATGTTGCGCAAACGGAAACATCGGGAAGCGCTCGGCCAGCGCGCCGGCAGAAAACGCGGCGCGGCTCTCGGCGATCCACCGGAACACGGCCGCCGCTTCGGGCCCGACCTCCATCCGCGTCGACACGCGTTCACCGTAATTCGGATCCGAGATCATGACGCGCACGACGTCGTGGGCATAACCGCGCGCCGCCGGGCCTGCCTCGACCTCGAGGCGTGAATGCGGCGTCTTCTGGAAGCGCGAGTCGAGCGCGATTGCTGCGAGGCGTTCCTCGGGCAAGCGCAGGCCCGAGAGCACATCCTCGACGCGCAGTCCGGCACAATCGTGCGGCAATCGCGCCAGCAGTTGCGAGAGTTGCGCCGCCATCGCGTCGCGGACCGCGCCCTCGCCCCAGCCGCCGTAAAGAGGACGACGCCAATCGGGATCCTGCAACAGCAGCAGCTGCAGCTGCTCGAGCACGCAGTCGGCGGCGGACGGGAGATAAATGCCGATGCTGACCGAAAGTGAATCGCCGCCGGACTCGGTGGCGTGCCAGGTGCCGCGCGGCAGGAACAGCACCGAGCCGGGATGCATCTCGACCGTGGTGAACTCAGCGCTTGCCGGGTCGGGGAAGCCGCCCGCGACCTGCGGATACAAGAAGTCGAACGGCTCGGTGTCCGGGACGAATTGTGTCCCGCAGGGATAGCGCAGCTCGCGCACCGGCGCGATGCGAAAGCTCTTCGTGCCCTTGAGCTGGATCGAGAACAGATCTTGCGCGTCGAAATGGACCGAAAGACCGTCGGCCACCGGCGAGGAAAACACGCTTGC
>DASXQW010000187.1:0-3869 GCA_036506975.1 Casimicrobiaceae bacterium | reverse complement strand
GCCTTTTTCGGATTGACGCCCGCGACAAAGCAGTTCCTGCCATTGGCGTATTCGCGGCACATGCGCGTGTGGAACTGCCCGGTCTTGCCGGTGATGCCCTGAGTGATGACTTTCGTATTCTTGTTGACGAGGATGCTCATGATCGATCGTTCTGGTTAGCCGACGTAGGCCGCGGCCGATTCATGCGTCGCCCCGGCGAAGCGGCGGTCCCATTATCCGACGCTCCGGCGAAGCGGCGGTCCCATTATTCGTCGCCCCGGCGTAGGCCGGGGCCCAAGTTGGTTACGCGATCAAATCATCATAAAGATCCCGCCAATCGGGATTCATGGCCTGGATTAGATTGACTTTCCAATCGCGGCGCCACTCCTTGATCTGCTTCTCGCACGTGATCGCTGCCTCAATCGAGTCATGGCACTCGTACCAGACCAACTGCCTGAGGTCATGCTTTTTCGTAAATCCGGCAACCAGATGTTCCTTGTGCTCCCAGATCCTTTTTGCTAGATCGCTCGTGACGCCAACGTACAGAGTGCCGTAGGCCTTGCTGGCGAGAATGTAGACATACCCTCGCGTCTCGCTCACGAAAATTGGGCCCCGGCCTCCGCCGGGGCGACGGGTTATGTACCTCTCGCCGCGGCGACGGCCTTCTCGCCCGCCTCGGCCATGTTGTCCGCGGTGATGACCGGCAATCCGGACTCGGCGAGGATTTTCTTGCCCAGCTCCTCGTTGGTGCCTTTCATGCGCACGATAAGGGGGACCTTGAGCTTGACCTCGCGCGCTGCCGCGACGACCCCGGTAGCGATCGTGTCGCATTTCATGATGCCGCCGAAAATGTTGACCAATATCGCTCTGAGGCCGGGCTTGCGCAGCATGATTTTGAATGCTTCCGTCACCTTTTCGGCGGTCGCCCCGCCACCGACGTCGAGGAAGTTCGCGGGCGACCCGCCGTAGAGCTTGATCGTGTCCATGGTCGCCATCGCCAGGCCGGCGCCGTTGACCAGGCAGCCGATGTCGCCGTCGAGCGAGATATACGAGAGGTCGAACTTCGACGCCTCGACCTCGGCGGGATCTTCCTCATCGAGATCGCGCATTTCGACGATATCGGGATGGCGGAAAAGGCCGTTGTCGTCGAAATTGAGCTTGGCGTCGAGCGCGATCACACGACCGTCGCCGGTGACGATCAGTGGGTTGATCTCGGCCAGCGACGCATCAGTCTCGTCGAACGCACGGTAAAGCCCCTGCAGCACCTGCCTGGCTTCCTTGAGGCTCCCTTCCGGAACGCCGATCTTGCGCGCGACGGCATGGGCCTCGGCATCGCTGAGGCCCTGCATCGGATCGATGAAGACCTTGTGGATTTTCTCCGGCGTCTTCGCGGCGACTTCCTCGATGTCCATGCCGCCTTCCGAACTCGCCATCAGCACCACGCGCTGCGTCCCCCGATCGACGACCATCCCCACGTAGAGCTCCTTGGCGATGTCCGCGCCCGCTTCGATCAGCAGTCGCCGCACCTTCTGTCCCTGCGGGCCCGTCTGGTGCGTGACGAGCTGCATGCCGAGGATCTTTTCCGCGAGGTCGCGGACCTCGGCGCTCGACTTCGCGAGCTTGACACCGCCTCCCTTGCCGCGGCCGCCGGCGTGGATCTGCGCCTTGACGACCTGCACGCCGCCTCCGATGGTCTCCGCGACCTTCACTGCCTCATCGACCGAAAACGCGGGGATGCCGCGCGGCGTCGGCAGACCGAAGCGGCGAAAGATTTCCTTGCCCTGGTATTCGTGGATCTTCACGACGCCTCCCGTTGCCCCTGCGCAAGGCTCCGGCGTGGCCCGAAACGCGAGTCCGTCGTCGCCGCGAATGCCCGGACCCAGCCGCGTTCGATGCACGACACTGGATTCCCGCTTGCGCGGGAATGACGAACGCAAAACGTGACGCTCTGCGTCATGCTCATGACGCGCCTCTATACCATTGCGGATAGTACTTGCGCACCGTCTCGGTCGTCGCCTCGAGTGCGTGACAGCGATCGAGCTGGAAAGGCTTGTACTCGCCCTCCTCGATTTCGCGCCGCAGACCTGCGAACATCTGGATGGCGGCAGTCGGCGCATGCGCCAGGAGCTCGGTCACGTGGCTGCAGCCGCGCACGCCGCCCATCGCGTCGTAAAGCGTCTTGCGGAAACCGTGCAACAGGCTTGCCCCGACGAGCTTCCCGTACGCCGGCTCGATCAAATCGCAGGCGTCCGGATACGGCATGCCCTCGGTGCACACCTCGATTGCGCGCACGATGTAATCGCGCCCGACCGTCACGCGCGCCCACATGTCGTGCACGGGGTCACCCGCACGCCGGACGCCCGTGAGCAGCGCGTAGTCGTGATCCTTGATGTCGGTCAGATGGCCTTCGAGATCAAACAAGTCGTCGTCGCGCCGGAATCCTTCATAGACGACCCGTCGCGTGTGCAGGCGGGTGCGGGCGGTCGAGGGTTGGGCGAGGGGCATGGAATGGCGGTGGGGGTCGACTCGGGATAGGCCTGCGGCGCGAATTCGCTAGAATAGCAGCGCCGCAAAGCGCGCCATTTTACGCGGCGGCGCTATAACAAACAACGACTTCGGCCTCTCGAAGGAACCATCGATGGCTTTCGTGCTCGCCTTGGACCAAGGCACCACCAGCTCGCGAGCGATCCTCTTCGACCGAACGGGATCGGTACACGCGGTCGCACAGCGCGAATTCGCGCAGCTGTTCCCGCAACCGGGGTGGGTCGAGCACGATCCGATGGAGATCTGGGCGAGCCAATCGGGCGTCATGGCCGAAGTGTTGGCCAAGGCCGCGATCGCAGCGACGGACCTCGCGGCGATCGGTATCACCAATCAGCGCGAGACCACGGTTCTCTGGGAGCGCGCGACCGGTCGGCCCGTCGCCAACGCCATCGTCTGGCAAGACCGCCGGACAGCGCCATTATGCGATGCATTGCGCGCCGCTGGCCACGAAACGACGTTCGCCCGCAAGACGGGCCTGGTGCTCGATGCCTATTTCTCAGGTACCAAGCTCAGATGGTTGCTCGACCATGTGGCGCAAGCGCGCTCGCGGGCGGAACGCGGCGAGCTCGCGTTCGGCACCGTCGATTCGTGGCTGATCTGGAATCTCTCGGGCGGTACGACGCACGTCACGGATCCGTCGAATGCGAGCCGCACGCTGTTGTTCGACATCCATCGCGGCGAATGGGACGACGAGCTGCTTGCGCTCCTCGACGTGCCGCGGGCGGTCCTGCCTGCGGTGGTCGCATCTTCCGGCGTGTGCGCGCATGCAACTCTCGGCGGCGCTGCGGTCCCGATTGCGGGCATCGCGGGAGATCAGCAGGCGGCCTTGTTCGGCCAGGCCTGCCTCGAGCCCGGATTGGCCAAGAACACCTACGGCACCGGTTGCTTCCTCTTGCTCAACACCGGCCGTACCGCAGTGACCTCAAAGAACCATTTGTTGTCGACGGTCGCATGGCGCCGCGACGGCACGACGGATTACGCGCTCGAGGGAAGCGTCTTCATCGCTGGCGCTGTCGTCCAATGGCTGCGCGACGGACTCAAGATCATCCGCTCCGCGGCGGAAGTCGAGGCGCTCGCCGCAAGCGTGCCCGACAATGGCGGCGTCTATCTGGTTCCCGCGTTCGCCGGGCTCGGCGCGCCGCATTGGGACGCCTATGCCCGCGGGGCGATCTTCGGATTGACGCGCGGCGCCACCGGCGCGCATCTCGCGCGCGCCGCGCTCGAAGCCATTGCGTTTCAGAGCGCCGAGGTCTTGCGCGCGATGGAAGCCGACGCGGCACTGAAACTGACCGAATTGCGGGTCGACGGGGGTGCCACCACGAACGATCTGTTAATGCAATTCCAGG
>DASXQW010000186.1:0-7275 GCA_036506975.1 Casimicrobiaceae bacterium | reverse complement strand
GCGCCGGCGAGACGCACGTCTGGGGCGATCTCGAATGGCGGGCGCTCGCCGCGCCCGGACACGACATGAGCGCGCTCGTGTTCTTCAACCCGGAGCACCGCATCCTCGTCTCCGGCGATGCATTGTGGGCGAACGGCTACGGCTTTGTGATGCCGCGCGAGGTCGACCCCCGCGCGCTTCCCGCCACGCGCGCGACGCTGGAAATGCTCGCGGCACTCGACGTGCGCATAGTCATCCCCGGTCACGGCGAGCCGTTTGCCGATGTCGGCGCTGCGCTAGCGCGCGCATTCGCGCGCGCCGCAGCGTTCGAAGCCGACTCGTTGCGCGTCGCGCGGCACGCGCTCAAAGTGGTCCTGACCTTTGCGCTGCTCGATCAGCGCCGCCTGCCGCTCTCCGGCATGCCGGCGTACATGGAGCGCGTGGGCATCTACCGCGACTTCAACGCGCGCTTCTTCCGGCTGTCGCCGGCCGAGCTGGCGGAGCGGCTCGTCGCCGAGCTGGAGAAGGCACATGCCGCGCGCCGCGAGGATGGGTGGCTCGTCCCGGCGTAAACCGGAGGGAATCGGAATAAGCCGGGCTTCATTGCTGTTCATGCAGGGTCCGTTCCCGTCCGTTTTTCCGGGACGGTCCCCAGCCAGGCTTCCATCGGGGCCTGGCTCTTTTTGTTCGTGGCGAAGCGCGCCGCACGGTTTGGGTGAGCGCTCCCGCCCGCTTACTTTCCCATCTGGGCTGCCGCGTCTCTGATGTCGGTCAGCAGCACTTTCACCGCCACCGCCGTCAGCACTAGGCCCATCAATCGCTCGGCCGCGCGCGTCGCACGCTCGCCGACCAGGCGCTGCAACCAGTCCGCAGCGGCGAGTGTCACCGCCGTTGCGGCCATTGCGCCGGTCAGCGCTGCCGCCCAGGCACCCAGATGCTGCGGCTCGCGCGAGGCCATCAGCATGACCGTCGCCAGCGCCGATGGGCCCGCGATCGCCGGGATGGCCAGCGGCACGATAAACGGATCGGCGCCCGGCGCGTCGCCGAAGACTCCCTCCGGATGCGCAAAGACCATTCGCAGTGCAATCAGAAACAGGATCACGCCGCCGGCAATCGACAGCGCCGTCTCCGAGACGTGCATCAGCGTGAGAAATGCGTGCCCGCCAAACATGAACGCCAGAAGCACCGCGTAGGCAATCAGGCATTCGCGCAGCACGACCCGGACGCGGCGCTCTGCCGGCGTCGCGGCTAGCGCCGCGGCGGCCAGAGGCACGTTGCCGAAAGGGTCGATGACGAGAATCAGCAGGATCGTCGCGGACAAGAACTCTGCGGCCATCGCGGGAGGCGGCACTTGGTCGGCGGGAGGCGCAGTATATCGCCGAACCGTGGCCGCAACGGTTCGGGACTGGCATAATCGCGCGCTTCGCCACGGTCCTTTCCCGGAGCCGATCCATGCCCACGAATATGCAGCATTCGCGCCGCGCCGCGGCCGCCGCGGCCGTGCTCTGCGTGGCCGCTGTCACGCTGGCCAACGCCAAGCCGCCCGTCGCGCCGGCCAAGAACGTCTCCGACACCTATTTCGGCACGACCGTAGCCGACCCGTACCGCTACATGGAGGACATGAAAAATCCCGAGGTCGCGGATTGGATGAAGGCGCAGGCCGATTACACGCGCGACGCGCTGGCGAAGATTCCGCAGCGCGATACCGTGCTCAAGGAGGTGACGACGTTCGGCGACGCGGTCGCGGCGCGCGTCAGCTCGGTCCAGATCACCGGCCCCAATGTGTACTACCTGAAACGCAAGGCCGACGAGAACATTCCCAAGCTCTACGTGCGCGAGGGTTTCGCAGGGAACGAGCGGCTGCTGGTCGATCCCGACAAAATACCGGCACCCGAGGGCAAGCACTACGCGGTCGATTATTTCGCAGCGTCGCCGGATAACCGTTACATCGCCTATGGCATCTCGATCGGCGGGTCCGAGGAAAGCGTCCTGCACGTTATCGAGCTCGCGACGGGCAAGGAGACCGGTGACGTCATCGACCGCGCGAACTTCGGCTCGCCGTCCTGGCTGCCGGACGGCCGTCTTCTGTACAACCGCCTGCAGAAGCTCGCTGCGAACGCGCCGGTCACCGAGAAGTACATCAACTCCCGCGCCTACATTCACGTGCTGGGCACGAATCCGGACGACGATGCGCCGCTGCTCGGCGTCGGTCTCGCGCCAGGAATCACGATGGAGCCGGCCGAAATTCCCATCGTCGCGAGTCCGATCGGCTCGAAGTACGCAATCGGGCTGGTCATAAACGGCGTACAGAACGAGTTCAGACTCTATGTCGCGCCGCTCTCTGCGCTCGCGGGAGACAAGACGCCGTGGGTCAAGCTGGTCGACAACGCCGATGACGTGACCGCCTTCGACGTCGAGGGCGACCGCCTGTATCTCCTCACCCACAAGAACGCTTCGCGCTTCAAGGTGGTAAGCGTCTCGCTCGCCAAGCCGGATCTGGCGACGGCAGTGAGCGTCGTGCCGCAGAGCGAAGCGGTCGTCACAGGGATCGCCGCGGCGAAGGATGCGCTCTACGTCCGGCGCATGAACGGGGGTGTGAGCGACCTGCTGCGCGTGCCCTATGCGCCGGCCGCGAAACCGATTCTCGTCAAGCTCCCCTACACTGGCGATGTCGACGGTCTGGTGACCGATCCGCGCCGCCCCGGCGCGTTGTTCAAGCTTGGCGGCTGGACGCGCTTCGGCGGCTATTACGCGTACGAGCCCGGGGTCGGCAAAGTCGTCGATACCAAGCTGCAGCCGCAGGGCACGTATGACAATCCGCCGAATCTCGTCTCGACCGAAGTCAAGGTCAAGGCGAAGGACGGCACGCTCGTGCCGCTGTCGATCGTGCATCGGAAGGGCATGAAGCTCGACGGCAGCAATCCGACCATCCTCTACGGTTATGGCGCCTACGGCATTTCAATGACGCCGTTCTACCGGCCGACGTTTCTGCCGTGGTTCAATCGCGGCGGCGTGTTCGCAGTCGCGCACGTGCGCGGCGGCGGGGAATACGGCGAGGATTGGCACAAGGCCGGCTACAAACTGACCAAGCCCAACACCTGGAACGACGCGATCGCGTGCGCCGAATGGCTGATCGCGCACAAGTACACATCGCCGCCGAAGCTCGCGATCATGGGAGGGAGCGCCGGCGGTATCTTCGTCGGGCGCTCGATCACCGAACGCCCCGATCTTTTCGGCGCAGCAATCGACGAGGTACCCGTGTCGGATCTGGTACGCATGGAGTTTTCCTCCAATGGGGTGCCGAACATTCCCGAGTTCGGCACCGTCAAGGAACCGGACGGCTTCAAGGGCCTGCTCGAGATGAGCAGCTACCACCATGTCAAGGAAGGCGTGAAATACCCGGCCGTGCTGCTCCTCACCGGGTTCAACGACCCACGCGTCGATTCATGGCAAGCGGGCAAGATGGCGGCGCAGCTGCAGGCCGCGAGCGCGAGCGACAAGCCGATACTGCTGCGCGTCGACTACGATGCCGGCCACGGCTTCGGGTCGACGAAGAAGTCGCAATACGAAGAGCGTGCGGACCTCTTGGCATTCCTGCTCTGGCAGTTCGGCGTCAAAGGGTTTCAGCCCTGAGACGCGTGCGAGCGTAGGGCCGAATGAATTCGGCCCTACGAAGCTCTTGCCCGTCGCAACGGTGCATGTCGTAGGTGCGAATTCATTCGCACCCGGCCCAAGTCGGAGACGAGGTCAGTGCAGCTTGACGCGCGGCGCGGTGCGCCGGCTCAAGAAGCGGCCGATGGTGTCGAGCACGACGCCGACGTAACCCAATATCGCGGCTTGGTGCAGCTTGTAGAGCGACGTGTACATCCAGCGGGCGATCAGACCTTGGATCAGCAGGCTGCCGCCGATGAGCCTGCCCATAAGGTTGCCGACTGCGGAGAGCTCGCCCAGCGATACGAGCGAGCCGAGATCGCGGAAATGGAACGTCGGCAGCGGCGCTCCCGCGAGCCGCGCCTGCATCGACTTGACCAGTAGCAATGCCTGCTGGCGCGCCGCCTGCGCGCGCGGCGGCACCAGCGCGCCCTCGCGGCCCGCCTCAGGCCAAGGACACGCGGCACAGTCGCCGAAGGCGAAGACATCGGCATCGCGCGTCGTCTGCAAGGTCGTCGTCACGACGAGCTGATTGCCGCGGCCGGTTTCCAGCCCGCCGAGATCGACCAGCCAGTCGGGCGCCTTGATGCCGGCGGCCCACACCACGAGATCGGCGCGATACCTGGCGCCGCTCGCAGTGTGCACGCCGTTCTCGTCGACGAGGGTGACGCGCTCGCCCGTGTGTACCTCGATGTCGAGATTCTTGAGCAGCCCGGTTGCGGCCTCGGCAACGTGCTCGGAGAGCTGCGGCAGAATGCGCGGCGCGGCTTCCAAGATCGTCTGTCGGATGTCTTTCTCCGGGTCGAGATAGTCCAGACCGTAGCTCGCATGCGCGCCGGTCGTCTGTCGGATCTCGGCCGCCAGCTCGACGCCGGTCGCGCCAGCGCCGATGATCACGATGTTCACTCCCGTCGGCCTGCCGGCGGCCGCCTCCGCGTCCGCGCGCACGCAGGCGGCGAGCAACCGGCGGTGGAAGCGCTCGGCGTCCGCGAGCGCGTCGAGCGAAATCGCGTGCTCGGCAATGCCCGGCACGTCGAAGTCGTTGCTGACGCTGCCGACGCAGAAAATCAGCGTATCGTAGCGCACCGTGCGGCGCGGAAGCATCAGCGCGCCGTCGTCATCGTAGACCGCGTCGAGCGCAAGCTCGTGGCGCGCGCGGTCCAGGCCGGCGACGGCTCCCTGCCGGAAACGGAAGTGATGCCAGTACGCGAGCGCGAGATAATCGACGCCGTGGACGTCGGCATCCAGGCGCCCGGCCGCGACTTCATGCAGCAGCGGCTTCCACAGATGCGTGGCGTAGCGGTCGACCAGCGTGATCTCGGCCCGCCCGCGCCGTCCCAGCTTGTCGCCGAGACGCGCCGCCAAAGGCAGTCCGCCGGCGCCGCCGCCGACGATGACGATGCGGTGGCGCGTAGGTTTGGGAGCATCCATCCGCGTCAACCCTCCGGCGCATTGAGCGCTCTAATCCGCATGGCCTGCGACTTGAGCGCGTAATCGAACAGGGCGAGACGCTGGTCGACGAATTCGCCAGTAACCGATGCCGGGTCGGCGGGGCGAAGCTTGAGAAACGCGTCCGCTTCGCCGGTATCGACGCAGATATTCATCCCGAGCTTGCGCGCGATATGCATCATCGCGGCGTTCTCCGCGAGACAGTGCATGAACAGCCGAGTGACGAAACGGTTGCGCACGTGGTCGGCCGCACGCGCGAGGAGCGCGCTGCCGAGACCGCGACCGCGACGGTCCGGCAGCACCGATACGCCGAGCTCGGCCATGTCTTCGGTAAAGGCGACATGCGCGACGGCCGCAAGAGCGAGCTCTTCGTCGTAGACACCGAATACCGCGTCGGCGTCGAAGTCGATACGCTCGACGTACTCGGCGATTGCCGCTGCGGGAATCACCACCCCGAAGCGCAGCCGTACATCTTCGCGATCGAGGCTCAGGAAATGGCGGGAGAGCTCCGGCCGCGAGCCTTCGGTGAGCCGCTGTACCGGAACGTTCTTCGCACTCATGCCGTTCCCCTGACCGATCGGCCCGGCTTCTGCTCGCTTGCGTTTCGCGCCGGTGACGCTGGTGGGTTCAATCGCCCGCCACCGTACCCTCGCGCCGCGGATCCGCACCGCCGATCCAGCCATTTCTCGCGCGCACGATCGCCTGCAAGCCGCTCGTATGCTCCATGACGCGGGTCTCGTGGCCGAGCGCCTTGAGCTTCGGTTCCAGCGCTGCGACCGGCGTATCCTTCTCCAGCTCGGTCGGACCATTCCGGCTGCCGATGTTCGGCAGATCGATCGCCGTCTGCGGATCGAGACCCCAATCGAGCACACCGACCAGCGTCTTGGCGACGTAGTTGATGATCGCGCTGCCTCCGGGCGATCCCGCGACCATGTACACCTTGCCTCTGCCGTCGTAGACAATCGTCGGCGCCATCGAGGAGCGCGGCCGCTTGCCTGCCTCGACGCGGTTGGCGACCGGCTTGGTCTCGTCGACGGGCGCGAACGAAAAATCGGTGAGCTCGTTGTTCAGCAGAAATCCGCTCTTGGTCATCAAGCGGCTGCCAAACATGTCCTCGATCGTGGTCGTCATCGCCAGCGCGTTGCCGTACTTGTCGACGATCGAAATGTGCGACGTCGATGGAAATTCGAGCGCAGCGCCCGTACCGAAGCTGCGCAATGCAGCTGCCTTCTTCTGGGCAGGCTGCGCAATCGCAGGCATACCCGCCTTGGCCCGGCCCATGCTCGCGTCGAGCTTGATCAGCGCAGCGCGCTCGCGCAGATACGCGGGATCGGTCAGTCCCGCCGGCGGTTTCACGAAATCGGGATCGGCGAGATATTGGTTGCGGTCCGCATAGGCGAGTCGGCCGGCCTCGGTGATGAGGTGCACGCTGAAGAGCGAGCTCGCGCCGAGCGCCTTCATGTCGAAAGGCTCGAGGATGCCGAGGATCTGCAGCACCGTCGTGCCTCCGGACGATGGCGGAGGCATCCCGCACACATTGTATGCGCGGTAGCGTCCGCACACCGGCTCGCGCACCTTGACCTTGTAGGCGGCGAGATCGGCTTCGGTCAGGTCACCGGGATTAGTCGGGTGCGAGCCCGCGGTCTCGACGATGTCGCGCGCGATCTCGCCCTTGTACAGCGCGTCTGCCCCCTCGGCCGCGATGCGCTTTAGCGTCGCGGCGAAAGCCGGATTCCTGAGCATCTGGCCCACCGCCCTCGGCGCGCCGTCGGCGTTGAAGAAATACGCGGTGGCCCGATCTTGAGTGAGGTACTTGTCGGCACCGATCAGCATGTTTAACCGTGGACTCACGGCGAACCCGTTCTGCGCGAGCGCGATCGCCGGCTCGAAAAGGCTCGCCCACGGCAGCTTGCCGTATTGTTTATGCGCAAGCTCGAGCAACCTCAGGGTGCCGGGCACGCCGACGGACCTGCCGCCGACAACCGCGTCGTAGAACTTGAGCGGCTTGCCGTCCTTGTCAAGGAAACGGTCGGGACTTGCGGCGGCGGGCGCCGTTTCGCGGCCATCGTACGCGGTCAACAATCCGGTGCGACCGTTGTGGAACAGCATGAAGGCGCCGCCGCCGATACCCGACGATTGCGGCTCGACGACGTTCAGGACCATCTGCACCGCGACCGCAGCATCGACCGCCGTGCC
>DASXQW010000185.1:0-10031 GCA_036506975.1 Casimicrobiaceae bacterium | reverse complement strand
GATCCACACGGGCGAATGCGAAATAATGGGCGACAACGTCGGCGGGATCGCCGTTAACATCGGTGCTCGGATCATGTCGAGCGCAAGACCAGGAAGCGTTCTGGTCTCGGGACGGTGAAAGATCTTGTGGCGGGCTCCGGCATCGAGTTCATGGACATGGGAACCCATGCGTTGAAAGGCGTTCCTGGCGAATGGAAGCTTTTCGGTGCGCAACCCTAAGGTCACTGCGCTGGCCTGAACCGAAACCGAGTCGTGAAGCTCTACTTCTGAAACCACTGACCGGAAGGCGGGTGTTCAGGCATTACGCGTCGAACGCCTGCACAACGTGTCCCGGGCCAATCTCGCGATAAAGCCGTGGCGCGGGCACGTAGTTCGCTTGATGCACCGGGCTGGGAATCTCGGTCGTCGAAAGTCCGCGACGGAGCCTGCGGCGACCCGCTTCCGGCACCGGCACTGCCGCCATCAGCCGCTTCGTGTACGGATGCTGCGGATTTTCCATAATCGCCGCGCGCGGTCCGATCTCGACGATCTCGCCCAGATACATCACCGCGACGCGATGGCTGACCCGCTCGACGACCGCGATGTCGTGCGAGATGAACAGATAGGCCAGACCCATGTCCGCCTGAAGGTCCATCATCAGATTGATGACCTGCGCCTTGATGGAGACGTCGAGCGCCGATACAGCTTCATCGGCGACGAGCAGCTTCGGCGCCAGCGCGAGCGCGCGCGCGATGCACAGCCGCTGCCGCTGGCCGCCGGAGAATTCATGCGGAAAGCGGCTCGCCATGTCGGGCGAGAGGCCGACCCTCCGGAGCAGTTCGCGAACTCGGTCGTGCGCAGCCGCACGACCGAGAAGGCCATGCACGATCATCGGTTCGGCGATCGCGCCGCCGACAGTCTTGCGCGGATTGAGGCTCGCGAACGGATCCTGGAAGATCATCTGCATGCGTCGGCGGGCTGCGCGCAGGCCTGTGCGGTCGAGCGCGCGGACATCCTGTCCCTCGAACAGGACAGTTCCCGATTGGGGCTCGACCAGGCGCAGAATCGAGCGGCCCGTGGTCGACTTGCCGCAACCGCTCTCGCCGACCAGCGCCAGCGTTTCGCCGGCGTGCAGCGAAAATGAAATATCCTCGACGGCGTGAACCCGCGCGCTGACGCGACTCAGCACGCCGGAGCGAATGTCGAACCGGGTCACGAGGTGGGCTACTTCGAGCACCGGCCGTTCGGTCACCGCCGCGGTCGACTCGGTATCGGGGACGATTTCGGCCACGCCGGTGACCGGATCGACGATTGCGAAGCGCTGCGGGGCGGGACGGCCCTTCATCGAGCCGAGGCGCGGAACTGCGGCGAGCAGTGCGCGGGTATAGGGCTCCCGGGGCGATGCGAAAAGCTCTGCGGTGGGTTCCTGTTCGACGGCGTTGCCATTCAGCATGACGACCGTGCGATCCGCGATTTCGGCCACCACACCCATGTCATGGGTGATGAAGGCGACCGACATGCCTTCCTCGTCCTGCAGGAGTTTGATCAGCTCCAGGATTTCGGCCTGGATCGTGACGTCGAGCGCGGTCGTCGGTTCGTCCGCGATCAGCAGCTTCGGCTTGCAGGCGAGCGCCATCGCGATCATCACGCGCTGGCGCATGCCGCCGGAGAGCCGGTGCGGATACTCGTGCAAGCGCGACGCCGCGGAGGGGATGCGCACGCGCTCCAGAATGCGCAGCGTTTCGGCCTCCGCCTGCGCGCGATCGAGGCCGCGATGGTAGATGAGCGCTTCGGCGATCTGGAAGCCGAGGGTCAATACCGGGTTGAGGCTGGTCATCGGCTCCTGAAAGATCATCGAAATCAGGTTGCCGCGCACATGGCGCATCTGGTTTTCGGGCAGCTTGAGCAGGTCGCGCCCTTCGAGCAGGATCTCTCCGGTCGCTCGGCTGTTGGCCGCCGGCAGCAGCCCCATGATCGACAGCGCGGTAACGCTCTTGCCTGAACCCGATTCGCCGACGATCGCCACCGTCTCGCGCTGCCCGATCTCGAACGAAATCCCCTTCACGACCGTGACCCACTCGTCGTCGACCCGGAAGGCGGTCGTCAAGTTGCGTACGGCGAGGACCGGCAACTGACCTGGCAACTGGGTTGGCGGGGCGGCGGACACTAGAACCTATCTCAAAATCATTGAATTGTGAGTGCGGTTACCTACAATCGGAAGCATGCAACGGGTTGTTATCCTGTTTGTCGCGCGGCACTTATCTCTCACCCTGACGACGACCTTGCCTTTTGCTCGTCCTGTTTCGAGGTAAGCCATCGCCTCTTTGGTCAATTCAAATGGGAAGACCCGGTCCAAGACCGGGCGTACGGCCCCCGTCTCGATGAGAGAACTGATCTGTCGCAACTGATTACCGCTTGCTCTCATGAAGAGAAAGGAATAGTTGACCTGATGACGTTTGGCTTGTCTTCTGATCCGGAAGCTTAGAAGACGCATCACCAGTTCAAGTATCCGGCTTAATCCAAGGTGCCTCGCAAACTCGGGATCAGGTGGACCGGAGATCGAGATGAGCTTTCCACCGGGTTTGAGCACTCGGAGGGACTTCTTGAGCGTCTCTCCATCCAGACTATTCAGAACCACATCGCAATCGCGCAGGATCTCTTCGAAGCGATCCTTCTTGTAGTCGATCACGATATCCGCACCGAGGCGCTTCACCAAGTCGACATTCGCCGTACTCGTTGTCGTAGCCACGATTGCACCAACATGCTTCGCGAGCTGAATTGCGAATGTTCCCACACCGTCCGAGCCCGCTTGGATCAGAACTTTCTGCCCTTTATGCAACTTCGCCTTTTCGATGAGCGCTTGCCAAGCGGTCAAGCCGACCAGAGGGATGGAAGCCGCTTCCTCCATCGTGAGGCTCTTGGGCTTAATCGCCAAGTCATCTTCTCTTACTGCGATGAACTCCGCGAATGTCCCGATTCGGTTCTTGTCAGGTCGTGCATAAACCTCGTCGCCGGGCTTGAATCGCCGCACGCTAGAGCCCACTCGGACTACTACTCCCGCCAACTCGTTGCCAAGAATGAGCGGCAATCGATAAGGCAAGAGCAGTTTGAATTCTCCGTCTCTGATCTTGGAATCCAGTGGGTTCACACCAGCGGCGTGGATCTGAATCAGGGCGTCATCCTCCCGCATTTCGGGGTCTGGAACGTCGCTGGACCGCACGCGATCTCCGCTTCCATACCGATCCACGATGAATGCCTTCATGAGGCTCTACTAGGCTTCTCCCTTCAGTTTCGGATCGATCGCGTCGCGCAAGCCGTCGCCAAGCAGGTTGAGCGCGAAGATGACGATCAGAATCGCAACGCCCGGGACCAGCGCCAGCCAGTAGCTGTCGAGAATGTTCTCGAACCCTTCGCGGATCATGCCGCCCCAGGTCGCAGTCGGTGGTTTGACGCCAAGGCCGACGAAGGCAAGCGAGGCTTCCGTCCGAATTGCGTTGGCGAGCCAGAGCGAGCCCATCACCAGGATTTCGGGCAGGATGTTCGGCAGGATATGGACGATAAGAAGCCGGGTGTCGGAGTAGCCGAGCGCGCGGCCGGCGTCGACGAACTCGCGCTCCTTGACCGCGATCGTCGGCGCGCGGGCGATGCGGGCAAAAGGCGGGATCGAAGTCAACGCGATGGCAATGATGATGTTCACCATCGACGGGCCGAGCATCGCGACCAGGATCAAGCCCAGGATCAGCGACGGGAACGCCAGCAGGACGTCCATCGCCTGCATCGTGATGGTATCGAGGCGGCCGCCGTGCCACCCTGCCAGCATGCCGATCGCCGTCCCCATGACCATCGCGGCGAGTGTGGAAACGACACCGATGATCAGCGAAATGCGCGCTCCATAGACCAGGCGCGATAACGTGTCGCGGCCGAAACTGTCGGTCCCGAGCCAGTGCTCGAGGGTCGGCGCGCGCAACTTCTCCAGGATGTTCTGATCGTTCGGATCGAACGGCGCGAACGCGGGCGCGAGAATTGCCGCCACGACCACGATAAGAAAGACCACCAGCCCGATCCATGACGTCTTGTTGGTATTGAACGCCTTCAGCGTCGCCGAAGCGAAATAGGCGAATGGCGACGGCGCCGCCGTGTGTACACCGGCGCTCATTTCAGCTTCACCCGTGGGTCGACGAACCCGTACGCGAGGTCGGTCAGCAGGTTCACCAGTACTACGATCAGCGTGTAGATCACCATCATTCCCTGCAGCATCGGATAGTCGCGCTGGTTGAGGGCGCCGATGAGCAGCTTGCCCAGGCCCGGGCGGCTGAAAACGATCTCGGTCAGCACCGAATTGCCGATCAGGATGCCGAGATAGAGTCCGACCACCGTGATGATAGGGATCAATGCGTTGCGCAGCGCGTGGCGCCAGATCACCACCTTCCACGGCACGCCTTTGGCACGCGCCGTCCGCACGTAATCTTCGGATAGGACCTCGAGCATCGCCGAGCGCGTGACGCGGGTCACATACGCAGCCGAGATCAGGCCGAGGCTGATCGCGGGCAGTGTTATCGATTGGTACCAGGCCATGGCGCTGCCGGAGCGCGCGCTGATGACCGGGAACCAGGGCAGGGCGATCGCGAAGACGAGCAACAGGATGATGGCCGAGACAAACGGCGGGAACGACAACCCGAGCAGCGAGGAAATACGCACTGCGTAGTCGACGAAGCGGTTGCGATGGATCGCCGCGTAGACTCCTGCCGGAACCCCCAGGAGGATGCCGATGACCAGCGAGACCAGCGTCAGCTCGATCGTCCACGGCAACACGCGCAGCACCTCGCCGATGACGGGCTGGCCGGAGACCATCGAGACGCCCCAGTCGCCGCGCAGCGCGCCCAGGAGGAACACCGTGTACTGCTTGGAGAGTGGCAGGTCGAGACCGAGCCGCTGCCGGAGGGCGTCGATCGCCTCGCGGCTCGCCTGGTCGCCCAGGATGAGCTGCGCCGGATCGCCGGGGACGATCCGCACCAGCACGAAGACCAGCGTCAGCACCGCGAACAGCGTGACCCACGCAAACGCCAGACGGCGGATCAGGAAGGTGCTCACGTCCCGATCTGCTGAGCGCTGCGGCTGGAGCGTCCGATCACATTCGTGATCGTCCGCTCATTTGGTGAAACGGGTCTTTTCGGTGACCGGCGGCGACAGGTTGAGCGAACCCTGCACCTCGTAGCCGATGTCGAGCGTATCCTTCCACGCCCACAGCTGGAGCTGCTCGTAGACCGGCACTCCGCAGACGGCCTTGATGATCTTCTCCTGCGCGGTCTTCCAGAGCGCCAACTGCTTGGCCGGATCCGTTGCGACGCGCGCCCCGCGTATTTCGTCATCCGCGACGTTGCAGTGACTGAAATTGGTCACCGCCGTTGGCGTGCCGACGATCGATCGCGAATCGAAAAACTGCGTCAGATACACGTCGGCCACGGGAAAGCGCCCCGCCTGGTAATGCACGATCGGTGACAGATCCTTGCGTATCTGCGCGTGAAAGGTGGCGTGCTCCACGAGCTCGATGTCGAGATTGATGCCGGCCTTCTTCAGTTGCGCCTGCACCGCCTCGATCAGAGTCTGCATGCCGGTCAGCGTCGTATGGATGGTCTTGATCGTCACGCCGTTCGGATATCCAGCTTCGGCCAGTAACGCTTTCGCCTTGGCCAGGTCGTACGGGAACAGCGGCGCCTTCGGGTCGGTGCCGAGATAGCCCGCCGGGACGACCGAAACCGCTTCGCGCGAGGTGCCCGCACCCTTGAACACGACGATTGCCTTGCGGTCGATCGCATAGGCGATGGCCTGACGCACGCGGATGTCGTCGAGAGGCTTGACGGTGACGTTGAGATACAGCTCCGACAATTCGGTCGGCTCCATCGCCGTTACCTTTACGCCGGGCAGCTTGGACATCCGGTCGACCCAGGTCTGGTCCTGCTTGCCGTAGACCATGTCGAGCTCGCCCGACTGGAACGCGAGGTCGCGGCTTGAATCCGCAGGAATATAGCGATACGTGATGTCGTCGATCAGTGGCGCGCCACGGAAATACTTCTTGTTGGCAACCAGCTTGACGAACTGCTGCGGCTGGTATTCCGCGAACATGAACGGTCCGGTGCCGATGGGTTTCTTCGCGAAATTTTCGCCCATTTCCTCCGCGGCCTTCTTGCAGATCATGTTCCCGCCATTGACATTGGCGACGTAGCCCAAGAATCCGGCGACCGGATTCTTCAGCGTGATCTTCAGGGTCGACTTGTCGAGCGCTTCGACCTTGTCGACAGCCGAGTAATCATTGGAATACGAGGACGTCGCCTTGTTGCTGGCTCGCTTGAGCGAATACGCGGCGTCGTCGGCTGTGAATTCGCCGTAGCCATGGTGGCATTGGACACCACCGCGGATCTTGAACGTCCATTCGGTGCCGGCCGGGTTCGACGTCCAGCTCTCGGCCAGATCGGGCTCGATGAATTCCGGGCTGATCCTGCCGGGTCGCACGCGGACGAGACCGTTGAACATCCAGCTCAGCAGACCCTTGTCCGGCGTGGTGGAAGCGATATGCGGATCGAGCTTGCCGGCATCGGCGGATCCCATCCCGACGACCAGACTCTTCTTTTGCGCAAAAGCCGGCGGCGCGAACATCAGCGCTGCGCATACGATGCCGAATACGATCTTTTTCATTTGATCGGCCCTCCTGTAGGTAACGCGATTGTAGACGGTAATGCGCAATAATTTATTATCCGTGCAAGGTGAGCTCGGACGGCGTCGTGACGCGTCGTGCGAAACGAGCCAGCCTGAAAGCCGAAAGATCATGCCTCGGAACCCGTCCGAGCGCGAGATCGGCGCATAGCAATCCGCTGACCGGGCCGAGGCAAAATCCATGACCCGAAAAGCCGGCGGCTATCACCAGGCCGGACGGATACTCGGGCGCATCGATCACCGGCAGCGCGTCAGGCGTCAGATCGACCAGGCCGCCCCAAGTGCGTGCAATCGGCGCGCGAGCGGCGATCGGAAGCACCTGGGCTACACGATCCACGATGCCGCGAATATCGGACGCCGACGGCGCAAGCGATCTCTCTGTCCATTCAGAAGGATCGCCGGGCCAGGCGCCGGCGCCGCTGCTGAAGCGCAAGCGTCCGTCGGCCTCCTGCCGTCCCGCGCAATCGGCATTGGCCACGCCGAACGCGGGCAGAAGACAACTCGGCAACGGCTCGGACTGAACGACGTGCGTGATCCTGATGGATAGCGGCAGATCTGCGCCGAGCGGCGAGAGCAACGATGGCGTATTGACGCCCGCGGCGACGATTACACGGTCGGCGGGAATGAACCCTTCGGACGAGTCGACGCCCGTCACGCGATCGCCCTTGACCGTTATCGCGAGCGCGGCCACACCTTCGCGGATCGCAGCGCCGTGCGACCGTGCAAACCCTGCGAATGCCTGCGTCGCCTTGACCGGATTGGCGTGTCCATCGGTGGGGCAGTATGAAGCGGCCAGAACATTGCGCGATATTTCCGGTGCAACGGCTCGGATCGCGGCATTGTCGGGCAGGAAGTGGAGCTCCAGGCCCAGCGTCTGTTGGGTCGACACGAGTGTACGGATGACGTCGACCTCAGCCGGCGTGCGGGCGAGTCGCAGATTGCCGGTCCTCCGGTACTCGACATCGGCGCCCAACGTTTCGGCCAGTTCACCCCACATCGCGACCGCGGCGCGCGCCAGCGGCAGCTCGGCGGGGTCGCGTCCCGACTGGCGTACGCCGCCAAGAGTCCAGCCCGACGCCATCGCTGCGATGCCGTGTTTCTCGATCAACGTGACGACTTGACCTTCACGCGCCAGTTCGGCAGCCGCGGCGGTGCCGGTAATTCCGCCGCCGATGATGACGATGTGAAGCATGGGCGCTATACGTCGTTGTGCGCTGTTTCCGTGGATAGAGGTGAAGCGATCCACGCCCCGTGATCATACAATTGCCGGACCAGGACAAAAAGGGAGAAGGCATGCGGACCGAATCGGGGTCGGTTTCCTATGACCCGTACTGGTGGGACGCCGCGCCTCGCGAATCGCCCATCGAAGTCGCGCTGCCAAAGCGTTGCGATGTCGCGATCATTGGCGCAGGGTATGCTGGATTGTCGGCGGCACTGACGCTTGCCCGGGGCGGCCGGTCGGTTGTCGTGCTCGACGCTCTCGCGCCGGGCGAGGGCGCTTCGAGCCGATCGGGAGGGATGATCGGTCATGGCCACCGGCTGTCATACACCAAGCTCATCGAGCGATTCGGCCCGCAAAAGGCCAGGGATCTTATTCGTGAGGGCATGGCGTCCCTCGAATTTGCGAAAGCGTTGATCGTCGACGAGAAGATCGACGCCCAACTACAGATGAGCGGGCGGATGCGCGGCGCATGGACGGAGGCGGATTACGCGACGTTGACGCGCGATGCGCAGGCGCTGCAGCGCGATCTCGGCATGGTGGTCGACGTGTTGAGCAAGGCCGATGTCCGCCGCGAGATTGCAGCGGATTGCTATCAAGGTGGCCTGCTGTTTCACGCGCACGGCGGCGTGCATCCGGCATTGTTCCATCTGGGGCTTCTGCAGCGGGCGCAGAGCGCCGGAGCGTTCGTCGCGGGCCACACACCGGTGACCGCGGTCAGACGCGAAGCGACCAAATCGATCGTCGAAACGGCACGCGGAAACATCGACGCGACTGCGGTCATTGCCACCACCAACGGTTATACGGGCCGAACCACGCCGGCACTCGCCCGCCGTCTCGTCGCGATACCGAGCTTCCTCATCGCCACCGAATCACTGGGAGCGGAGCGCGTTCGCAGCTTGATCCCGAATGGCCGGATGATCGTCGAGACCCGGGACAAGCACCTGTACTATCGTCCGTCACCCGACGGTACGCGCATCGTGCTGGGTGGTCGCGCCGCGCTGCACCCGATTCCGCTTGACGAGGCCGCCGAATGGCTGATGAAGGAATTGTGCGCAATTTTTCCCACGCTAGCCGGCACTCGCGTCAGCCATGTCTGGACCGGCAATGTCGCAATGACGCGCAGTGATTTGCCCGGGATCGGCCAGCGCGACGGCATCTGGTTCGCGCTCGGCTGCAATGGGTCGGGGGTAGCGCTGATGCCCTACCTCGGCCACAAGGTCGCGCTGAAAGTGCTCGGCCGGCAGGATGGAAAAACGGCATTTGATGACATATCCTTTGCCGCGGTACCCTTCTACAACGGCACGGCCTGGTTCCGGCCACTGATGACATGGTGGTTCCGCGCTCGCGACCTTCTCCGCGGCGATCATTGACAAGAAAAATCGGACCTGCTAAACGCAGCAAATCGGTCCGTCGAAAGCGATGTCTTATCCAATTTTGTTGGGAAATTCGCAGGTTTTAGGGAGGAGCTCATGAAACGACGTGGATGGACGCTGGTGATTCTGGCGGCGGTGATGGTGGCCGTGACGATTCCTAACGCCAGCTTTGCACAGCAGAAGAAGCTGGTCCTCTGGACCCACTGGGAACAGAACCCCGACTTCAACAAGTGGTACGAGACCAAAGGGAAAGAGTTCGCCAAGAAGAGCGGGTACGAAGTCGAAGTGGTCACCATCCCTTACCAGGGATACGAGGCCAAGTACCTGGCCGGGTTCATGGCCAAGAGCAGCGCGCCTGACATGTTCATGGGAATGACGCACCAATGGTGCGGGCAATACGATTTCTGCGACAAGATGCCCGCCGATCTGGAGAAGGTATATGACCAGAATCTGCCGAAGTACATGGTCGAGGTCGGCAAGTGGAAGGGCGCGCGCTACGGGATCCCCATCGAGCACGGCAACTTCCAGCAGATGTACATCAACGTCGACATGTTCAAGAAAGCCGGCCTGAATCCGGACGATCCGCCCAAGACCATGAGCGATTGGCTGGCGGCGATGAAGAAGCTGACGATCGCCGACGCGAAGGGCGGTGAGCCGACGCAGGTGGGCTTCGCCATCCGCAGCAAGGGCCATCCCGTGGGAATCACGGACAAGTTCCTCCCCTTTGCCCACGCCTGGGGCGCCCG
>DASXQW010000184.1:0-2417 GCA_036506975.1 Casimicrobiaceae bacterium | reverse complement strand
GCAGGCGCAGGTCATTTTCAAGGAAGAGGCGCCGTGGATCACGCTGGCGCATTCGATCCGCTTCGACCCGGTGCGCAAGGAAGTGAAGGGCTACAAGATGGACGCGACTGCGCACCACTATTTCGACAAGGCGGAGATCGCCGGCAGCAAAGCCGACCTCGCTTCCAAGTGACGCAGCTGCCCGAGAGCAAGAGGCGAAGCCTCGCGGCGATCGGAGACAGCTGCGTCATCCCGGGCGAGCGTAGCGAGGCCCGGGATCCAAGGTCATGAGGCGATCGCGTTCACGCTGCGAACTTGGGCCCCGGTCTGCGCCGGGGCGACAACCATAGCGGGAGCGCGCCGAGCTTGTTCATGACTTCGCGGCGCCTGTAGTGTTCGCCTTCATCCTCCGCCGCGCGGCACTGATCATCCCGACGTTCATCGGCGTTACGCTGCTCGCGTTCGCGCTGATTCACCTGATCCCGGGCGATCCGGTCGAGAACCTGTCGGGCGAGCGTGGGATGGATCCCGCCCGGCGCGAACGCCTGCTGCATGAGTTCGGACTCGACCGACCGCTGCCGGTGCAATACGCCGAGTACGTCGGGCAGGTGGCGAGAGGCGATCTCGGGACGTCGCTCACCACGCACGAGCCCGTGCTCGGCGAATTCCTGACGCTCTTCCCCGCGACGATCGAGCTCGCGTTCTTCGCGATGCTGTTTGCCGTAGGCATCGGTCTGCCCGCCGGCATTCTCGCCGCGCTCAAGCGCAACACCGTGGCCGACTACGCGGTGATGGGGGTGTCGCTCACCGGCTACTCGATGCCGATCTTCTGGTGGGCGCTGCTGCTGATCCTGTTCTTTTCGGTTCAGTTGGGCTGGACACCGGTGTCGGGCCGCATCGCGGTCGAGTACGACGTGCCGGCCGCGACGGGATTCATGCTGATCGACACGCTCAAGGCGCGCGATTGGGCCGCGCTGCGTTCGGCCGTTTCGCATCTGATCCTGCCCGCGATCGCGCTGGGCACGATCCCGCTGGCGGTCATCGCCCGCATGACGCGCTCGGCGATGCTCGAAGTGCTGCGCGAGGACTACGTGCGCACCGCGCGAGCGAAAGGGCTGCCCCGGTGGCAGGTCATCCTGATCCACGCGCTGCGCAATGCGCTGATCCCGGTCATCACCGTCATCGGCCTGCAGGTCGGCCTGCTGTTGTCCGGCGCGATCCTGACCGAAACGATCTTCTCCTGGCCCGGCGTGGGCAACTGGCTTATCCACGGCGTGCAATCGCGCGACTACCCGGTGGTCCAGGGCGGCATCCTCCTGATCGCCACCATCGTGATCAGCGTGAATCTCATCGTCGATTTGCTCTACGGCGTGGTCAATCCACGCATTCGCCATGCGTAGGTGCGAATTCATTCGCACGCGATCCGAGCTGGAGCGGCCGGATGAATCCGGCCCCACGATCTCTCCCCCGAGAAGGGGGAGAGGGTTAGGGTGAGAGGGCAATGAGCGAAGCCTTTGCAGCCGTCGCACGCGACGCGGCGCCGGATCGGATCGAAGGCCGCTGGCACGAGTTCTGGCATGCGTATGCACAGAGCCGCGGTGCATTGCTGGGCCTGGCCCTCACCGTCGCGCTGGTCCTGCTCGCGATCTTCGCGGGCGTCGTCGCGCCGCATCCACCGTACGAGCAGTACCGCGAGTTCACGCTGACGCCACCGGTGTGGCAGGCGGGAGGCAGCGCCGATTTCATCCTCGGCACCGATCCCGTCGGACGCGACATCCTGTCGCGATTGATCTACGGCACGCGGCTCTCACTCCTGATCGGCCTCATTTCGGTCGCGATCTCGCTTTCGCTCGGCGTGGTTCTCGGCATGATCGCCGGGTATGTGCGCGGCTGGGTCGAGACCACGATCATGCGCTTGATGGACGTCATGCTTTCGCTCCCGAGTCTGCTGCTCGCGATCGCGGTGGTCGCGATCCTCGGCCCCGGACTGATCAACGCCATGTATGCGATCGCCATCGTGTTGCTGCCGCACTACGTGCGGCTCACGCGCGCCGCGGTGATCGCCGAAGCCGGCCGGGAATACGTGCAATCGTCGAAGATCGCCGGCGCGGGCGCGCTGCGGCTGATGTTCAACACCATCCTGCCGAATTGCCTCGCGCCGCTGATCGTGCAGGCGACGCTGGGCTTCTCGTCGGCGATCCTCGACGCAGCCGCCTTGGGCTTCCTCGGCCTGGGGGCGCAGCCGCCGACCCCCGAGTGGGGCTCGATGCTTGCCGACGCGCTCGAGTTCATCCAACGCGCGTCCTGGGTCGTGACTTTCCCCGGCCTGGCGATTCTCGTTACCGTGCTTGCTTTCAATCTCATGGGCGATGGATTGCGCGATGCGCTCGATCCCAGGCTCAAGCGCTGAGGATCGACGTATGGCCTTGGTCGAAATC
>DASXQW010000183.1:0-10459 GCA_036506975.1 Casimicrobiaceae bacterium | reverse complement strand
GGCGTCGACGAACACCGGCCACGACAGCCACATGATCAGGATCGCCATCGGAAATAGGAAGAACACCGTGCCGACGATGTCGATCCAGGTCCGCGCCCGCTTCGACAGCCGGTGCGAGATGACATCGATGCGCACATGATCGTTGCGCAGCAACGTATAGCCGGCCAGGAACAGGAAGATCGCCGAGAACAGATACCACTGGATCTCGAGGAACGCGTTCGAGCTGACGTTGAAGGCCTTGCGCACGACGGCGTTGGCCGCGCTGATCAGCACCGCGGCCAGCACCAGCCAGTAAAAAGTGTGGCCGATGCGTTCGCTCAGCCGGTCGATCAATCGGGACAGCGAAAGCAAGGACGACACGAGGATTCCTCCCAGGGAAGTGCCGCGAGCGTATCGGATTATATGCGTATTTCCCGGTCAGGCGCCCCTTGGCGGCGAGCGCTGCCCGCACCGGTTCCGCCCGCCGGCCGGGTGCTAAAATACAAAGCTTCCCCGATACCACCTTCGGATCGCCATGCCCCATCGCTCGCTCACGCTCGCGCAATCCGACCCGGATCTGTGGGCCGCCATTACCGGCGAGCATGTACGTCAGGAAGAGCATATCGAGCTGATTGCGTCGGAGAATTACGCGAGCCGTGCGGTGCTGGCTGCGCAGGGCTCGCAGCTCACCAACAAGTATGCCGAGGGCTATCCAGGCAAGCGTTACTACGGCGGCTGCGAATACGTCGACGTCGCCGAGCAGCTCGCGATCGACCGCGCCAAGAAGCTCTTCGACGCCGAATTCGCCAACGTACAGCCGCACTCGGGGGCGCAGGCGAATCAGGCCGTATTCTTTGCCGCGCTGAAGCCCGGCGACACAATCCTCGGCATGTCGCTGCCTCACGGCGGGCACCTCACACACGGCTCGCCGGTCAACATCTCGGGCAAGTGGTTCCGCGTGTTCGCGTATGGACTCGACCCGGCGACCGAGCTCATCGATTACGATGCCGCCGAAAAGCTGGCGCATCAGCACAAGCCCAAGCTCATCATCGCCGGGGCATCCGCGTATTCGCGCCTCATCGACTGGGCGCGCTTTCGCGCGATCGCGGACTCGGTCGATGCCTACCTGATGGCCGACATCGCGCATTACGCGGGTCTGATCGCCGCTGGGCTCTATCCCACGCCCGTCGGTGTTGCGCATTTCGTGACCAGCACCACGCACAAGACCCTGCGCGGCCCTCGCGGCGGGCTGATCCTCGCCGGCGCCGAGCACGAGAAGCTGATCAATTCCGCCGTGTTTCCGGGTTTGCAGGGCGGGCCTCTGATGCACGTGATCGCCGCCAAGGCGGTCGCGTTCAAGGAAGCGCTTTCGCACGATTTCAAGATCTATCAGGAGCGCGTGCTCGAGAACGCGCGGGTGCTGGCGACGGTGCTGCGCGACCGCGGCCTGCGCATTGTTTCCGGCGGCACCGATTCGCACTTGTTCCTGGTCGACCTGCGCGCGAAGAAGATCACGGGCAAGGACGCCGAGGCGGCGCTCGGCCGCGCCAACATCACGGTCAACAAGAATGCGATTCCGAACGATCCGGAAAAGCCGGTCGTGACCAGTGGCATCCGCGTCGGCAGTCCCGCGATCACGACGCGGGGATTCACCGAAATCGAATGCGAAACGCTGGGGCACCTCATGGCCGATGTGCTCGAGGCGCCGTCCGACTCTGCCACCATCTCGCGCGTGACGGCTGCGGTCAAGGCGCTGACCGCCAACTTTCCGGTGTATGCGGAGAGCAAGGGCTAGGGGCCTGTCGGGCTTGCCGCCGTTGCATACGCGACAGTAAGGCCGACAGCCTCCGGGTAGCGATGAAGTGTCCCTTCTGTGGCAGCCCCGACACCCAGGTGCTCGATTCCCGCGTGTCGGAAGGCGGCGATTCGATCCGGCGCCGCCGGCGCTGCCTCTCCTGCCGCAAACGCTTCACGACCTACGAAACAGCCGAGCTGCGGTTGCCGCAAATCGTCAAACAGAATGGCACGCGCGCGGACTTCGACGTGAGTCGGATACGCAACGGCTTCCTGCGAGCGCTGCACAAGCGTCCGGTGCCGACGGAATATGTCGACCAGGCCGTCGAGCGCATCCTGCAGCAGATCCTTGGCCTGGGCGAGCGCGAAATCCCCTCGCGTCAGATCGGTGAGATGGTCATGCAGGAGCTTTACAAGCTCGACAAGGTCGGCTACATCCGCTTCGCGTCGGTATATCGGAGCTTTCAGGATGCCGCCGACTTTCGCGACGCGCTGAAGGAAGTCGAGCCGGTGTCGCCACGGCGCAAGTCGCGCTGAGCGCTCAGGTTGCTCAGGCGTTGCTGACATGCCGGGGTTCGACGACCGCGATCGCGAGTGCATGCAGCGCGCATTCGATCTCGCCGCGCGCGGATTGTTCACGGCGACCCCGAATCCGCGCGTGGGCTGCGTCGTCGTCCGCGATGGGCGCGTAATCGGCGAAGGTTGGCACGCGCGCGCCGGCGAAGCCCACGCTGAAATCCAAGCGCTTGCCGATGCGGAAGCGCATGGCGAAGCGACGCGCGGCGCCACACTCTACGTCACCCTGGAGCCGTGCAACCATTACGGGCGCACGCCGCCGTGCACCGACGGCTTGCTCGCCGCGGGGATAGGCCGCGTCGTGGCCGCGATGCGCGATCCGAACCCGGTCGCATCCCGTGGCGGAGAACGACTCGTCGCCGCCGGCATCGCTGTCGAATACGGTCTCTGCGAGGACGAAGCGCGCGAGCTCAACGCGGGATGGATCAAGCGCATCACCGCGGGCCGGCCGTGGCTGCGCGTGAAAATCGCGGCGAGCCTGGATGGCAAGACGGCTCTCGACAACGGTACGAGTCAATGGATCACGGGACCGGCCGCGCGTGCCGACGGGCACCGCTGGCGGGCTCGCTCCTGCGCGATCCTGACCGGAATCGGCACTGTGCTGCAGGACGATCCGCGATTGACGGTGCGAGAAGTCGAAACCTCGCGCCAACCGCTGAAGGTCATCGTCGATCGCCACGGTCAACTGCCTACACATGCGCGTGTTCTCGACGGCGGAGAGGTGATCGTCGTTTCCGCAGGTACGCCGCAGGTCGCGTGGCCGGAAAACGTTGAGCACGTGCACCTTCCAGGACGCGATGGCCGGGTCGACCTCGCTGCGATGCTCGGGCTTCTTGCCGAGCGTGGCGTCAACGAGCTGCACGTGGAAGCCGGTGCCAAGCTCAATGGCGCATTGCTGGCTGCGGGGCTCGTCGACGAGCTGCTGCTCTATCTCGCGCCCTGCCTTCTCGGCGACCCGGCGCGCGGCATGTTCGCGCTGCCTTCACCACTGGCGCAGCTCGCGCAACGCGTGCAAATGCAAATACGTGAAGTTGCCCGCATCGGCGACGACTGGCGCGTACTGGCGCGTGTATCAGGCGAGGCAAGCCAAGGAACCTCTGAATGAGCCCCACGCGGAGCGCGTTGGCGCGAGATGCGGATGGCTGCAAGGCGCGCGACGAAGGTCGTAGTTTGACCTGCGATGCCGAGGAGCGCGCCGCAGCAGACGCCGCACTATCGCGCCAACCCGGAGGGACGGGGCTTGCCGGGGTGCTGGCTTTGTCACCTGGCTCGCCAATAGCGCCTACTATTGGCTTCGCCTGGCTTCGCGCCATCCCACCCGGCAAGCCTCCGTCGCGCCCGTGCGGGACTTATTCAGAGGTTCCCTAATGTTCACCGGCATCGTGCAGGCCGTCGGCCGCATCGCCAGCGCGACGCCCCATGGCGATGGCCTGCGCATCGCTGTCGAGACGGGTCCCCTGGACGTGGACGGCGTCAAGGCGGGTGACAGCATCGCGGTGGCAGGATGCTGCCTGACCGTCGTCGCCGTGGAGCGCGACAGGCTCTGTTTCGACGTATCGGCCGAGACGCTTTCGTGCACGACGGGCCTGGATCGCATGGGCAAGGTGAATCTGGAGCCGGCGTTGCGGCTGTCCGATCGCTTGGGAGGGCATCTCGTCAGCGGCCACGTCGACGGCGTCGGCAGCGTCATTCGGACGGAGGCCGTCGGGGCCGCCGACGGAAGCCGAATGCTCGAGATCGAGGCGCCCGTCGCGCTGGTGCGCTTTATCGCGCCTAAAGGGTCGATCGCCGTCGACGGGGTAAGCCTGACCGTCAATACCGTGGCGCAGCGGCACTTTGCGGTGAATCTGATCCCGCATACACTGACGGCAACGACGCTGCGTGAACTGACACGCGGCGCGCGAGTCAATCTCGAAGTCGATCTGGTGGCGCGCTACGTCGCGCGCTTGCACGAAGCGGTGTAAGCCCACAGCGCATGCCATCGGACCGCGAGAGGAGGAGAACTCCATGGACCTGACCACGCTCGAACGGCTGCCGCTCTGGATCGGCGGCAAACCCACGCCCTCGCGCACAACGCGCTACGGCGAAGTGACCAATCCCGCCACCGGGGAGTTCCTGCGCCACGTGCCCTTCGCGACAGCGGAGGACGTCGATGCGGCGGTCGCCGCCGCGACCGAGGCGTGGCCCGCGTGGCGCAATGCACCGGCACTGCGCCGGGCGCGGATCCTGATGCGCTTCCGCGAGCTGATGGAAGCGCACAAGAAGGACCTCGCGCGCCTGCTCTCGGAGGAGCACGGCAAGACGCGGGTCGACGCCGAAGGCTCGATCACCCGCGGCATCGAAGTCGTCGAGTTCGCCACGGGTATTCCGCATCTGCTCAAGGGCGAATTCAGCGACAACGTCGGCAGCGACGTCGACAGCTTTTCGTTGCGGCAATCGGTCGGGGTCTGCGCCGGAATCACGCCCTTCAATTTCCCGGCGATGGTGCCGATGTGGATGTTTCCGATCGCGCTCGCCTGCGGCAACACGTTCATCCTGAAACCGTCGGAGCGCGATCCGACGCTGAGCTTGCGCATGGCGGAGTTGCTCAAAGAAGCGGGCCTGCCCGATGGCGTGTTCAACGTCGTGCACGGCGACAAGGAAGCGGTCGACGCAATCCTCAAGCATCCCGGTATCAGGGCCGTCTCGTTCGTCGGATCGACACCGATCGCGAAATACATTTACGAGACAGGCACCGCGCACGGCAAGCGGGTGCAGGCGCTGGGCGGCGCGAAGAACCACGCCGTCGTCCTGCCCGACGCGAACCTGGCATTCGCCGCCGAAGCGCTGATCGGCGCGGCATACGGTTCGGCCGGCGAGCGATGCATGGCGGTGTCTGTCGTCGTCGCTGTTGGCGAAGCAGGTGATCCGCTGCGCGATCTCCTGGCGGAGCGCGCCCGCCGCATCGCTGTAGGACCGGGCGATCGTCCGGAATCCGAAATGGGTCCGGTGATCACTTGTGCCGCGCGCGACCGCATCGTCGGCCTGATCGATCGTGGCGTCGCCGAGGGTGCCGCGCTGGTCGTCGATGGCCGCAAGCCGGGGATCGCGGGTCACGAGAACGGCTTCTTCCTCGGGCCGACGCTTTTCGACCGCACGACGCCGGAAATGGCGATCTATCGCGAAGAGATCTTCGGCCCCGTGCTGGTGATCGTGCGCAGTGAATCGCTGGACGAAGCGATTGCGCTGATCAATGCGAACCGCTATGCCAACGGCGCGGCGCTTTTCACCCGCTCAGGCTACGCCGCACGCCGCTTCCAGCAGCACGTCGAGGTCGGCATGGTCGGCATCAACGTGCCGATCCCGGTTCCGATGGCGTTCTATTCCTTCGGGGGCTGGCGCAACTCGCTATTCGGGGACTTGCACGTCCACGGCATGGATGGCGTGCGCTTCTATACGCGTGGCAAGGCGGTGACGACGCGCTGGCCCGACGACGGCAGCGCGGCGCCGGGGTTTCATCTGCCGACATTGGGCTGACGCCCAATCGACGCGCTCGCGGGACCCGTACGCCTGGGCGCGGGCGCGCTCGGGCGCTCGAGCGTGAAGACAAACTCGAGTATCGCCCAGTAAGGCACGGTCGTCATGTCGATCTCCGCAGGCGTGAACTGAGCATCCTTGAGCGCCTCCTGCACGACCGGGCCGAACAGGGGATCGTCCGGGACAAGCTGCGAATCCACGATCCGTCCGTTCGCATCAAGCGTGAGCAATACCGCGATGCGCCGTTCGGCGCCGGCCGCCATTGCCGTCGCCGGATACATGACGACCGGCGACCCGAGGAGAAGCGGCGTCTTCGACACGCGCTCCGGAAAGCGCTGCGCGAGCCGCGCGACGTAATCCGGGCCGAGCCGGGCAGGATCGTCGATCAAGCCCACTGCAACGCTGACATCGGGGCTGCTCGGTCCGCTTCGCACCGGCCCGCCGCCCGGCGTCGGCCCCGTCTGCGGCAGCGGCCGCTGGATCGGTGTCTCGATCGGCTTCGCATCGGGTGGCAGGAGCAGACTCGGGTCGATCGAGGGCTCGCGCTCGGTTTGCTCCGGCGGCGAGGGCTCGCTCTTCGGGCCCGCGATGACCGCCTGCAGCGCGGTGAAGCTGCCGGCGCCGCCCTGCGCGTAGCTGTACACCGTCGGCAGCAGTCCGCGAAGCGAAGCGATGGTGATGGCGTGAACCAGAAGCGAGACGCCGATCGCGATCGACAACCGGCGCTCGCCCGTGCGTCGAGTTGCTCCGTCGTCCATTGCGATAGCGATTGCCACGGCGATCAAGCCTTAGGCTCCTCTGGTCCGGTTGCATCGAACAAAACGGCCCCTCCGCTTGGGCGGAGAGGCCGTTGTCGCGTATCGAGGACGTTACTTGCGCCTATTGTCCCAGCAGTCGCCAGGACATCCGGTGCGCCGAGAGCACCCCCGGCAACTTGATGCGCTGGAAGAATACGTCACCGGTCGTTCCCGCGGTGACCGCGATGCGGATGTCCAGCGAGGACGCCGATTGCGGTCCGGTCGAATCGCTGAAGATCGCGATATCCAGACCGACCGCGCCCTGGACTTCGGGGAGGCCGCCATTGGCGTTGACGTTCGGGTCGTTCAGCAACAGGGAATCGCCAAGCGCGAACTCGCGGACATAAAGCGTCGCCGGCAAGCCGGTCAGGCAGGGGTTGTCCTGCGGCGAGGTTCCAACATACGCAACTACGCCCAGCGCCGCCTGCACCGCAGTGATCATCCGCTCGCCCGCGGGCAGGTCGTCGAACCAGCCCTTGGTAGGCTTCGACGACAAGCCGTTGAGCTTGTCCGTCAGGGCGACGAAGTCGGCGCGCGGCTGCAGTGCGGCGACGATCGGGTTCGGCGTGCTCGTCGTGCCGTCGCGGATCGCGTAGAACGTCTGTTGCTGGTTCGCGATGGTCGTATTGGTGATGTCGGTGTCGTCGAGCAATCGGCCGGTTCCGATGAACACCCAGCGATCCACGCCATTGGCGATATCGACCTCGATCTGCGGCGGCGTGGTCACCGGTTGCGGGTTGCCGGCCGGATCGGTGAGGTACGCCATCTGCTGCACGGTCCAGTTGGCCGGATTCGCATCGGAGACATCGAAGCGCCAGAACTTGCCGTCCAGGTCACCGCCATAGATCTGCTCGATGAGCTGATTGTGGAAGTCCTTGGTGTAGCCCGAGATGTGCGCGAGACCCGACGGGCTCGTCGGGGTGCCGGAGCCGGTCGTCATCTTGTTCTTCAATACGCCGGTCTTGGCATCGACGAAATAGATCGTGCCCACACCGCTGGGGTTGTTGTAGCCCGCGGCGACGACCATGAGCCAGGCGCCGCTGAAGGCGCGCGTCTTGGCGAGCATCGGCCGGCCGAAGCTGTATCCCATGTCGGCATCGTTGAACGTCCACAGGTACTGCGCGGCTGCGGTCGTCTCGTCGATGATGCTTGCCGGCTGCGTGACGTCGAGCGCGTAATACGACTTGCCGCCCTTGCCCAGACCGCCGACGAGAATCGAGTGCCAATCCGGCCCGCCGAAGTCGACGTCGATGATCCGTGGCGTCGAATCGACATAGTAGTGATGGCGGAACGGCGGCAGCGCCCCGTCCTGATACGCGAGCGCGCCCAGGCCGGTGCTATCGGGACGGTACAAATCGCGCGGAATATACGCCCAGGCCTCCTCGCCGGTGGCGTCGTCGAACGCATGCAGCATGCCGTCGTTGGCGCCGGCGTATACGCGCTTCGGACGAGCGCTCATGCTCGTGACGAAGGCCGAATAGCCGGGATCGTTGCCGTCGAGGTAAGGCGCGTTCGGCGGCCCGACATAGACAGCCTGCGAGTCGACGATGTCGCCGAGGAAGTTTTCGCCGGAGGTATTGATGAACGTTCCCGTCGGCCGGACACGGAACTGGCCGAGCGCCACGCCCTCGTTGGTCGGGTTGCCGCGCAGATACTCGAGCACGGCCTGACCGACCGCCGGCAGTCCCGGCGCCAGCGAGTCCTGCTGCGCTGCCGAGAGATTGGCCCAGAGGAAAGGCACGCCGGTGTTGCTGCCGTCGGTGGTGAAGATCTTCCGGTTGGTGAACCAGGGGCACGACCCGGGGGTTACGCACGTCGGGTCGTTCGCGGCGATCGTCAACTGATTATGAAGCTGCTCCGCCGCCTCCCAATCCGGTGGAAGGATCTCGGCTCCCGTGACCGTGTCGATTTCGATCTTGGTCAGCGTGCCGGCCCAGCCGGGCTGGAAAGTCACGCGATAGACCGCGTGATTGGAAAGCGAGATCGAGCTGCTCGCCAGACCCACACCGGCGCGCGACCCGGCCTGGTTGGTGATGTCCTGCAGTATCTGTCCCATGCCGAGCTTGAGCTCGGCGGCCGATTGCGCGTTGACGAAGCGCCCGCGGCCGTTGGTCGCCGCGTGCCAGAGATCGTCGACGCCCGAGTTGTCCGGCCTGTTCACCGTCGGGTACGGTTGCGGCCACTGCAGCGTGCCCGCGGCGAGCAGGTTCTCGGTGAGCGACTGGTTGGCGTTGGGCAGCTTGCCCTGCGTGCCCAGCGACATCGCCGCGAAGTTCAAGTGCTGCCAGGTCGCCGGATCCTTGGTCGTCCCCGGCACGTCATCGGTCGCATTTGCGCCGCTCGTCCGCAGGTCGGTGACCCAGTATTTCATCGCGTAGTCGGACGCGGCGTTCGACGCCGAAGCATTCGGATCCTCGCGGAATGGATGTGGCCACGGCTGTCCCGCAGTAAGGCCGGTTACGGTCTGCGGTAGTGTGGGCACCGTATCGTCCTGATCGGCGACGGCTGAAGGCGGCAAGCTGGCTTGGTTGGTGAAGCCGTCGGTGAACAGCATGTGCCAGTTCTTCTGACACGACAGGATGATCGGGTCGGTTGCCCCCGCGAGCGCGCCACTGCCGCCCGTGCGGAAGTATTCGCCGATGCGCGACATCGCATCGAGCGTCGGCGTCTCCAGCCGCAGCGGGATCGAGATCGCGAACAGCTGCTGGAACCAGGCTGCTTTCTGGGTCGCGTCGAAATCGGCGATGTTGACGAAGGTGGCCGGATCCGATTGCGCCGTCGTCGTCGTCAGTCCGTTGGAAAGGGTATGGAACCCGACACGATACTGGTCGTCGAGCTTGGTGAACGCGAGCGAGGTCACCGTCTTCACCGCCTGGATACGCGTGCGGTAGTACGCGAACCAGTTGGCGTAGTTGGTCATCTCCTCGTCGAAATTGCGCGTGACCGTCTTCGTCTGGCCGAGGGAGTTGATCCAGGTGTGGGTATACGTCGCCGTCAAGCGCTTTGCGATGTCGAGATCGACGCGCTGGAACGCGGAAGTGGTGTAGTTGTTGACGTAGCTCGCCGCTCCGAACTGGTAGAAGCGCGGATAGATGTGCGTCGAATCCTTGCCCGGCTGGCAGGTGCCGCCGGCATCGGTGCCGTAGCCCAGCCACTTGTCGCCGGCAGTGGCGATCTTCTTGTCGCACCACTCGACTTCGGATTTCCAGTAATGCCGCGGAACGCTGGCGAAGTGGTTGGTCGACGGACAGGCGTCGACGCCGGTGCCGTTGGTGATCGGCGTGAGGTACTTCCCGGAAGGATAGTTGTAAGGACCCGCGGCAACCGCGGGCGCGCCGACATACGCCTTGTTGTTACGGCGGCATACGACGCCGGCGTTCTCCGCGTCGTTGCGCAGGGTCGCGGTCGCGACGCCGCCGATGCCGCCGGTGCTGCACACCGCCGCGTTGGGCGGCAGCGGCCCGGGGATGTTCGGGCAGTTGGCGTTGGTCGTGCATTGCGCGCCGCTGGCGGTGCACTTGCCGATCGGCGGACAATTGGTCAGATCGGACCCGGGGATCGTGCAGGCAAGGTTGGTGATGCTGCAGACCCCGGTCGTCGGCGGGCATTGGTTGTTGTTCGTGCAGTCGGCTCCGTTGGAGTTGCACTTCCCGACCTTGGGGCAATCCTGGTTCAAGTAGCAGCGGGTTGCGTTGTCCGTGCAAAGTCCGCTCGGGCATTGCTGGACCGTGCTGCACGCCGCGGCGTTGTTGCTGCAGGTGCCGGGCGTCAGGCATTGCGCATTGGTCTGGCAGGTG
>DASXQW010000182.1:0-6424 GCA_036506975.1 Casimicrobiaceae bacterium | reverse complement strand
CGCTAAACCAGGTACCCACCCGAGGGAGCCGCTGACATGACCGACGCCGCGATCGATCGCGCCACCTTCGAAAACCTCAAGGCAACCGCCGGCGCCGACTTCGTGCACGAGCTGGTCGACACTTTTCTTACCGAAGCGCCGACGATGCTCGAGGATCTGCGCAGCGCGCTGGCTGCGAACGACGCTGCCCGTTTCAAGCGCGCGGCGCACTCGCTCAAGTCGAACAGCAATACCTTCGGCGCGATGACGCTCGGCGCAATGGCGAAGAACCTCGAGCTGGGAGGGCTCGCCTCGGCGCGCGAGGACGGCGACCCGCTCGATGCGCTGGCGCTTGAATACGCGCGCGTGGCGCAGGCATTGAAGGAGCTCAAACGTGCGTGAGGGCAACCACGGCGGCGCGCGGCTGCTCGTGGTGGATGACAACAAGGTCAACCGGCTGCTGCTGACTCGCAGCCTCGAGCTTCAGGGCCATAGCGTGGCATCGGCCGAAAACGGCCGCGTGGCGCTGGAGATGCTGCGGCGCGAAGGCTTCGACCTCGTGCTGCTCGACATGGAAATGCCGGAGATGGACGGCTTCCAGGTGCTCGAGCAACTGGTCAACGATCGGCAGCTGCGCGACCTGCCGGTCATCGTCACGTCGTCGCTGGAGGGGATCGCCAACATCGTCCGTTGCATCGAGCTCGGCGCCGAGGATTACCTCACCAAGCCGGTCAATCCGGTGCTGCTGAAGGCCCGAATCGAGGCGAGCCTCGAGAAAAAGCGACTGCGGGACCAGCAAAAGGAGCTGATGCGCCGCTTCGCCACTCCTGAGGTCGCGCAGGACCTGCAGGATTCCGGGTTCTCGCTCGGCGGCAAGCGGGTGCATGCCTCGGTGATGTTCTCCGATATCCGCGGCTTCACTTCGCTTGCGGAATCGCAGCCGCCCGAGGAGACGATCGAGCTTCTCAACACGTATTACGCGCTGATGTTCGACGCGATCAGCGGCCACGGCGGCGTCGTCACGCTGATGATGGGTGACGGTCTAATGTCGGTGTTCGGCGCGCCGATGCCGCTGTCGGATCATGGAGAGACTGCGGTGCTCGCGGCGCAAGAAATGGTCGAGCTGATCGATCTGTTCAACCTCGAGCGGCAGGCCGAGGAAAAGCCGCCGATCAGGATCGGCATCGGTATCGCCTCCGGCGAGATGGTGGCTGGATATACCGGCACCAAGCAGCGGGCGACTTACACCTGTATCGGTGACACCGTCAATCTCGCCGCGCGGCTCGAGACGCACACCAAGGTCGCGCAACGCACCATTCTGATCGACCAGGCTACGCGCGCGGGCTTGAGCGAGCACATCACGGTCGAGCCGCTCGGCCCCGTCCCGTTCAAAGGCAAGGCTGCGGCGGTAGATGTGTTCTCGGTGGGCGTCGGGCAGAAACTCTAGCAGTTCGTTTGTCGCGGCTGGCCTCGTCTCGACGGCGCTCCGGGCGGCGGCGCCGCTAATCCCCTGCTGATTGGGTCTGCGCTGTGTTGCTTCTTAGAGGGCGCAACGCGACCGCCTCGCGCCTTGGTCGCTCCGCGGTCGCCGTTCTTACGGACCGTCGCGACTGTAAGTTAGAGCGTCCGATCCGGACTAATGCTGCGATCGGGCGGGCTTTTCGCAGGTGGAGCCGGCCCCGGCAAAGCTTGCGGCGCGAGTCGCCACGAACAATCGAGGGAGTCATCCATGTTGAACGGAAAAACGGCGCTGGTCACCGGCTCGACCAGCGGCATCGGACTGGGTATCGCCAAAGCATTCGCCGGGCAGGGCGCGAACGTCATCCTGAACGGCTTCGGTGACGCCAAGGAGATCGAGACACTGCGGGGCTCGATCGCGACCGAGCACGGCGTGCAAGTCCGCTATGACGGCGCCGATCTGTCCAAGCAAGCCGAGATCGAGGCGATGATGCGCAACGCCATCGGCGAGTTCGGCGGCGTCGACATCCTGGTCAACAATGCGGGCATTCAATACGTCGCGCCGGTCGACGAGTTTCCCGTCGACAAGTGGAACGCCATCATTGCGATCAATCTTACGGCCTCGTTTCATACGGTGCGACTGGCGCTGCCGCAGATGAAAGCGAAGAAGTGGGGTCGCGTGATCAACATCGCTTCCGCGCACGCGCTTGTCGCAAGCCCGTTCAAATCCGCGTACGTTGCGGCCAAGCACGGCATCGCGGGGCTCACCAAGACCGTGGCGCTGGAAGTTGCCGAGGCCGGAATTACCATGAACGCGATCTGCCCTGGCTATGTCTGGACGCCGCTGGTGCAGAAGCAGATCCCGGATACTGCCAAGGCGCGCGGCATCACCGAGGATCAGGTGATCAACGACGTCCTGCTGCACGCGCAGCCGACCAAGAAGTTCGTGCAGATCGACGAGGTCGCGGCACTTGCGACGTTCCTCGCCGGCGACAGCGCGGCATCGATCACCGGCGCGATCATGCCCATCGAAGGCGGCTGGACGGCGCAATGACGACTGCCGCTGCCGGGTTCGCGTTGCCCGTCGCCCGCGCGCCGGAAGATCATAGGAATCGAAGCTGGAAGGAGGAGCTCGACATGGCCGGATCACGGAAGAGAATCCCCGCTCGTGGCAATGCCCCCGCGAAAGCCCGCCGGCCGGCGCTGCCGGGCCAGGTTGTGCTCGTGCTCCAGGGCGGCGGTGCGCTGGGCGCCTATCAGGTCGGCGTGTATACCGCTTTGCACGAAGCCGGAATCGAGCCCGACTGGGTGATCGGCACGTCGATCGGCGCGATCAACGCCGCCCTGATCGCCGGCAACCCGCCTGAACGCCGGCTCGAGCGCCTACACACGTTCTGGGACAGCGTCGAACAACGCGCCGGCGTCGGCGCGCCGGAATTCTTCCCGGGATTCGGCAGCACGATCGCCAACGTGACGACGATGGCGCGGGGACTTGCGCCGTTCTTCGGGCCCAATCCGGCCTCGTGGTTCGGCCCGCACTTCCCCGTCGGCGTGGAGAGTGCCGCGTACTACACGACGGAGCCGCTGCGCGAAACACTCGCCGGGCTGGTCGATTTCGACTACGTAAACGAACGCAAGGTGCGGCTCACCGTCGGCGCGGTCAATGTGCGCAACGGGGAAATGCGTTATTTCGACAGCCGCGACGAGTCGATCCGGCTCGAGCACGTGATGGCATCGGGCGCGCTGCCGCCGGCGTTTCCCGCCGTCCGTGTCGACGGCGATCCCTATTGGGACGGCGGCATCTACTCGAACACACCGATCGAAGCCGTCCTCGATGATAAACCTCGCCGCGACTCGCTGATCTTCGCCGTGCACATGTGGAATCCCGAAGGACCCGAGCCGGAAACGCTGTGGCAGGTCATGGGCCGGCAGAAGGAGATCCAGTATGCGAGCCGCGCCAAGAGCCATATCGCGCGCCAAAAGCAGATTCACCATCTGCGCCACATCATCCGCGAGCTCGCCAAGCATGTACCGGAAAAGGCGCGCGACTCGGCGCAGGTGCGCGAGCTCTCGTCGTGGGGTTGCGGCACGACCATGCACGTCGTGCGCTTGGTCGCGCCACGCGTCGACGGCGAGGACCACACCAAGGACATCGATTTCACGCCGGCGGGCATCCGAGCGCGCTGGCAGGCCGGCTACGCAGCCACGCGGCACATGGTTCAACGCGCGCCCTGGCGTGCACCGGTCGATCCAATCGAAGGTGTCGTCATCCATGATCCGGCAATCGGTACCCGCCCGCTGGCTGCCGGCATCGACGGCTTCGCCGGCAAGACAAAGTAGATTCTCGCCAGCGGATCGACGCAGGCATCGTAGCCCGGGCTGAGCGCTTTAGCGCGATGCCCGGATCCGCGCGTAGATCGCGGCGGAGCATCGGCACACTCGGCCGGCTGCGGATGATGGGCTTTGGGTCCAATCGGGAGCGACTCGATGCGAACGCTGATCGATATTCTCTGGAAGCATCGGTGGCTGACCTTCCTGCTGATGGGACTTTTCTTTCTGCTGTTCGGAGCCATGACCGTCAACATCTTCGTCCTGCTCAAGGCGAATATCGATCTGTATCTGAACTACGGCACGATGGTGATCGCCGACGGTGCGCTGCTGCAACTGGCCGAGCTCATAGGCTACGGCTACCTGAGCCTGCTCTTTTACGTGCTCTTCAAGGCGTGCGAGCACATCTTGGTGACGCATCTCACCGGCGATCGGCAAACGAACTTGAGCCGTGCGGAGCTTCGCGAGACGACCGAACAATCGCCGCACTCGCTGTAAGCAATCAGTGCTTGTGACGACGAATCGGTACTCCGCGGCGCCGTTTGCCTCGGATACATCAACATCAATCACCAAGGAGACAGTCAGCATGAGCAATACGAGCAGGAAGGACCGATCGGATTGGCGTCGCGTCGCGTTGGCCGCAGCCATTGCGGGTGCGATGTCGTTCGCCGCGACGACGGCGAACGCCGGCGAATGCCCCGCCGACAAGAAGGTCGCCGACGGTCAGGGTCAGAAGCCCAGCACGGCCGCGGCCAAGGACGTAACCGATGTGGTGCGCGCGAGCACCAACCTTTCCAAGGAGCCGGCTGCCGTCAACGGCCGCCTCCTGCGGCTGCGGCAACTCGACATCAAGCCGGGCGGCATCGTTCCGTGGCACAGCCATGACAATCGGCCGGCGATGATCTACATCGTTTCCGGCGAAGTTGTCGAGTACGCCAGCAACTGCACCGCGCCGATCGTGCACAAGGCCGGCGACGTGGCGTCGGAAAAAGCCGGCATATCGCACTGGTGGCAGAACACGGGGAACGCCCCTGTGGTGCTGATTTCCGTGGACCTCTTTCCAGTCGCGAACATGAAGGACCAGCACATGATGTAACACCCGCATGCGCGGGTTCGGCTCGAGAGCGCGACGGTCCAATAGCGACCGGCGCCGCAGCTCTCGAGCCGCCAAAGGCGATGAAGGAATGTCGATGATGATGAGCAGCACCCGGGTTGGTGCAACGAATCAACATGCGAGTAGCCGCTCGACGGGTGCGCTCCTGCGCTCGTTCGTCATCGGCTTGACCGCTTTTCTCACAGTCGTCGACCTGTTCGCGACGCAGGCCATCCTGCCCTCGCTCGCCAAGGCCTATCAGGTCAGCCCCGCTGCCATTGGCTTCGCCGTCAATGCAAGCACGATCGGCATGGCCGTGGCGGGATTGGCCGTGGCGTTTTTCAGTCATCGCATCGACCGCCGGAGCGGCATTCTGGCGAGCCTGATCTTGCTCTCGATCCCGACGGCGTTGCTTGCCGTCGCGCCCGACCTCACCACATTTACCGTCCTGCGCATCGCGCAGGGGTTATGCATGTCGACGGCTTTCGCGCTGATGCTGTCCTATCTGGCCGAACATTGCAGCGCGACCGATACCGCTGGCGCCTTCGCGGCGTATATCACGGGGAACGTCGCGAGCAACCTCTTCGGGCGCCTCATGGCGGCCGCGTTCGTCGACCACTTCGGACTCGCCGGTAACTTCTATCTCTTTGCCGCGCTCAATCTCGCGGGGGCCGTGCTCGTCTATTTCACGCTCGGCCGGACCCCTCCGATGCCCGCGGTCGCAACGCCCGCGCGTTCGCCACTTTCGATCTGGGCCGAGCATCTGCGCAACGCACCCTTGCGGGCGAGCTTCGGCATCGGGTTTCTGATCCTGTTTGTGTTCATCGGCACTTTCACCTACGTGAACTTCGTGCTCGTGCGCGAGCCCTTGAGCTTGAGCCGCATGGCGGTCGGATTCGTCTACTTCGTGTTCCTGCCGTCGATCGTCACGACCGCGTTGGCGGGCCGCGCAGTGAAGCGCTTCGGCACGCGGCCGACCTTCTGGGGCGCGCTGTCGCTCGCGGGCACGGGTCTGCCGCTGCTGCTGCTGCCGCATCTCCTCGCGGTCATCGTCGGCTTGATGCTCGTCGGCGTCGGGACGTTCTTCGCACAGGCGACCGCGACCGGATTCGTCGGTCGTGCGGCCACGACCGACCGCGGATCGGCGAGCGGCATCTATCTTGCCTGCTACTTTCTGGGCGGTATCGTCGGCAGCATCATTCTCGGCCAGCTTTTCGACCGCTTCGGCTGGTCCGCATGCGTCGTCGGCATCGGCGTGGCGCTCGCGCTTGCCGCGTTGCTCGCATTCCGGCTGAAGATGTCCGCGCCCGTGCCGATCGCGGCGCGGGCGGCCTGACGTCGCCTGGATAATGCGCCATGCGACGCGCCTGACGCTGCCGCGCGCGCGCGCCACGGCGTAGCATAGATGCCCTGCAGCTTTTCCTGGCGGAGGGTTCCATGGCCGATGTTCTCCGGCGCGTCGCGATCGTCGGCAGCGCGCGCATTCCCTTCGCCCGCAGCAACACCGCATACGGAGACGCCTCCAATCAGGATATGCTCACGGCGGCGCTCTCGGCGCTGGTCGCC
>DASXQW010000181.1:0-2937 GCA_036506975.1 Casimicrobiaceae bacterium | reverse complement strand
CAGGGCATCACCGGCAAGACCGGGCAGTTCCACACGCGCATGTGCCGCGAATACGCCAATGGCAGGAACTGCTTTGTCGCGGGCGTCAATCCGAAAAAGGCCGGCGAGGATTTCGAGGGCATTCCGATCTACGCGACTGTGCGGGATGCGAAGCACGCGACCGGCGCCACGGTCTCGGTGATCTACGTACCGCCGCCGTTTGCCGCTGCGGCGATAGACGAGGCCGTCGAAGCCGGTCTCGACCTGGTCATCTGCATCACCGAGGGCATCCCGGTGCGCGATATGATCCGCACGAGGTACCGGATGCAGGACAGGAAGACGCTACTGCTCGGTCCGAACTGCCCGGGCGTGATCACGCCCGACGAGATCAAGATCGGCATCATGCCGGGCCACATCCATCGCAAGGGGCGCGTCGGTGTCGTGTCGCGGTCGGGAACGCTGACCTACGAGGCGGTCGCACAATTGACCGACCTCGGCATGGGCCAATCCTCCGCGGTCGGTATCGGCGGCGATCCGGTCAACGGCCTCAAGCACATCGACGTGTTGAAGCTTTTCAACGATGATCCGGAGACCGACGCCGTGATCATGATCGGCGAGATCGGTGGCGGCGACGAAGAGAACGCGGCGGAGTGGGTGAAGACGCATATGAAAAAACCCGTCGTCGGCTTCATCGCCGGTGTCACCGCACCGCCAGGCAAGCGCATGGGCCACGCCGGAGCGATCGTCTCGGGCGGCAAGGGAACGGCGCAGGAGAAACTCGCGGTCATGGAGGCCTGCGGCATCAAGGTGACGCGCAACCCCGCCGAGATGGGCAAGTTGCTGCAGTCGATCACCTAGCTTTCTCGTCCATGTCATAGCGGAGTCTGCATGCCTGACCTGGCTGCACCGCAATTCTGGATTGCGGTCGTCGAGATCATATTTGTCAATATCCTGTTGTCCGGCGACAACGCGGTCGTCATCGCGCTGGCCTGCCGCAACCTGGCGCAGCGGCAGCGGCGACTAGGCGTCTTCTGGGGTGTGCTCGGCGCGATCGTGCTTCGGATCATACTCACGTTCTTCGCGATGAGCCTCCTCGCATATCCCTGGCTCAGGCTGATCGGCGGGGCGCTGTTGCTGTGGATCGGGGTCAAGCTCATCGCCCAAGACGACGGTGGCGAGCACAAGGTCAAGGCCAGCGACCGGCTACTGACGGCGGTATGGACGATCATCGTGGCCGACCTCATCATGAGTCTCGACAACGTCGTAGGCGTTGCCGCGGCGGCAAAAGGCAATGGGCTGCTCATCGTTTTCGGGCTCGTCACCAGCATTCCGATCGTCATCGTCGGCAGCCAGATCATCATGCGCTTGATCGCGCGCTTTCCCATGCTCGTTCTTGCGGGCGGTGGCCTCCTGGGGTACATCGCGGGCGAGATGGTGGTCGAGGAGCCGGCGCTGCACTCGTGGATCGCGGCGAACGCGGCTGGGTTCGCGTGGATCGTCCCGCCGCTTGGATTCGCCGTCGTCGTCGCTGCCGGCCTTTGGCTTACCCGGCGCCGCAAGCGGACGGCCCCGCTTTGACAGCGGACGCTCGCCTTGCCGAGAGCTGCGGCGTACACTCGCGGCCGATGGACGGCCCCAACGGACCCGCAATGAACATTCAGCCGGTCGCCATGAGGAGCGCGGGCCGATGAGCGACCGCGTCCCTCTGGACGTGGCCAGCCTTTCCCATCCGGGAATGGTGCGCACGCACAACGAGGACTCGGTCTTCGTCGACGGCGAAGCGGGGCTCGCGGTGCTCGCCGACGGCATGGGCGGCTACAGCGCGGGCGAGGTCGCGAGCGGAATCGCCGTGAACGTGATCAGCACCGGCATGTTGCAGGAGCTCACTTCGGGACGCGAGTTATCCAAGGTCGACATCGCGAGCGGGCTCACGCATGCGGCGCTGCTGCTGCAGCAGCAGATCGCGCTCGCGAACAAGGGAATCTACGAAGCGGCACAGCAGCGGCCGGAGTGCGCGGGCATGGGCACGACGCTGGTCGCGACCGTTTTCTTTCAGAATCGCGTCAGCATCGGTCACATCGGCGATTCGCGCTGCTATCGCCTGCGGGCCGACAAGTTCGAGCAGCTCACCCACGATCACTCGCTGCTGCAGGAGCAGATCGACAGCGGGATGCTCACCGCGGAGCAGGCCAAGTATTCGCTGAACAAAAACCTCGTGACGCGTGCCCTCGGTATCGAGGCGGTTGTGCCCGCGGATATCGCGGAATACCGGGTCGAGGCCGAGGACGTGTACGTGCTGTGCTCGGATGGGCTGACCGACATGGTCGACGCGGAAGTCGTGCGCGAGATCGTGGCCGCCAAGCGGAGCGACCTCGCCGAGGCAGCCGCGGAACTCATCGATGTCGCCAACCAGAATGGCGGGCGAGACAACGTATCGGTTGTCGTCATCCGCGTCCCGGCCGAATTCCTGCCGACGGGCGGGTGGCTGCAGCGCTGGATGACCAAAAAGCCGGCGTAACGCCGGCCGCGCCCATGAGCAAATTGGTTTTGTTCCTGCCGGACGGCACGACGCTGGATATTCCATTGGCCCGGGAGCGGACCACGATCGGCCGCCGGGCCGACAACGACATCTGTCTTCCCAACCTTGCCGTGAGTGGCGAGCACGCGGTCGTGGTCACCATCCTCGCCGATTCGTTTCTCGAGGATCTCAATAGCACCAACGGCACGCTGGTGAACGGTAGCCCGATCGCCAAGCATTTTCTCCGGGATCGGGACCAGATCGACATCGGCCGGCACAGGCTGGTGTACTGCGTGGACGACGATGCGATGGTCGACTCCGAGGTTGTGGCAGGAATGGCGCGCATCAGCGCCCGCGACTTCGGCGAGCGGGTCGAGCCGGCAAAGCCGCTCGCCCGCGCATACCCAGCCAAGGCGCCGGATTCGCCCCGGGCGCGGGAG
>DASXQW010000180.1:0-6529 GCA_036506975.1 Casimicrobiaceae bacterium | reverse complement strand
GAGAACGCGCGGCTCGCGCGCCGCGGCGGTCAGCAGGAGCCGCGGCTCGAGCGTGATCGCATCCTCGGGGCAGGTCGCGGCGCAGATGCCGCATTGCACGCACTTGGCCTCGATGAAGCGCAGCTCGGGCCGTTCGGCTTGGGGATGGTCGAGGATGGCCCCCTCCGGACAAGCCCCGACGCAGGCGAGGCACATCGTGCAAGTGTCGCGGTTGACGGCGATCGTGCCGAACGGCGCACCTGCTGCGAGCGCGATCGTGGATTGCGGCGTCGGCGCGTGCGCGAGAAGGTGCTCGACAGCGAGCGCGATGGTCGCGCGCTTGTCGCTCGTCCAGTGGAAGGTCGCCGGGGCGCGTACCGCCAGCGCCGGTTGCAACGCCCACGCTGCCGACTCCAGCGCGGCGGCATCGCCGGCGCGGATGAGATGCGCGTGCGTTCCCTGGTAGCCAAGCGCCCGGGCGATCGCATCGCAAAACCCCATCTGCCGGGCAATCGCGTCCGCGTACTGCGGCGCCTCGGCGCCGGTGCCGAGCACCGCGATGTCGCTCGCGCCATAGGCCAGCGCACCCAGCCAGACGTCGATTCCGGCCGATGCCATGTGCTGCAATTCGACGGGAATGACTCGCGAAGGCAGGCCTTTGCCGCGGCGGCCGAGGCGAAGGACCAGCTCGCGGCCCGCCGCATCGTGAAACAAGAGGCAGGCGTCGCGCCCGCCCGCAGCGCGATACGTCGCGAGTAGCGTCCGGACCTGTGTTCCGAGGTCGGGCACAGACGGGTACGCGTAGGTCATCGCGCCCGACGGGCACACCGTCGCGCAGGCGCCGCAGCCCATGCACAAGTGCGGCTCGACAAAAACGTGGTCGCCGTCCGCGCGGATTGCCGCGGTCGAGCAGATCTCGATGCACAGATTGCAACCGGGCTGCTCCGAGCGCGAGTGCGCGCAGATCGAAGCCTTGTAGTTGAAGTACTTCGGTTTTTCGAAGCTGCCGACCGCGCCGGCGATTTCGGCGACCGCGGCGGCCTGAGCGGCTGCGTCCGCGCCCGGGCGCCAATAGCCCTGCGGCGGCTGGTGCATCGAAAAGACGGCGTCCCGGCCGAGATCGAGCACCAGATCGAACGATTCGCTGCGCGCGACATCGCTGCGGTCGAAGTCGATGGCGCCGATCGCGCCGCAGGCGACGACGCACTTGCGATGATCGCGGCAGCGGTCGAGGTCGATCTGGTAGCTCCAGTCGATCGCTTCCTCCGGGCAGACCTTGATGCAGGCGTTGCAGCGCGTGCAGACGTCGAGGTCGATCGGATTTTCCTGCGACCACGCCGCCTCGAATGCGCCAAGCCATCCCGAGAGGCGCTCGAGCTTGCCCGAGTAGATCGGGAATCGGCGCTCGGTAGGTAATTCGGTGCCCACCGCCCTTCCCGTGGCGAGCACCGTAACGTCGAGTTGCTCCTCAAGCGCCTCGGCCCAGCGTAACGCGGCGTCGGCCGGACCGATGATCAGCAAGCGGCCTTCGGACTGGAAAGTCACGCGCGGCACCGGCTCGGGCTCGGGCAGCGCTGCCGCGGCAAGTAGCGCCGCTATCTTCGGCGTCGCCGCGCGCGCTTCGGCCGACCAGCCCGCGGCCTCGCGAATATTGACGAAGGCAAGTCTCTGCGTCTTGCCAGCCTCGGCCGCGACTTCGCCGAACCGTGCCTCCTCCTGCGTGCATGCGACGAGGGTATCGCCTTCGCTACGCTCCGCGAACGCGGCGAGCTCCTTCTGGCAGAGCTGGGTGTGCATCGGCAACGGACCCGCAAGCTCCAGGATCTGCGCGAGCGCCGCGGCGTCGAGCGGCATCGTGCCGTTGCAGTTGCACAGATGAAGCTGTTTGTCGCGCAGGCTCATCGCTGCTCGTGGGTTCGACCCGCGTCGCCTGCGTTGTCACCCGCGCGAGGCATGTCCCCTTCACCGGCGCTGCGCTTCGCTGGCTCGCCCTCTCCCCCGATCGCAGGGGAACCGTGAGGGGGTGCCGCAGCAGGTTCGCTATCGGCAGAGATCGGAGGCTGCGTTTTGTCGGTCACGGCAGGTTCTTCACGCGGCGCATTCAAGGCCGCTGCTTGCTCCTTGCCGGTTTCGGATGCCGAGGGAAAGCCGCGCTGCAGCAAGTCAGCGACGATGTCAGGCGAGATCGGGTCCGCCTTGGTGTAGTCGTCGATATACGTATCGAGCCCGTCCATGATGTTGAACCGCGGATCGCGGAAGAGCTGCTTCAACGCCGCGCGCTTGACCTTGTCGTCGACGCCCGGCTGCAGGAACGCGGTGAAATCCGACTCGAAGGTCAGCGATTCCACCGGCGGGAGCTCCAAGGCGGCGGGCGGTGCGGGCGCGCCGGATGCGGTTGCGGGCGCCGGGACAACGGCGGGCGTCGGGGCGGGAGCCTCGGCCGCGGCCGCGAGCTTGCGCCGCGACCAGCGCGAAAGCGAAAAGCGTTCGGCGCCGCCGCCCTTGGCTGTCATCGCCTGCGTCCTCCCGCCGCTTCGCCGCGGCGCACTTCATCGCCCTCATAGAGCTCGTTGCGCTTCACCTTCTTGCGCGGTTCAGGTTTGTAGTGTGCGGCGACAAACGACTCCAGCGCGGCGAGGATGGCAGCGGGTATGGGCACCGCATCGACCTGCTCGCCCGCGTCGAGAAAGCGCGCGGCCTCGCCGTAGCTCACGGTGACGATGAACGGCCGCGCGCGCGGCTCGGCGTCGTCTCCGGGCTCGGCCATGCGCCATAGCACGAACACCTTCGGGTCGCGCGCCGAAACATTCAGGTAATAGCCCTCGGCTTCGGACGGATGCAACTCGATCGCGTGCCCGGTGCAACGCCAGCGTTTGCCGTCAGCGGTGTCGCTCACGACCGTCTGCGCGGGCAGCGGATCTTCGCAAGGCTCGACGGCGCGCGCTTCCCAGCGCTCATCGGCCCAGCGGCTCGCGAGCGGCACGCGTTGCATGATGACGGCGACGGGAAACCGCAAGGGCGGCATGGATTTGCGACGATGGCAGAGCGCAGCCGGATCGCCGTTCGATCATACACCAGTCACGCGGCGGGGAACCCTCTGCGTCGACACTCTGCTAAAATTATTGGTTGCAGTTGCCATCCCGTCGGCTTCGTCAACAGCACCATGACCCGAGTCATTCCCCTCACCGACGCCCGCGCCGCGATTCCGCTCGCGGCCGCCGCTCCGCGCGTCGCGCCGACGGGTCTGCTCGCCGATTCGCTCGGCCGCAGCTTGCGCGACCTGCGCGTGTCGGTCACCGATCGCTGCAACTTCCGCTGCGTCTATTGCATGCCGAAGGACGTTTTCGGGCGCGACTACCCGTTCCTTCCCCATGCCGACCTGCTGACCTTCGAGGAGATCGCGCGTCTCGCGCGCCTGTTCAAGGCGCATGGCGTCGAGAAGATCCGGCTGACCGGCGGCGAGCCCTTGCTTCGCCGCAATCTCGAGCGCTTGGTCGAGATGCTCGCCGCGATCGGCGGTCTCGACCTTACGCTGACGACCAACGGCGCGCTGCTCGCAAGAAAGGCGCGCGAGCTCAAAGCGGCAGGGCTGAACCGCGTGACGGTCAGCCTCGACGCGATCGACGACGGGATTTTTCGCGCGATGAACGACGCGGACTTCCCCGTGGCGAAGGTCCTGGAAGGCATCGATGCCGCAGCCGAGGCGGGACTGGCACCGATCAAGATCAACATGGTCGTCAAGCGCGGCATGAACGAGCGGGAAATCCTGCCGATGGCGCGCCGGTTCAAGGGCAGCGGCCATGTCCTGCGCTTCATCGAGTACATGGACGTGGGACACACCAACGGCTGGCGCATGGACGATGTCGTCCCGTCGGCCGAGGTGTTGCGCATCGTCGCCGCGGACCTGCCGCTCGCGCCGATCGACCCGAACTACGTCGGGGAGGTCGCCGAGCGCTGGCGTTATGCCGACGGATCGGGCGAAATCGGCGTGATCTCGTCGGTGACTCAGGCGTTCTGCCGGGACTGCACGCGCGCGCGGCTCTCCACGGAAGGCAAGCTTTATACGTGCCTGTTCGCGACGCAGGGGTCAGATCTGCGCGCGCTGTTGCGCAACGGCAGCGGCGACGAGCGCATTTCCGACACCATCGCGGCGATCTGGCTACAGCGCGGCGACCGGTACTCGGAGATTCGGTCGGAACATACCTCGGCGCTGCCCAAGATCGAGATGAGCTACATCGGCGGGTAAGGCACGCCCGCGGCCGCCCCATGCAGGTCAAAGCGCTGGTCGAGTTCCTGAGCGGCCTGGAGAAAAACAATCAGCGCTCGTGGTTTGTATGGAACAAGCCGGCGTACGATCTCCTGCGTGCCGAATTCGAGGAGCTCGTCACCGATCTCGCGGCGCGCGTGGCGAAGTTCGACCGCGGGCTCGGACCGGTCGATCCGAAGAAGGCGATGTTTCGCATCTATCGCGACACTCGCTTCTCCAAGGACAAGACACCGTACAAGACGCATTTCAGCGCGGCGATCCGCGACCGGGCCAAACACGGGCTCGAGCCGGGATATTATTTCCATATCGACCACAAGGGCATCTTGTTCGCCGGCGGCGGGATCTACCAGCCGGACGCCGCGATCCGCATGCGCATCCGCCGCTACATCGCGGCGAAGCCCGCGGCGCTGACCAAGCTTTTGCGCAACCCGCGCTTTCGGCGAACCTACGACGGGTTCTCCGACGAGGATGCGCTTGCGCGGCCGCCCAAAGGCTTTTCCGCCGACACGCCGCATATCGAGACGATCAAGCTCCGACATTTCTTCGGCATGATCGAGGTCGATCTCAAGAAGCGTCCGCCCAGGGATCTTCCCGCCGAGATCGCCGGCTACTTCCGCGACCTCTTGCCCTTGATGGAGTGGCTGCGCCAAGCCGTCGCCTGGAATCGATCATGAATGCTCCGAACACGCCGTACCGGCCGATCCTGACCGCTGCCGCGCGGCCCTCGACGTTCGAGGTACACGCGGTCGACGAGAACGGCGAAACGCGCGCGACATCGATCGCCGGCGAGCATCCGCTGACGCTCTACATCGACAAACACGAGCTGCTCACGATCATGACCCTGGGCGCCGCGCCCGAGGCGCTCGCGATCGGCTACCTGCGCAACCAGCGGCTGCTCGAGCGGATCGACGACGTCGTCTCGGTACAGGTCGACTGGGACGTCAATGCCGTCGCGGTGACCACACGCAACGGACTCAAGGACCTCGAGGCCAAGACCGCCAAGCGCACGAAGACCACCGGTTGCGGGCAGGGAACCGTTTTCGGCGATCTGATGGACGAGATCGACGCGGTGCGGCTTCCGGCCGGCGCGACCCTTTCGCGCAGCGCGCTCTACGCATTGATGGAACGCGTGCGTCAGCACGAAACGATCTACAAGCAGGCCGGCGCCGTGCACGGCTGTGCGCTCGCGACCAATAATGCGACTTCGAGCGAGATTATCTACTTCGTCGAGGATGTCGGCCGCCACAACGCGGTGGATGCGATCGCCGGCATGATGTGGCTCGATCGCGTCGACGGCGGCGACAAGATTTTCTACACGACTGGCCGGCTGACCTCCGAGATGGTGATCAAGGCAGCGCAGATGGAGATCCCGTTTCTCGTCTCGCGCTCGGGCTTGACGCAGATGGGCTACGAGATCGCGCGGAAGGTCGGCATGACCATGATCGGCCGCGCGACCGGCAAGCATTTCCTGCTGTTCACCGGCGGCGAGCGGTTTCGCGGTGATGCTTGAGCGTTACGTCGTTGCTCATGCATCTAGGCGCGAATTCATTCGCACGCAGCGTAGCATGCAAGCTTCCCGGCCGAAGCACGCACTCGCGTGACCGAAGACGAACGCATCACCGGGGTCATTCTCGCCGGAGGCCAGGGCCGGCGCATGGGCACGATCGACAAGGGACTCGTGCCGCTCGACGGGCGTCCGATGGTGGCCCATGTGCTCGAACGGCTGCGCCCGCAGGTCGACGAGATCCTGATCAACGCCAACCAGCACCGCGCCGAGTACGAAGCGTTCGGGCACGCCGTGCTTGCCGACGCCATCGGCGGCTTCGCAGGCCCTCTGGCGGGACTGCACGTCGCGCTCGGCCATGCGTCATACCCGCGGATCGCGACGGTGCCCTGCGATTCGCCGTTTCTGCCGGCAGACTTGATCGCGCGTCTGTCCGCGGCGCTGCACGGAAGCGGGGCCGATCTTGCGGTCGCACGCACCTTCGACCAGCCGCATCCGGTGTTTGCGCTGGTGCGCAAGATCGTTCTGCCGCATCTGACGCAATTTCTCGAAGGCGGCGGCCGCAAGATCGACGCCTGGTACGCTACACTCAAGACGGTCGAGGTCGCGTTCGACGACGAGGCCGAGGCATTCCGCAACATCAATACCTCCGATGAACTGAGACAGGCTGATCGCCGCTGATTGCATGACAACGTCAAAGTCGCTCCGTGAAGCTTCCTGCGCCGACGACTACGATCCGAATTCGATGCCGGTGGCGAAGGCGCGCGAGCTGATCGCGA
>DASXQW010000179.1:0-3449 GCA_036506975.1 Casimicrobiaceae bacterium | reverse complement strand
GTAGCTCCTCGCCTCCCCCCCAAACTTCTTGCTCAGCACCAGCGTCAGCGCCGCCGTCAGCGTCGTCTTGCCATGATCCACGTGCCCAATCGTCCCTACGTTCACGTGCGGCTTGGTACGCTGAAATTTGCCCTTGGCCATGGTTGATTACCCCGATAACAGGATTACGATTTTTTGTTGATCACCGCTTCGGCGATAGTCTTCGGCGCTTCGGTGTAGTGCTTGAATTCCATCGTGTACGTCGCGCGTCCCTGTGACAGCGAACGCAGCGTCGTCGAGTAGCCGAACATCTCTGACAGCGGCACCTCCGCCTTGATGACCTTGACGCCGGCGACGTCATCCATCCCGTGCACGATGCCGCGCCGGCTGGCGAGATCGCCCACCACATTGCCCATGAATTCCTCCGGCGTCTCGACCTCGACAGCCATCATCGGCTCGAGCAGCGCCGGATTGGCCTGGCGCATGCCGTCCTTGAACGCCATCGAGGCGGCCATCTTGAACGCGTTCTCGTTCGAGTCGACGTCGTGGGAGCTGCCGTCGAACAAGGTCACCTTGACATCGACGACCGGGAAGCCCGCCAGCACGCCGTTGGGCAGCGTCTCTCGCAATCCCTTCTCGACCGCCGGAATAAACTCGCGAGGCACGCTGCCCCCCTTGACTGCATCGACGAACTCGTAGCCCTTGCCCGCCGGCTGCGGCTCCATCTTCAACCAGACGTGGCCGTATTGACCGCGGCCGCCCGACTGCTTGATGAACTTGCCCTCGATCTCGACCGGCTTCTTGATCGCCTCGCGATACGCGACCTGCGGCTTGCCGACGCTGGCATCGACGCCGAATTCGCGCTTCATGCGGTCGACGATGATCTCGAGATGCAGCTCGCCCATGCCCGAGATGATCGTCTGGCCCGACTCGTCGTCGGTGCGCACGCGGAAGCTCGGGTCCTCCTGCGCCAGGCGACTGAGCGCGATACCCATCTTTTCCTGGTCCGCCTTGGTCTTGGGCTCGACCGCCTGCGAGATCACCGGCTCGGGGAACACCATCCGCTCGAGCATGATGATGTGGTTCGGATCGCACAGCGTCTCGCCGGTCGACGCTTCCTTGAGGCCCACCGCTGCGGCGATGTCGCCGGCGTAGACTTCCTTGATGTCTTCGCGCTGGTTCGCGTGCATCTGCAGCAGCCGCCCGATGCGCTCCTTGCGGTTGCGCACCGCGTTGTAGACCGTGTCGCCCGATTTGAGCACGCCGGAGTAAACGCGGATGAACGTGAGCTGGCCGACGTAGGGATCGGTCATGATCTTGAACGCCAGCGCCGCGAACGGCTCGTCGTCGGAGGCCTTGCGCTCGGCCAGACGTCCCTTGTCATCCTCGCCCTGGACCGGCTTGATGTCGACCGGGGACGGCATGTAATCGATCACCGCGTCCAGCATCGCCTGCACGCCCTTGTACTTGAATGCCGTTCCGCAGAGCATCGGCACAATCTGGTTGGCGATCGTGCGCTTGCGCAAGCCCCGCTTGATGTCCTCTTCCGACAGGTCGTGCCCTTCGAGGTACTTGTGTGTCAGATCGTCGTCGGCCTCGGCCGCCGCTTCGACCATTTTCTCCCGCCACTTTTTCGCCTCGTCGACGAGGTTGGCGGGAATGTCGCGCGCTTCGTACTTCATGCCCTGCGTCGCGTCATCCCAGTAGATCGCCTTCATCTTTACGAGGTCGACGACGCCCTCGAACTTTTCCTCGGCGCCGATCGGAACCTGGATAGGCACCGGGTTCCCTTTGAGCCGCGTCTTGATATGGTCGTACGACTTGAAGAAGTCGGCGCCCTGGCGGTCCATCTTGTTGATGAACGCAAGCCGCGGCACCTTGTACTTGTTCGCCTGCCGCCAAACGGTCTCCGACTGTGGCTGCACCCCCGCGACCGCGTCGTATACCATGCACGCACCGTCGAGCACGCGCATCGAGCGTTCGACTTCGATGGTGAAGTCGACGTGGCCCGGCGTGTCGATGATGTTGATGCGGTGCTCTGGATAGTTGCCGTCCATACCCTTCCAGAAGCACGTCGTCGCCGCGGAAGTGATCGTGATGCCGCGCTCGCGCTCCTGCTCCATCCAGTCCATCACGGCCGCACCGTCATGGACCTCGCCCATCTTGTGGGAAACTCCCGTGTAGAAAAGGATGCGCTCGGTGGTCGTGGTCTTTCCGGCATCAATGTGCGCACTGATGCCGATGTTCCGATACCGCTCGATGGGGGTGCTTCTTGCCACGTTCGTTCGCAGGAGTGTGCGGAAGGGGAGTCGACATTCAAGATCCCGGCCGCCAGTGAATTCATTCGTCTAGAAGCGAAAATGCGAAAAGGCCTTGTTCGCCTCGGCCATGCGATGCACTTCTTCGCGCTTCTTCACCGCGCCGCCGCGCCCCTCGGACGCTTCCAGCAGCTCTGCTGCAAGGCGCTGGCCCATCGACTTCTCGCCGCGCTTGCGCGCGGCTTCGCGCAGCCAGCGCATTGCCAACGCCACGCGGCGCACCGGACGGACTTCGACCGGCACCTGGAAGTTGGCACCGCCGACGCGGCGGCTCTTGACCTCGACCATCGGCTTCGCGTTCGACAGCGCCTGGGTGAAGACCTCCAGCGGATCCTTGCCACCCTTCTTGGCGATCGATTCGAACGCACCATACACGATGCGCTCGGCGACCGACTTCTTGCCCTGGCTCATCAGCACGTTGACGAACTTGGCAACATCGCTGCTCGTATATTTGGGATCGGGCAGGATCTCGCGCTTGGGAATCTCTCGGCGTCGGGGCATGTGGCTATCTCTCGTTCAGGACTCAAGCTGCTTTGGGTTTCTTGGCGCCATACTTCGAACGGGCCTGCTTGCGGTCCTTGACACCCGCGGTGTCGAGACTGCCGCGCACCATGTGATAGCGCACGCCCGGCAGGTCCTTCACACGGCCGCCGCGGATCAGGACCACCGAATGCTCCTGCAGGTTGTGGCCTTCGCCGCCGATGTAGCTGATCACCTCGAAGCCGTTGGTAAGGCGGACTTTCGCGACCTTGCGCAGCGCGGAGTTCGGTTTCTTCGGCGTCGTCGTGTACACGCGCGTGCAGACGCCGCGCTTCTGCGGGCTCTGCTTGAGCGCAGGTACCTTGCTTTTCGACACAGGGGCCACCCGGCCCTTGCGCACCAGTTGATTGATCGTCGGCATCCCACTGTCCATTCGCGCGGTCCTTCTGACCGACCGCAACGCTCTATGAAACCGCTTCCGGCCGCCGCTTCCGGACCCGCATCGGGCCGCGCGACGACATTTTTTGTGCTTCAACAAATCAAAGTGGCCCAAGCATCGACTGCTCAGGCCACCCTTCTCGCGCCTCGGCTGACGCCTTGCCTTGATACTGCTTCCCTGCTCGAAGTCCTCTGCGGACTACAAGAGGGCAAGGGCGGCCGGGTACGCACGCC
>DASXQW010000178.1:0-2259 GCA_036506975.1 Casimicrobiaceae bacterium | reverse complement strand
GTAGCTCCTCGCCTCCCCCCCAAACTTCTTGCTCAGCACCAGCGTCAGCGCCGCCGTCAGCGTCGTCTTGCCATGATCCACGTGCCCAATCGTCCCTACGTTCACGTGCGGCTTGGTACGCTGAAATTTGCCCTTGGCCATTTGTTCTCCCAGCTTTTTCGTCGAATTTGATCACCCGAATCGACTGGCTCCGCCAGCGATTCGGGTCTTGCTATAAACCGGGCAAAAGTAGGTTTTCACTTTTGCCCTTCGAGGCCTGTGGTGCCCATGGAGCGGATTGAACGCTCGACCTCTCCCTTACCAAGGGAGTGCTCTACCACTGAGCTACATGGGCTCGTAGGGCATCGTCTTCGGGCGCTATGCGTCGTTGCTCGTCTGACACCCGAATACGCGCTTTCCGCTGCTGATCGTCGATTCAAATGTCCTATGGGTGGAGCGGGTGAAGGGAATCGAACCCTCGTCATAAGCTTGGAAGGCTTCTGCTCTACCATTGAGCTACACCCGCAGTTCAGGGCTCGAAACCCGGGTTCGCCCGTCCTGCCCGATGTCTGCTTCCTGGCCTGGTGGAGGGGGAAGGATTCGAACCTTCGAAGGCAGAGCCGGCAGATTTACAGTCTGCTCCCTTTGACCGCTCGGGAACCCCTCCGACGAAACCGCATAGTGTAGCAATTTCCATACCGCAATGTCAAACCGCGGCCTATTGTTGAACCAGAAAACCATGGCCGCCGCAGCGCAGCCGCTGCGAATTCGCCAAACAGCGGCTTTTCCGCGTGTTTTCCAGTGTCGGCGCCGGCTTTCGCCATCGGCGCCAAGCCGCAATGGCGGGTATCAGCCGCGAGTGCGGTAATGGTTTTGGGATTAAGAGGCGTTTCCGGCACGCGCCCAAGGACGTCACGCGAGACGATCTCAGGAGCTCGTTCAGCGCGGCGATGCCGTATTGGTAGGGCCGAATTTATTCGGCCAACGACGGTCGCGTGCGAATGAATTCGCACCTACAGATCTTTTCAGCGCGACGATGCGCTATTGGTAGGTTCAGCGCCGCGACGACGCGTCGGCCGGCGCATCCGTTGCTGTACCCGACTCAGTCGCTGCGTGCGCAAGCACCTTTATCCGCCTTGCCGGCAGCCGCACGGTGAAGCGGCTTCCCTGCGCGGGAGCGCTGTCGATCACAAGCTCCGCCTGATGGCGGATCAGCACATGCTTGACGATCGCGAGCCCGAGACCTGTCCCGCCGGTCGCGCGCGAGCGGCTGCGATCGACGCGATAGAAGCGCTCGGTGAGCCGAGGAATGTGCTCGGCCGCGATGCCGATGCCGGTATCGGAGACGGTGAACTCGCCGCCGTCCGCGGTCACGCGCCACTCGAGCGCGATGCGGCCGCCGTCGGGCGTGTACCGCACTGCGTTGCTGATGAGATTGCCAAATGCGCTCGCGAGCTCGTCGCGGCTGCCGAGCACGTTCGCTTGGTCGCGGATATTGAGCGTGATCTCGTGCCGGTCGGCGGAAAGCGCCTTGGCGTCGGCCGAGACCTGCAGCAGCAACGGCACGATCGCGAACTCCGCTTCCTGGATCACGCTGTGCTCGCTTTCGAGCGCGGATAGCGTGAGGAGATCGTTGACCAGCCGCTGCATGTTCTGCGCCTGCTCGGCCATCAGCGCGAGATAACGCTGGCGCGGGCGCTCCTCGAGGCGCATGTCGGCAAGCGTTTCCAGAAATCCTGTCAGGACGGTAAGCGGGGTCTTCAATTCGTGCGAGACATTGGCGATGAAATCCCGTCGCAGCCGGGCCACCGCCTCCAGCCGCGTGATGTCGCGGCTCATCAGCAGCTTTTCTTCCATGCCAAAGGGAACGATCTGGATGGACAGCGTCATTCCGGCCTCGCGCTGCGACGCGACGACGACCGGATCGCTGAAATCGCCGCCGGCGAGGTATTGCACGAATGCGGGCTGACGCACGAGATTCACGATCGGTGCGCCGGCGTCGTGGCGCAATTCGATGCCGAGGTGTGCCTGCGCCCGCGGATTCGCCCACTGGATGCGATTTGCGCCATCGAGTACGACCACGCCTTCGGGCAACGCCTCGGCGCCGCTCACGAAGCGGTCGAGCGCGAGGCGCAGATCGCGCTGTCGTGCCGAGCGCAGGCGGATGCGGCGATAGAGCGCGGCGTACGCGATCGCCCACGTGCCGCGACCCTCGGGCACGGCTTCCTCCAGCGATCTCCCGGCCCAGCGCGTAAGAATATCGAGCTGAATGAGGTGCCA
>DASXQW010000177.1:0-12813 GCA_036506975.1 Casimicrobiaceae bacterium | reverse complement strand
AAGACCGGGCGCTGCGTGATCGTGCACGAAGCAGCGCGCACCGTCGGTTGCGGCGCCGAGATCGCGGCAGGGCTCGCCGAGCACGGCCTTACGTCGTTGCTCGCGCCGGTACTGCGCGTAACCGGCTATGACGTCGTGGTGCCGCTGCCGCGGCTCGAAAGCCAATATATGCCGAGCGTCGACCGAATCATGGATGCCGCACGAAAAGCGTTGGAGTACGCATGAGCGCGAAGAGCGAAGTTAAGGCGCGAAGCGCTCGTCGCCGCGCGATTGCGCAGGAGGCCGACACGCGGCGCTTCGCTACGCGATGTCGGTCCAAGGAGGCCGAGGCATGAAAATCTTCAAGTTGCCCGATCTCGGCGAAGGCATGCAGGAGGCGGAGATTATCGAGTGGCACGTCAAGGAGGGCGACGAAGTGCGTGTCGACCAGCCGCTCGTGTCGATGGAAACCGACAAGGCGATCGTCGAGGTTCCATCGCCGCAGGCCGGGCGCGTCGAGAAGCTCTACGGCCAAGCGCACGATGTCGTGCACGTGGGCGCGCCGCTGGTGGGCTTCGAGGGCGCCGAGGACGCCGATGCCGGAACCGTCGTCGGCCACATGCCGGTGGGACGCGGCGTCGTCGCCGAAACAGCGGTCGGAGTCGGACACGCCGGCCCCGGGACCAAGGCCACGCCTGCAGTGCGCGCGCTCGCGCACCGTCTGGGTGTCGATCTCGCGCTGATCACGCCGTCCGGGCCTGATGGACTCGTCACGACGCAGGACGTGCAGCGGGTGGCCAAGCTCCTCGAGGAGTGGGGACCGCCGGAAATGCTGCGCGGCGTGCGCCGGGCGATGGCGCAGAACATGGCGCTGGCGCAGCGCGAAGTCGCGGCGGCAACCGTCATCGACGACGCCGATATTAACGCTTGGCCAAAAGGTACGGACGTGACGATCCGGCTCCTCAGAGCGATCGTCGCCGGGTGCCGCGCGGCGCCCGCGCTCAATGCGGTATTCGACAGCGCGGCGGGTGCGCGGCACCTGCTGAAGAAGATCGAAGTCGGCATCGCCGTGGACACGCCCGAGGGACTGTTCGTACCGGTGCTGCGCGACGTCGCGAATCGCGATGCGGAAGACCTGCGTCGCGGGCTCGATCGAATGCGTGCCGACGTCGTGGCGCGCAAAATTCCGCCCGAGGAATTGCGCGGCTACACGATCACGCTGTCCAACTTCGGCATGATCGGCGCCAAATACGCGGCACCGATCGTGATGCCGCCCACGGTCGCGATCCTCGGTGCCGGCCGCATCCGCGACCAGGTGGTGGCGGCGGATGGGCAGCCGGCCGTGCATCGCGTGTTGCCGCTCTCGCTGACCTTCGACCACCGCGTCGTAACGGGCGGCGAGGCCACGCGATTTCTCAACGCCGTGATTGGCGATCTGGTGGCGGCCGGCTGACTGGCTGGGCGAAAGCAATCGCTTGCGTCCTGCGTGGTCTTGGCGAACCTCGCCGCAGCGTCATACATGGAGGACCACGATGCACGCCGTCCGAATGGCTTGCACGGGGCATGGCCAGCGCGGGATTCAGTGATCCTTCCAGTGGAGGACGAGCCTATCGGATTCGAAGGCGACTCGCGTCCCGAATCGTTTTCCTTCGCGCGTCAAGGTTTGCTCGAGCCAGCGCGCGTCGGCCGCCGAAGCATGATTCACACGAAACCGGCGAATCTGCAGTGGCGCCAACGCCAGCCGCGTGAGCCGTCGCGTGCGCGAGTCGAGGCTGGCAAAATAGCCAATTGCGAGATCGGCACGAAACGATTCGTAGCCGCCGATACCTTCGTAATCGTTGAGGAAGTCGCCACAGCCATAAAGGACGGGATGGTCGCGATAGACCTCGATCCCTTTCGGGTGATGCGACGAATGGCCCAGCACGACATCGATGTTTGCTCTGTCGATAAGCCCATGCGCAAACTCGCGCTCCGTGCGCGTCACCTCATAGCCCCAGTTGGCGCCCCAGTGGATCGCAGCCACCGCGATGTCCCCGGCGCGTTTCGTTGCCTTGACTTGCCGAGCGACGGCTTCGACCGTTCGCTCCGATAACTCGTCCAGAAAGCTGACTCCGGCACGTACGTCGGTCGCGGCCCATTCGCGCGGTACCCCGGCACTCGCGGTGCCGAAGGCGAACACCAGTACCCGCAACCCGTCCCGCGCATCGATGATGGCCGGAGCCGCCGCAGCGCCCGCGTTGATCCCCACGCCCGCCGTGCTCATGCCGGCATTGCGCAACGTCGTAAGCGTTTCCGAGAGGCCACGGTAGCCCCAGTCCAGGACGTGGTTGTTGGCGAGCGTGCAGCAGTCGATTTGCGCGGCGGCGAGACAAGGCACGTTTGCCGGGTGCATGCGATAGTGGATACCTTTCCCCGGCCAGGCGTCTTCGGACGTCGTGACCGCTGTCTCCAGATTGATGATCCGGGCGTCGGGTCGTTCCCGCTCGAGGATCGCGAGCGCGTCACCCCACACATAGCCGAAACCGACCGGACGTTCGAGCGGACCCGTCTTCGCCTGCGCAAGCGCCACATATTGCGACGCCGAGCGTACGTAGCGCTCGTAGAGATGCGGCTCGCTCGGGTGCGGGAGGATCTGGTCGATGCCGCGCCCCGTCATCACGTCGCCGCATAGAAACAGCTTTACGCTGCGCGATGGTGCGTTCTCAACGACAGCGCCGCGAATAGGCTCGCTCCGCTGGCTCGTGCCTGTCTGCACCTGGCCTTCGCCGCCAACGGGCATGGCCACCGGGTTCGTCAGCAAGGCTGCAACCGACTGCCCAAGGAAGCGACGGCGGTTCATGAATGACGCCAGTGCATTTGGATGCCGTGGGAGCCCACCCTACACGGCTTTGCAGGCCGCCGCACTTTGCCATGCACCAAGAATTCCCACGCCGATGGCACCTCCGGTCTACGCTCGTCGCACGAGGCACTCCCTGGGGTGGCTCGAGTGAGAGCGGAGTGGCAGACCGGCTCACCGAGGAACGGATGCCCTGCAAGTTCGGTCGAATGCTCCGAGGGTGCCTGGGCGGCAACACCCGCCGCTCCCGGGAGGCGTTGCCCGTGTCTCCGTGGCCGCGCTACTTCGCCATATCGCGCATCGGCGGTGCCCGGGCGCGCCATCGGAATTGAGCCCGCGTCGGGCATCAGCCGATCTCAAACGGGAGGAGGACAGCTCATGAAAATCTGAATGATCCCGGTACTTGGGGGAGGCCTGATTTTCCAATCGCATTCTTGACAAAGAAAGGTATGCCATGATGAAAGGAAAAAGCGGATTGCTTGCGGCAGTAATCCTCTGCGCACTGGTATCGGCTTGTGCGACGTCCGGCACGCGCGTAAGCACGACATCCGATAGTTACCGACAAATGGCCAGGAGCCAGCAAGCATGGTGCGCCCAATTCGGTTGCAGCTGTACTCTGGACGGGGCCCAAGCGACGTGCACGCTTGTCGGTACTTGCCTGGGTACGGGAAGTTGCCAGCGAGTCCAGTAGTAGTCCCGGGGAGCGGAGCGTACGGGTCGCCACCATGACTCGAAGCGAATCCTCGCAAGCTGCTGGCACTTCGTCCTGCACGCGCTTCACCGCAAGAACCAACTCGCATCGACGGCCACCCAGGCCGTCGATGCGAGCAACTTGATACGGGCGTCAGCGATCGACCTAATCCGAGCCGGATCCTTCAATGGCATTGATGACCAGAAATGGCGACGCATGACATGGCACTCGCAGTTGCCGCCAAGGCGAGCGGATTGCAGGTCATTGGGGCATGAAGGACGCCGTGAAACAGCGGACGTATCGATCCCCTCAGGGCTTCGAGTGTCCGCCTTTGGCGGCATTGGATACGATATACGCCAGACGTTGCACGGCGGAAAAGTTATTGGCAAAGGCCAAGAGCGCAACGGCAGGCATCAGCCACCCGGTTAGAAGTCCGAGGGCGAAGACGATGATTCGCTCGGCGCGGGTAACCAAGCCGATGTCTTTGGTGTCGAGCCCCATCATGCCGGCCCGCGAGCGGATCTGGCTGCCGACGATCGAGCCGAACATGGCGACCAGCGTCAGCAGCACCGTGGCCTGATCTCCGACCTGAAGGGCCTGCCAGGCGATCGCCAGGTAGACGGCAAAGTCGCCGTAATGGTCGGAGATGGAATCGAGGAAAGCGCCAAAGGGTGTGGCGGACTCGCTTTGCCGAGCGAGCTCGCCGTCGAGCGCATCGAGGAGACCCGAAACAAGCAGCACGAGAGCAGCCGAGGTCAATATCCCGACGGCGATGAGCGCGCCCGCTGCGACCGCAAGCAGCAGTCCGGCCAGCGTCAGCTGGTTCGGGGTTACCCTTGCCCGCAACAGCAGTCGGATGATCGGCCGCAAGAGCTCGGGTGACCACCGACGCAAGAGTCGTGAGAGCACAATGACATCCGCGCGAGGCTAGCGACTCGATTGACTCGCCCAATTCCGGCGAATCAACTCCAGCGCTTCGTCTTCATCCATTTCCACCGGCGGCGATTTCATATAGAAGGCGCACGCTTCGGGGATGATGCCTGCCCAAGCGGCGTCCATGGCGGCTTTCGCAAGGCGAATCAGGTCGACGACCGAGCCGGCGCTGTTAGGCTTATCGTCGCTCTCCAGCTTGACCGAGATCTTCACCGGTGAGCCGCCGAACACGGCGGCATCGATGTCGATGAAGGCATTCTTGAGCGGTCCTTTGGTGGGGTCGTAATGATGCCCGACGTGGAAGTTCGCCTGGCCCAGCAATCCTGCCATCGACTTGCGCTTGGAGACGAGCTTGGTTTCGGCCCGGTGGACAAAATTGGCAAAGTCCGTGTTGCCGCCGATATTGACCTGCGATGTACTGACCAGCTCGGCTCCGCGTAGATGCAGCATCTGCAGCAGCGTGCGATGCAGGATCGTCGTTCCGAGCTGGCTTTTGATGTCGTCGCCCAGGACCACCAGCCCTTTTTGGCGAAACTGTTCTTGAATCTCCGGACGTTGCGCAAGAATGGTCGGGATGCAGTTGATGAATGCGCAACCAGCCTCCAGCGCCGCCCGCGCGTAATGGGCGCTGGCTTCCAGGCTGCCGGTGGGGAGCAGATTGACGAGCACGTCGGCCCGCTTCTCGCACAAAACGGCGGCGACATCGACGGGTGGCGCCGGTGATTCCGGAACGAGCGCTGCGAGGTGCGGCGGATTGCCGTCCAGCGACGGTCCGCGCTGCACGACGGTAGGACTGTCGATCCTTGGGTGGCCGGAGATGCGGACAAAATTATTCGGCGGCTGCAGTATCGCTTCGCCAAGCGGGCGACCGACTTTTCCCCGCGCAATATCGAACGCGGCTACGACCTCGATCGCGTGGACCGAATACCCGCCGAGGACGGGGAAAAGCAATCCGCGCTGGTCGTCGGGATGCTGCCGGTAGTAGGCGATGCCTTCGAACAGGCTCGATGCGCAATTGCCGATCCCAGCGACCGCCAGCCGAATGGCCTTCCCGGTTTTGGCTTCGTTCATCGCCCGTCTTCTTGCAGATTGTGGGCGCCGTGGAGGCACGTGCACAGCGTCAGGCCAGATTATCCGCGTATCTCTGAATGCACGCTTGCTCCTCGCGTTTCAGGCGCACACTGGGCGCGTGGCTCTGAGCATTTGCAAGCCATCCCGCGTCGACGACCCCACCGCCCGTCGACGCGAATCGCTTCATAGCGCGCTACAGGCTGGAAATGCAAAGTCGATTGCAGCGAGTATCCTTGGAACCGCGCGTATGACGTCACGATGTACCGGCCGCAATCGATGCACGCTACGGAAGTTGTGACCCACAACTCAACCCACTCGTCGGTCTGACAGGGCCATTTGTCGTGTCTCGATTGACGCAACCGCGATTGTAATCAACTATCGTGACGAGTCGCGGCATATAGCGACGAAAAACAGCAATTGGCAAAACTGTCGCAAGGCAGTGACGCAAAGCTTCCGGCCCGTGAACTAAGTCAGCGGGTAGCGGGGTTGCCGGCGGGAGACTCCGCCGTAAAGCAGGAACGGGAAACGGTGTCTAGCCCCGTCCTCCTTCCAGTCACTGCCTCTAGACGCATCGAGCAGAGGCATGATGAACTGGAGAGTGCCGTTCCGCTGGGCCAAGCCGCGGCAACCGCGAAATCCTGAATTCCTAGGCTTCGCTGCCGGCGTGCCATCATGCGCACTGCCGCACCGCGTCACCCTCCATGCGAGGAAGCGCTTTTCCAGTTGGCGCGCCCGCAGGGTCATCGACGCATTCTTGTCGACAACAGACTTCGGCGCAGCCTCGTCGCGTCCATCTATCGTCGGTAACAGCGCACGGTCGGCAGCGATTTGGGCCGTCCGACCCGCAGGCTCCCCCACGTACACCGTCTGCGGTTTCACCTTGATCGAGCTGCTCATCGTCCTTGCGGTCGTGGCGATCCTGGCAGCGGTCGCGTTACCGAGCTATCAGGCGCAGATCAGAAAGGGCAATCGCGCCGCGGCGCAATCGTACATGATGGATCTGGCGCAGCGCGAAGCACAATACCTGCTGGATGCCCGCGCGTATGCGTCCACCGAGGCGGCGCTTGGCTACACGGCGACACCTGCAGACGTCGCGCGGCATTACACCATCGGTATCGCAGCGCCTGTCGTGGCGCCGCCCGCTTTCACGATTACGGCGGCGGCCATCGGCGCGCAAGTTGCCGATGGCAACCTGACGATCGATAACCAGGGCACGAAAACGCCTTCGGGCAAGTGGTGACCGATGTCCACTCATCGCCACCCGGGTCGGAACATCGCAAACGCGTTACCGCGCAACGCTGCGCATGCTCGCGGCTTCACGCTTGTCGAGCTGCTTACCGTAGTCGCTGTCCTGGTGACGCTCACCCTCATCGCGGTGCCCTCGTTCAACGAGCTCACCAGGAGCCAGCGCGTGCAGATGGCGGCGATGGATCTGTTCACGTCGCTGTTGCGTGCGCGAAGCGAATCCATCAAGCAAAACACCGACGTGACGCTTTCGCCCGCCGGCACGTGGGCGGCCGGCTGGGCAGTCGCCGTCAGCGGTACCAATATCGATACCCACGCGGCGACAAGCGACATCTCCATCAGCGATCCGGGGGCGGTGACGTATCGAAGCTCCGGCCGTGTCGCCGGCACCACGCAGCCCAAGTTCTCCGTTTCCGCGACACAGACCGCCACGAAGCGCTGTGTGCAGGTCAACTTGAGTGGCGAGCCGGTGGTCACCAATGGCGCGTGCTCATGAATGTCCGTTCGCGCCCCAGAGTGAATATGCATCGCGAGCGCGGCGTGAGCCTGCTCGAGGCGCTCATCACGATCGTCATTCTCGCGTTCGGCATTCTGGGGCTCGCGAGCCTGCAAGCCAAGATGCAGACGGTCGAGGTCGAGTCGTATGCGCGCTCGCAGGCGCTCGTTCTGCTCGACGACATGGCGGCGCGCCTGAGCGCGCACCGCAGCGTCGCAGCGACGTACGTCACCACGAGCCCGGTAGGAACGGGCGACACGCAATCGACCGACTGCTCCGGCACCGCAGTGGGGGTCGCGCGCGACACATGCGAATGGAGCAACGCTCTCAAGGGGAATACTGAGCTTTCGGGCAGCTCGGCCATCGGCGCGATGATTGGCGGGCGCGGTTGTGTCGAGCAGCTCGCAGGAGTCGATCCGCCAAGCTACCGCGTCACCGTGACCTGGCAGGGCCTGACTCCGACCGTGGCGCCCGGCGTGGGCTGCGGCCAGTCGCTCTATGGTGCCAACGACGCGCTTCGTCGGGCCGTCGTCAAGGTTGTTTCCATCGCTGCTCTTGGTCCATGACAGCCAATTCGCCGCCACGTGAATGCATGCGGGCACGCGCGCCGTGCGGATTCACATTGATCGAGCTCATGGTCGGCATCACGCTCGGGCTGATCGTGCTCGCGATCGCGACGACGGCATTCGTGAACGTCAGCAGCAATCGCCGCGACATGGAGCGAACCGGGCGGCAGATCGAGAACGGCCGCTTCGCCATGCAGTTGCTTGCGGATGACATCGTCAACACCGGCTACTTCGGTGAGTTTGATCCGCGCGACGTCGGGCCACCCGCGACCAAACCCGACCCTTGCTCAACCAGCGTGGCCGACATGAAGAGCATGGTGATGATGCACGTCGAAGGCTACGCGGCCGGCGCTGCCATGCCCTCCTGCATCAGCGATGTGCGTTCGGGTACCGCCGTAGTGGCGGTGCGACGGACGGCCACCTGCATCGCCGGCGATACCAACTGCGACGCGGCTGCCACCGGCCTGATCTACCTTCAGTCGACGCTGTGCAACGACGAGCTCGCGAATCCGGCGGTCTCGGCGCACTACATTGTCGCTGCGAAGCCGGCGTCGGGGTCGGCGTTTCCACTGCATAAACACGATTGCACGACACTGGCGAGCTTGCGGGTTTATGTGATGCACATCTATTTCATCGCCAACAACAATGCGCCGGGCGACGGTGTCCCCACGCTCAAGCGCGCGGAACTTGGCGCGAACGGTGAGTTCTCGGTCGTTGCGCTCGTCGAGGGTATCGAGAACCTGCAGCTCGAATATGGGCTCGACACCAACGGCGACAGCATGCCGGACGACGTTAGCGCCGACCCCGGAACGTACGGTGGCTGCGCCGCAGATCCTTGCTACGTCACCAACTGGCTCAACGCGGTGACGGCGAAGGTCCACCTCCTTTCGCGGTCGACCGACGCCACTCCGGGATACAGGGACGCGAAGACTTACCCCCTCGGCCTTCAGGCCGACGGGACGCAGCTCACGGTCGGGCCATTCAACGATGGCTTCAAGCGGCACGCCTACACCGAGACGATACGCATGAACAACCCTGCCGGGCGGAGAGAATCATGATGCAGCGCAGTTACAACTTCACTACTCGCCATTCCCAGTGCGGCGTCACGCTGGTCGTCGGAATGATCATGCTTGTGCTGATCACGCTGGTAGTGCTCGCGAGCTTCCATCTGGGTCGCAACAACCTCGCGATCGTCGGCAATGCGCAGCAACGCAACAACGCCCTCACCGCCGCTCAGCAAACGATCGAAGCCGCGGTCAACTCGCCATTGTTGACGAGCTCGCCCGCGTCGATCTTTCCAACGCCGTGCTCCGGATGGCCTGATAACACTTTGTGCTACGACGTCAATGCGGACGGCACCGACGACGTCGTAGTGCAGATCACCCCGACGCCAACCTGTGTCAAGGCCCAGGTCATCCCGCTGACAAGCCTCAGCCTGACGGATGCCAACGATCAGACCTGCAGAACACAACAGCCGCAGTCGTGCTTCGGGCAGGGGGGCGCGTGCAACGACTCGAGCTGCGCCAACAGCGTCTGGGACATCCGCGCCGTCGCGCAGAATCTCGCCCCGAATGGCACTTCCGTCGCCAGCCAGGGCCCCACCGCCGTCGTGAACCAGGGCGTCGCCAAGCGCGTCGGGACGAACGAAATCGCTACCTCATGCCCATAACCATAACCTTCGCTCGTTCGAAGGGACGATCGTGAAGACCACAAAACCCGCACGAAAATGGCCTCTTCTGTTGGCCGCCGCCTTCGCATTGGCCGTTCCGCTGTCGACCGCGGCGGAGGATATCGACATCTTCGTCGGCGGTGCGGGCGGGGGCAGTGCCGCCAATGTCCTCGTCATTATCGACAACACCTCCAACTGGGCGGACAGCGCCCAGCACTGGCCCGGAGGCGAAGTTCAAGGCCAGGCCGAGCTGGAGGCGCTTATCGCGGTCGTCCCCACACTCAGGGACAGCGTCAATGTCGGCTTGATGCTGTTCAACCAGAACGGCAGCGGAACCTGTTGCAGCGGCGGCTACATTCGTTCTGCGATGCTGCCCATGAACGCGACCAACCGGGCGGCTCTGCTCGCGGAGCTCAACAATATCCTCGCCAACTTCAGCAGCCCGCTGAACAAGGCCGCGTCAAACGCCAGCTACAGCATGGCGCTGTTCGACGCCTTCAAGTATTTCGGCGGCTATACCAGCCCCGCACACGCCACGGACGACGTCGCCGGCACACCGAAGGATGCGACCCACTTCGGGCCGGCCGTGTTCGCCACCCCGGCCAGCACATTCAACCGCCCGGACCCGCTCGGTTACACCAATGGAACCTACACGGCGTACACGCCGCCCGCCGCGGCGGCAAACGTCTGCGGGGGCAAGAACTACATCATTTTCATCGGCAATGGCTTTCCGAATACCGACACTCCGCCGAGCGAGAACATGAAGACATTCTTGGAAGGGGTCGGCGGGAACTCGACGCAGATCTGGATGCCGGTACTGACGAGCACGACATCGACTGCCTTCACGAACCTGGGCTCGTCCGCCGCGTGCTACAGCAACAACGGCACAGGACTGAGCAACTGCAGCGCCGCGAACGCGGGCACCTGCGGAGCGAACTACGACACCTGCAGTTGCGCCGCGCCGACGATCACGACCGGTTGCACCGGCAGCATGGTCAAATATTCGGTCCTCGGAAGCGTGACGACGACTTCGGTCACGCCGACCGGTACGACGGCCCTGCCGGCGGCTAACAAGACGCTTTACGCCGACGAGTGGACGCGCTTCCTCTATCTCACCGACGTCAATGCGGCTGCGGGTCAGCAGAACGTCACCACGTTCACCATCGATGCTTTCAACGCCAAGCAGAGCGCCGATCAAACCTCGCTGTTGTACAGCATGGCGAGCTCCGGCGGCGGCCAATACTACGCGGCCAAGAACAAGAATGACCTCGTGTTCGATCTCGGCGATATCTTCACCAAGATCCAGGCCACGAACAGCACCTTCGCCTCGGCGAGCCTGCCGGTGAGTGCAACCAACCGCGCGGTGAACGCGAACGAGGTTTACATCGGCATGTTTCGGCCGGATGCGGATGCAAAGCCACTCTGGTACGGCAACATGAAGCGCTACAAGATCGGCAACTTCAGCGGTAGCTTCAATCTGGCCGACAAATCCGGCGCGCAGGCCGTGAATCCGCTCACCGGCTTCCTCGCCGATTGCGCGACGAGTTGGTGGACAGCGGACTCGGACAAGTACTGGTGGGACGTGACCAGCAATCCACCGCCGAACGGCGCATGCCCGGCGTCGGCGAAGAATACGTTCGACCCGTACTCGGATGCTCCGGACGGCCCCAAGGTGGAAAAGGGCTCGGTCGCCGAAATCATCCGTCGGGGGAATAACTCTCCCTCGGCACCGACGTGGGCGCTCAATCGGACGCTCTACACCAAAGGATTCCTCACCTTCAACGCGGCAAATTCGGGGATGGCCGCCGCCGACGTCGATTTCGTCCGCGGACTCAACATCGCCCCAGCGGGGACGTCTCTGACCTATCAGTACGATCCGACGGACACAACGAAAACCACGACCATTCGCCCCACCGTGCACGGTGACGTCGTGCATTCAAGGCCCACGCCGATAAACTACGGATCGGGCCAGACGGTGGTCTATTACGGCGCGAACGATGGCACGCTGCGCGCCGCCGACTCCGCGACCGGCAAGGAGCTTTGGGCGTACGTCGCCCAGGAATTCTACGCGACGCTTCCGCGCTTGCGCCAAGATAGCCCGCTCATCAGCTATAGTTTCCTCGACCCGATCATCATCTCGCCGCCGCCATTGCCGAAGAACTATTACTTCGACGGGTCGCTCGGCGTCTATCAGAACACGGATAGCTCGAAGGTATGGGTCTACCCGACCATGCGCCGTGGCGGGCGCATGGTCTACGCGCTCGATGTCACCGCTCCGTCCGCGCCCACGCTCAAGTGGAAGGTCGGCTGCCCCGATCTGATCAGCGACTCGGGCTGCAGCAGCGGCTTCACCGCCATTGGGCAGACGTGGTCGACCCCCGCGGTTGCGAATCTCAAGATTGGCGGAACCGCAGGCGAGACGCCCACAACGATCGTCGCGGTAGGCGGCGGCTACGACGGCTGCGAGGACGGTTCGCCCAATGCGGCCTGCAGCGGCGCCAAGGGCTCGATCGTGTATATCCTCAACGCCGATGACGGCTCGAAGCTCGCATCTTTCGCCACCGCGGGCCGCGTCGCTGCCGACGTGGTGTTCGTCGACATGGACGGCGACAGCATTCCCGATCTCGCCTATGCCGCCGACACGCGCGGCAACATCTATCGGATCAGCTTCGGTTTTTCCAAGTCCGCGCCGCTCGCCGCGGCGAGCTGGACGTCGACGCTCATTGCAGCGACGACGGGGTCGAAGCGCAAATTCCTCTACGCGCCCGCAGTATCTCCGGCGTACGACAGCAGCACCGGCAAGTTCTATGTCTATCTCGCACTTGGCACCGGTGACCGGGAAGCGCCGTTGGAGACTCAATATCCGTATGCCAATCCGGTATTGAATCGCTTTTATGTGTTTGCCGACGACCTGAACTCTACGGCCAAGGCGGACCTCGATGACTCGACTGCGATGAGCGATTTTACGGCGACGACGTCGTGCGGCACGTCGCGTGTCATACCCGGATCCGGCAAGTCGGGCTGGTTCATGGACCTCAACGCGTACGGACGCGGCGAGCAGACCGTGACATCGGCAGTGATCGTCGGCGGATTCGTCGCGTTCAGCACCAATCGCGCCATCCCGCGCAGCGCCAACGTGTGTGCGCCACTGGGCGAGGCACGAGGCTATGCGGTGAACCTCTTGAACGCGTCCGGCGTCATTGGCGCGCAGCCGAATACTTGCGGCGGCGATCGGTCGGGAATATTTGCCGGTGGCGGCCTGCCCCCGTCGCCGGTGGTGGCCAATGTGAATGTCGATGGGCAGGTCATTACGATAGGCATCGGCGT
>DASXQW010000176.1:0-1734 GCA_036506975.1 Casimicrobiaceae bacterium | reverse complement strand
GCATCGAATTCGGCGACTTCGCGATCGGTCCAGCGCGCGATCTGGCGGAACGTCATGACGCCGAAGCCGTGCAACATCCGCTCCAGCACAGGGCCGATGCCGACGATGAGCTTCAGGTCGTCGGGTTCACCCAGACCGGCCAGGATCGGCGGCGGAGCGTTGGTCTCGATGTCGATCACGAGTTGCCGATAACGCGCGGTTTCGGCGCGAGTGTCGGCGAGCGTGCGGAAGAGCTCCGCACGCTCACGCGTGAATGTCGCGAGCCGGTCAATCGCCGGCTCGCGATCGGCCAGCTCGCGTCGAAGCGCAGCGGCCTCGCTGTCGCGGCTGCGGATGAGGCGCGCCTTCTCGTCGCCGAAGGCGTCGGTGCCGACACGCGCTTCCACGGCCGGCGGCGTCGCGGGGGTGGCGGGAGCCGCAGCGGGAGCGGCGGGGGTCGCGGCCGGCGCAGCCGTCGCCGGAATTTCAGCAGTCGATGAGCGTTGCCGCACGCCGACAAAGTAACCGGCGAGCGCCGCGATAACAGCAATGACGATGAGCGAGAAAATGATCACGATGCGGCAGACTTCTTGTCGCGGCAGGCTCGCGCGACCGATGAGACTAACCATTCTAGTCGACGCGCGGCCGCGCGGCCAGATGCATGGCGTGAGCGCACATGCAACCCTGCTACAATCGACGACGGCGTCCGCGTCTCCCGTTTGCATTGGCCACCATGTCCGCTCCCCAGGGCGAAGCTTCCGCGTCCTCGCCGGCGCCAGCGGCCACTCTGCCGCCGACCGCGCCGGGGACATCGCGCGAGCCGGCGCGCCGGCGCCGTTGGTTGACGATTGCGCTCGTGGTTGGGCTGGCGGCAGCGATCGGTGCAGTCTGGATCGACGCGCGCAACCGCGACCGGCAGCTGCGCACGGAAATCGCGCAGCGTCTCGCGGAGCTGGACGCGGGCGACAAGCTATTACGCGCCACCGTGCTGGCGGCGCAGGATAGCTTGCGCGACGCGCAGGCGAAGATCGCCTTGCTCGAAAATCGGCTCGCCGAATCGCAGACGCAGCAGGCCGCGCTGGACGCACTCTATCGCGAGCTCGCGCCGTCGCGCGACGAGTGGGCGCTGACCGAGGTCGAGCAGGTACTTTTGCTTGCCAGCCAGCAACTGCAGCTCGCGGGCAATGTCTCGGCGGCGCTCGCTGCGTTGCAGCTGGCGGACGCGAAACTGCAGCGCCTGAACCGGCCGCAGTTCGTCCCGCTGCGGCGCGCGCTCGCACGCGATATGGACCGGTTGAAAGCCGTGCCCTATGTCGACGTACCGGGAATTTCGCTGCGGCTCGATCAGGCGATCGCCGGGGTCGATGCACTGCCGCTCGCGCTGGAAGAACGCCTGCCGCCGCCGTCGCAGGAAACGCCGGCGAAGGACGAGCCGGGATGGCGGCGCTTCCTGCGCGATGCCTGGCAGGATCTGCGGCAACTCGTACGCATCGAGAATCTCGACCGCCCCGAAGCGCCGCTGCTCACACCGCCGCAGCAGTTCTTCCTGCGCGAGAACCTGAAGCTTCGCCTGCTCTCCGCGCGCTTCGATCTTTTGTTCCGCGATCAAGCCAATTTTCGCGCCGACCTCGCCGCCGCGGATGTGTGGCTGAAGAAGTATTTCGACACCCGCGCGAAGCCGGTGCAGTCGCTGCAGACGCTGCTCAAGGAACTGCGCGCGACCGACATGTCAACCGAGCTGCCGGGTCTCGCCGG
>DASXQW010000175.1:0-1630 GCA_036506975.1 Casimicrobiaceae bacterium | reverse complement strand
GCCGCGTCGAGCTCAACTCGCGCCTTGACCCTCCCAGCGCAAACCCCTAGAGTCCCTCTGCAGTAATGCGCCAGTGTAAGTTCTGTCACAACGCTTCACGCCGACCATGATCCCTGAAACGCGATACACCAAGAGCGGCGATATCAATATCGCCTACCAAGTCGTTGGCAGTGGGCCGCGCGATCTGATACTCGTTCCAGGCTGGGTCTCCAACATCGAAGTGCTCTGGGAGGAACCTGCGGTCGCGCGGTTTCTCGGACGCCTTGCGTCTTTCTCCCGGCTGATCCTGTTCGATAAGCGCGGCACCGGACTCTCGGATCGATTGGGCGAACTGCCCACCCTCGAAACGCGAATGGACGACGTGCGGGCGGTGATGGACGCCGTCGGCTCGGAGCGTGCCGCGCTCTGCGGGTATTCCGAGGGTGGTGTGATGTGCGCGCTCTTTGCCGCGACTTATCCGGCCCGAACGTCGGGCCTGATCATGGTCGGCAGCTATGCGCGGCTGAAGCCGGCCCCGGACTACCCGTGGGGACGCCCGCCGGACGTCCACGATAGCTTTCTCGAGTCGATCCAGCGCGGCTGGGGCGGTCCTGTCGGCCTCGACATCAGGGCGCCGAGTCTGGCGCACGACGAGCGTGCCCGCCAGTGGTGGGCGCGATTCCTACGCATGAGTGCGAGCCCCGGCGCCGCCGCGGCCCTGACACGCATGAATTATGAGATCGACATTCGGCACATCCTGCCCGCGATTCGGGTGCCGACGCTGATCCTGCACGCGACCGGCGACCTGACTACCAACGTGGGCGCGAGCCGTTATATGGCCGAGCGGATTCCAGAGGCGAAGTTGGTCGAACTCCCCAGTACGGATCATTTGCCCTGGGCGGCCGATGCCGACGCGATCGTCGACGAGATCGAGGAATTTGTCACCGGGGAGCGCCATGCGCGTGAGCCGGATCGCATCCTGGCGACGATTCTCTTCACCGATATCGTCGGCTCGACTGACCGGGCCGCGGCCATGGGAGACCAGCGCTGGCGCGATCTCCTGCAAGGCTTCTACGGTCGGGTGCGGGGGGAGTTTCGGCAATATCGCGGTATCGAGGTCGGTACGGCCGGCGATGGCGTTCTGGCCAGGTTCGACGGACCCGCGCGCGCGATACGCTGTGCGCAAAGCGTCGCCAACGCCGTTCACGCGCTCGGAATCGAGGTACGGACCGGGCTTCACACCGGCGAATGCGAGCTTATTGGCGACAACGTTGGTGGTATCGCAGTGCATACGGCAGCCCGGGTGGCGGCGTTGGCCCAACCTGCCGAGGTCCTGGTCTCGCATACGGTCAAGGACCTGGTCGCCGGTTCCGGGATTCGGTTCGAGGGTCGCGGCACGCACACGCTCAAAGGAGTCCCGGGCGAGTGGCCATTGTTTGCCGCCGTTGCGCAAGGGGTCGCTTGATGCAAACGGCAGAGCGCTACGCGACGATCCCGCAATCGCTGCTAGTGCGCGCGGATGAGGTGATTCGATGATAGCCCGACGCCGGTTCCTCGCAATCTTGACCGCCGCCCTACTCGGCGCACCTCTGAGCGCGCTGGCGCAAACGGCGCAGCACGTGTCCCGCATCGCCTATCTCTCCGCCTTCTC
>DASXQW010000174.1:0-32111 GCA_036506975.1 Casimicrobiaceae bacterium | reverse complement strand
AGCAGCGCCGCAGCGACGATTGCCGGCGTCAACACGAACCGGAAAGCGATCTCGGCAAAGGTCTGGAAATTGGTCGTTGAAATCGACAGCGCTTGCATGAACGCGGCGCCGGTCACGCCGATCACGCCACCGAGGAGTCCCAGCAGCAGCGATTCGCCGAGAAAAGCGGTGAGGATCGATCCGCGCGAGAAGCCCAGCGCGCGCAGCGTGCCGATCTCCGACGTGCGGTTCGCCACGCTCGCGTACATGGTGATCATCGCCCCGATGATCGCACCGATCGAGAAGATGACCGAGATCGTCGTGCCAAGGTAGTTGATGAACGTCGCGAGCGCCTCCGACTGATCGGCGTAAAAGCGCGCCTCGCGTTTGGCTTCGAGCGTCAGCCGCGGATCGGACTCGATGGTCTGCTTGACCGCGTCGAAACGGTCGCTGTCGGTGAGCTTGAAAATCAGCGCCGAAAAGCCCGTGCGCCGGAACGCCTGCATCATCTGTTCGGCGTCGCCCCAGATTTCCGAGGCGAAGCCGGTGTGATCCGCATCGAACACTCCGACCACCGTCCAATCGCGCGACGCGAAGCGCAGCGTCTCGCCCAGCGCGGCGCCTCGAAATCCCGTCGCGATCGAGGCGCCGGCGACGACCTCGGCGGTGCCCGGCCGGAACATGCGACCCTCGATGATATGCACCTGCGGGCGCAGCGTGAGCCCACGCGGCGTCACGCCGCGGATCACCACATTCGAAGGTTTTCCCGACGCGCGTTTTGGGAGGTTGATCAGCACCACTGGTTCCTTCGACACGACTGGCAGCCCGTCCTGGCCTTGCAGGACATCCGGCAGGCTCTCGACGACCGCGGCTTGCGTGCGGTCGATGCCGCTCTGTACCTCGGTCTGCGAACCGCGGCGAATGACGAGCACGTTGTCGTCCTGCCCGGTGGCGACCAGCGTCGCTTTGAGCCCGGCGGAGAGCATGAGCACCGTCGCGAAGACGTAGACCACGAGCGCCATCCCGCCCGCCGTCAACGCCGTGGTGAGCCGGCGCGCGAAGAGATTGCGGACGACGTAGATAAAAGGTACGCGCATTGCGTTCAGGCGATCGCGCGCAAGCCTTCGACCACCGGCAGCCGCGACGCGCGCCAAGCCGGGAATACGGCGGCCACGACGCCGACGATAAGCGCCGCACCGAGCTGCAGCGCGACCGTCTCGTCGCTGACGTAGAAGATCGGAAAGAATGTCCCCAGCGCTTCGCGGAACGCATTGGCCAGCGGGAAAGTGAGCGCGATGCCCGCGACGCCACCGATCGCCGCGATCAGCAGCGACTCGCCGAAGATCAGCAAAGCGACGAAACCTCCGCCGAAGCCCAGCGCCTTGAGCGTCGCATACTCGGTTCCGCGCTCGCGCGCGGTCATAGCCATCGTATTGGCCATCACCGCCATGATGATGACGATCACGACGAACGACACTGCCTGGATCGCGAGCAGGATCGCCTCCGACATCGACACGAAGCCGAGCTGGAAAGCATTCTCGGTCTCGGTCAGCGTTTCGGCCAGCGAATTCCTGAAGGTCGAATCGATGGCTTGCGACACCGCGGCAGCCTGATCCGGGTCCTTCAGCTCCTCGATCAACACGCCGATTTGGTCGCCGCGGCGGGGAAAGCGCTTCTTGACCGACTCGTTCAAGTACGCCCAGTGAAAGAACATCTGCGATTGGGCAGTGGTCTTCGTCGCGCCATCGTAGATGCCGCGCAGGTTGAAGGTCCAGGTACCCGGGAAAATAGTGCCGCGCAGCGGGATCTGATCGCCTATCTTCCAGCCATACTGCTCGGCGAGCTTGCGGCCGACGATGGCGCCCTGGCGATCGGTGAGGAAAGCCTTCCTTTCCTCGGCGGAGAGCACGAACTCCGGGTAGATGTCGAGATAAGTGGGTGCGTCGATCGCGAATTGCGGGAAGAAATTGCGCTCGCTGATGTAAACGCCGCCGAACCAATTCGCCCACGAGACCGCGGTCACGCCGGACATCTGACGGATCCGCTGCGCGTAAGTGAGCGGCAACGAGAAGACGAGCGACACCGCGTTGCGCGTGACCAGCCGAGCGCTGGAGCTCGCGTTGGCGCCGGCGTACCAGGCGTCGATGACCGTACGCAACAGTCCGAACGCGCTGATCGCGACCACGATCCCGACGATCGTGAGCGTCGTGCGCAGCTTGTGTCGCAGCGCGTTCTTGACGACGAGACGAAGGAAATACATGGCAGATACAAAAACGGCGAGCTTACCTTATGTAGCGCGTGCGTCACGGACCACATGAACGACGGCATGGAAGTTGCTTTTTAATGCCGAAACGCCGGCGGTTGGCCGGCTTGGAACCGATTTTAGCGAAGATGCATTCTACAAACCGCAATTACGGACCAAGATCCGCCGTGTCAATTTACGCACCGTTTCGCTTCCTCGTCGCGGTCGCCATGGCGCTGTTGATCGCCGCGGTGATCGCCTCATCGACCGCGCACGGCATGGCACTCGGCAACGCCTTGGCGCAATCGACGCTCGGATCGCCGCTACGCGCGGTGATTCCGATCTCGACCGCGCCAGGCGAAGTGCTGCAGGCCGGCTGCTTCCGGGTCGTGCCGGCAGGCGACGAGTCTGCGCAAACAGTGACGGCGCGGGTCAGTCTTGAACGCACAGCGTCTGCTTTCCGGCTGGTCGTGACGACAGAAAACCCCGTCATCGAACCGGCAGTCCGCTTCGGTATCCAGGCCGGATGCGAAACGATGAGCCGGCGCGATTATGTGTTGCTGCTGAACCCGCAAGTCGCGGGAGCCCCAGCGGCGGCGGCAGTGCAACCGACGGCGCGTGAGCCCGGACAGGAACGGCCCGTGCTGCCGCCGGCCGCTGGTTTGGAGCGGCAGCAGCTTGCCGCAATGGGCGCGGCCGCGTCCACGGCATTCCGGCCGATCGGAACTCGAACGGCGCTGCCTGAAGCGCCGGTCGCACAGCCAGTCGCGTCATTTGCAGTTTTCAGCCGCTGGAGCAATGCGTTTGGGTACCTTGCCGCGAGCCTCGTCGCCGTGTGCACGATCGCGTTCGTCGTGGTCATGCGTCGTCGCCGCGCCCCGCCCCCAATTCCGCAGTGGACGCGCGGAGGCTCCTACGCCGGTCCGAGCTCGTTCACCAATCTCTCAGCGCCGCCCGCGACGCTTTCACCGCTTTCCTACGCCGAAGCGACGACGATACGCGGAGCACCATCCGAGTCGAAGCCAAGATCCGTCGCATCGGCGCCGATCGCCACGGGGGAAAGCACGGCGTCGCGCACGCGCACGAATTCTATCGCTGCCGACGCTTCGACGATCGACACGCTGCTCGACGAGCTCGATCCTGACGTTATCGAAGAGCGCGCCGTACGGGAAGCGTGGGCTGCAGCCCGCAGCAATGTCGAGCACGAAATGGACGGCAACGCGATCTTACAGGCCATCGAGGCCGCCGAGCGCGAACTGCTGCTCGTGCCGCCGGCACCGGCGCAAGCGGCGATAGACAACTCGCTCGACGACGACCTCCTGCATCCACAGCAGCGCCCCGGCAAGGCCGCGGCTTAATCCCATCGCAACGGCCGCGAATCTGTAGGTGCGAATTCATTCGCACGAGGCAACCCATCCAGCGCCGCGGCGGAATGAAATTCCGCCCTACGAAACCACTCAATCCACCAGAACACCCTTCTCGAGATGCACGATCCGGTGCGCTTTCTCCGCGGCCTTGGGATCGTGCGTCACGAGCAGAATCGTCTTGCCCAGCTCGCGGTTGAGCCGCTCGAGCAAACCCAGGATTTCCTCTCCGGTCGTGCGATCCAGGTCGCCGGTCGGCTCGTCGGCGACGATAAGCGTCGGATCGGTGATGAGCGCGCGGGCGATTGCAACCCGCTGCTGCTGACCGCCAGACAGCTCGCCAGGGCGATGGTCGGCGCGGTCGGTCAGGCCGACCAACGCCAGCGCCACGTTGACGCGCTCGCGCCGCTCACGTCTCGACAGCGGGGCGAGCAGCAGCGGCAGCTCGATGTTCTCGAACGCGTTCAGCACGGGCATCAAGTTATAGAACTGGAAGACGAATCCGACGTGCGCGGCGCGCCACGCGGCAAGATCGGCATCGGAAAGACGCGCGATATCGACGCCGCCGACCTTGATCGTCCCGCCGCTGGGCTTATCGATGCCGGCAATGAGGTTCAACAGCGTGCTCTTGCCCGAGCCCGAGGGACCCATCAGTGCGAGGTAATCGCCCAGGCGCACGTCGAGGTCGATGTCGACCAGCACCGGGATGATCTGCCCGCCGCGCTGGTAGTACTTGGTCAGGTTGCGGATCTCGACCAAAGCGACCAAAGTAGGGTCAGAGACGACTTTCATGTCGCCAGAACTAGCCATTCCGTCGCCGCGCAGAAAGTCGTCTCTGACCCTACTTTGCGGGCTTCACCAGCGCGCCGTCTCTGAGCTCGGGCGGGGGCTTGAGCACGGCCTTTTCGCTAGCCTTCACGTCGCCTGCGATCGCGGTCAGGTCGGCGATCTTCTTGCCCGGCGTCACGGGTACTTCGACGGCCCTGTTGTCGCGCACGACGAGCACGACGGTCTTTCCGTTGCGCTGCGCGAGCGCGTCGGGATTCACTGCGACGAGCGGCTTCTGCTGCTCCGGCGTCACCGGCTGCGACAGGAACGACACCTTGGCGCTCATCTCGGGCAGCACGTGCGGGTCAATGGCTTCGAAACGTACCTTCGTCATCACCGTCGCCTTGGCGCGATCGACCGTCGGCACGATGCGCGACACCGTGCCGCGGAAGCGCACATCCGGAAGCGCGTCTAGCGTGATTTCGGTGGGCTGTCCGACGCTGATCTTGGACAGGCTCGATTCGGATACGTCGGCCTCAACCTCGAGCGTACCCATGTCGGCCATGCTGACGACCGCGCCCTTGGAATCCGCCGCCGACGAGAACGGCGTGACCATGTCTCCGACGTTCGCGCTCTTGGACAGGATGATGCCGTCGAACGGCGCGCGGATCTGCGTATAGTCGACCGCAACCCGTGCGTTCCTGGCGTTCGCTACCGCAGCGGCCACGCCCGCCTTCGCGCTCGCCACGCCGGCGACCGCGCGATCGGCACGCGCCCTGGCCTGGTCGAGCGCAGACTGCGATACGAACTTCTGCGCGATCAGCTCCCGCGTGCGCTTGAGCGATGCGGCTGCGTCGCGGTCTTCGGCGAGCGCCTGCTCCAGTGTCGCGCGTGCGACCCCGACGTTGGCGAGCGCGGCGTCGAGCTGCGCCGAAACGTCGCGCGAGTCGAGCCGCGCGATGACCTCGCCTGCCTTCACCCGCGTGCCCTCGGCGACGCCGAGCCATTCCAGGCGCCCGGACGCCTTGGATGAGATCGCCGCTTTGCGCTGCGCGACAACATACCCGGTCGAGTTGAGCACGACGAACTGCTGCGACGGATACGTGGTGACGATGGGCGTCGTCTGGACGGCGACCGCGCGCGGCTGCAATGCAAACCATACCCCTCCGGCGACCAGAACGATCGCGATCGCGCCCAACCAGATCCATTTGCGACGGTGGCGCATCTGCACCGGCGCGAGCGAGCGGTCGATCTTGAGCTTTGATAGGTCGTCAGCGGACACTGGGGAGCATTGCGATTACGGAGCTACCGATTATATCTTGTAGGGTCGAAATTCATTCGGCCGCGCCGCGAAATGCAACGCCGAGTGCGAATGAATTCGCACCTACAAAATTCAGCGCTGCGGGGGATTTCGTAGGGCCGAATTCATTCGGCCGCGCCGTCAACCGCCCTCGATCGCCGGCGCTTCGACGACCTCGCGCTCGCCGCGCCGGCCGGCGAGCCACGCGCGCACCGAAACGATCGCGAGACCGGCGCCGATCGAAGCGATCCCTAGCCATTCGGCTGCAGTCAGGCGCTCGCCGAAGACGAGCATCGACGAAACGAGCGCGATGACGGGAATCGCGAACATGTTGAGCGACGCCGTGCCTGCGGGAAGCCACGCGAGGATCGCGGTCCATAGGATGAAGCCGATGCCGGTGGCGATCACGCCCGCATACAGCAGGGCAGATACGTAAATGCCGTTCCACTGCGCTGGCGGCAGCGGCCACACGAGAGGGATCAGGCAGATTGGAATGATGCCGGTGACCATCTGCCACGCGATCAGGTTGAGCATGTCGAGACGCTGGTGACGCTGAAAATATTTGGTCGCGATCGTGCCGGCAGCCCAGCCGAATCCCGACAGCGTCGCCCAGAGCTTGGGGGCGAGCTCGCCGTGCCAGCTCCACGGCTCGATCACGAGCAGCAGGCCGGCGAGCGCGAAGCCGACGGCGAGCCACTGGCTGCCGCGCACGCGTTCGTGCAGCACCGGCCAGGCGATGAGCATGGTCCAGAACGGCATGGTGAACACCAGCACCGCGGTGCGGCCCGCGCCGCCGCCGGCGAGCGCCATCGTCGTCGCGCCGAAGTTGATCGTCGTCTGAAAGAAGCCGGTTAAGATGACCGCTGTCCACGATTCGGGCTTGAGCGGCCTGCGCTCCCAGAACAACACCGCGAACACCAGCGCGATGGCGACGAATGTGCGCTCGATGTTATAGATGACCGGATGCGCGTACTGCAATCCGAACTTCATCGCCATCCAGTTCATGCCCCAGATGAGCGTAAGAATGATCAGTGCGCCGTACGCGGCGCGCTTCGAAGCGATGCCGAACAGGTGATGCGTCACGCGGCGAGAAAAGGCTCGATCGCCGCTGCAACCGCATCCGGCCGGTCGAGGTGGAGCATGTGCCCCGCTTCATCGATCGTAGCGAGCTCGCCGTGTGGTACCTGCACCAGCCGCGCGCGGATGCTCGCAAGGCTGTCGGTCGCGGCCTCGCCCTCAGGGTGGGCGCCCAGCCATTTTGGAATGAACGATTCCGTCGCTGCAACCCACAGCACGGGCGCGGTGATCCGCTTCCAGATCGCCAGCACTTCTTCCATCCGGTAGACGGTCGGGAACGGCAGCTTGTGCCGCGGGTCCGAATTGAGGCGCGCGCTCCCGTCGGGCTGCGCCTTCGCCCAATGCGCGGCGAGGAATTCGGCCTTGTCGCGCGCGAGCCGCGGGTTGTTCTTCTGCAGCTGGTCGGCGACCGCGGCTAGATTGGGATAGGGGCGAAAGCGCGGCGGCTCCTTGAGCGCGTCGAGCCACTTGGCGAATTTCTCGGGCGCGACGTCGGCTGATTCTGCGGGAATGCCGAAGCCCTCGAGCGACACGACGCGCGCGACGCGTTGCGGCCGGATGCCCGCGTAGAGCATCACGACGTTGCCGCCCAGGCTGTGGCCGACCAGCCGCACCGGTTCGCCCGGCGTGAAATGATCGATCAGAGCATCGAGGTCGGCAATGTAATCGGCGAACCAGTAGCCGTCCGCGGACCACTCGGAGAGCCCGAAGCCGCGCCAGTCGGGAGCGATCACCTGCCAGTCCCGATGCAGCGCGTCGACGAGAAACTGGAACGACGCACCGACATCCATCCAGCCGTGCATCATGAAGAGCTTCGGCGCGTTTTCCTCGCCCCAAGTCCGGACGTGGTAGTCCAGCCCGCGGATGGGGAGAGTGAGCGACTGGGAGGGTTTCATTTTTCGGGCTTCGCCGCGCAATCGCTTTCGTAGGGCCGAATTCATTCGGCCGCAGCGTGACATGCGACGCCGCGTGCGAATAAATTCGCACCTACCAACCCCTCACCGCTTGCGGCACATCGCGTTGCCGTCCTCCCAGCCGGTGCGATATTGCCCGTCGTTCCTGAAGCGCGTCGCGTCCTTGCGCTCGGAGCCGGATATGCTTGCGCAGCCGTCCGCATAGCCTTGGCGGTATTCCAGCGGGAATCCTTGCAGATTGACGTTCGACGGCGGTTGCGGATTGCCCTGCGGTTGCGACGGCGTAGGCGTGCCGTAGGGCGTCGGCCCAAGGCCGCCGGGCCCGACGGTCGCGCAGCCGCAGGCGAGCGTTATCAACGACATGAGCAGCCAACGTGCGAGATTCATCGAAATCGAAGTGGCCTCAGGATGAGCCGAAGGCGAATCCCGGGGAGAAGCTCCACGGTGACAAGCCACCCGGGCATCGCGCTAAAGCGCTCAGCCCGGGCTACATGTTCGGGCCGATCGGCAGAAAGACCCGGGTTGCAAAACGAGTAAAATTGTACCCCATGAGCGCGCTCGACTCCCGCCCCGGTTCCGCCGTTGCGGTAGAGCCGTCGGGTGCGACAGCGTCGGCGCTTTTCCCCTTGCCAGGCATACCCAAGCGATCGGCTTCCGAATCGCTGGCGGGCTTCGTGCATCTGCGCCTGCACAGCGAATACTCCATCGTTGACGGCATGGTGCGCATCGACGACGCGGTCGCGGCCGCGGTCGCCGACAAGATGCCCGCCGTTGCGCTCACCGACCTGTCCAACGTTTTCGGCCTGGTCAAGTTCTACACCGCGGCGCGCAAGGCCGGAGTCAAGCCGATCGTCGGCTGCGACGTCTGGATCACGCACGAGTCCGAGCGCGACGCGCCGCATCGCCTACTGCTGCTGTGTCAGTCGCGCGAGGGCTATCTCAAGCTCGCCGATTGGCTGACGCGCGCGTATCGAGCCAACCAGCATCGCGGCCGCGCGGAGCTCAAGCGCGAGTGGTTCGGCGAGGGCACGACGGGCCTGATCGCGCTTTCGGGCTTCCGCGACGGCGATGTCGGCGACTGTCTCACGCAGGGCAATCACGCCGGTGCGGCCAGGGCTGCCGCAGCCTGGGCGAAGCTCTTCCCCGACCGCTACTATCTCGAGGTGCAGCGCGCGGGCCATGCAGACGACGATGCGCTGATCGCAGCGACCGTGGCCATCGCCGCCGAGCTCAAGCTTCCCGTCGTCGCGACACACCCGGTGCAGTTTCTCAGCCGCGACGAGTTTCGCGCACACGAGGCGCGAGTGTGCATCGCCGAGGGCTATACGCTCGCCGATCCGCACCGGCCGAAGCGCTTCACCCCCGAGCAGTACTTCACGACGCAGGAAGAGATGGCGAAGCGCTTTGCCGACCTGCCCGGAGCATTGGCTAATTCCGTCGCCATCGCGCAACGTTGCAATCTGATGATCCCGCTCGGCAAGAACTATCTGCCTGCCTTTCCGGTTCCTGCTGGCGCCACGATCGAGGAGCACCTGAGGAATGAAGCGGTCGCGGGGCTGGAAAAGCGCCTCGCGTTCATCTACCCCGACTTGGCCGAGCGCGACGCGAAGCGCCCCGAATACGTTGCGCGCCTCGAGTTCGAGGCAAAGACGATCATCCAGATGGGCTACGCCGGCTACTTCCTCATCGTCGCCGATTTCATCAACTGGGCCAAGCGCAACGGCGTGCCCGTCGGCCCCGGCCGCGGCTCGGGCGCGGGCTCGCTCGTGGCCTACGCGCTCGGCATCACCGATCTCGATCCGTTGCGCTACGCGCTGCTGTTCGAGCGCTTCCTCAATCCCGAGCGGGTGTCGATGCCCGACTTCGACATCGACTTCTGCCAAGACGGCCGCGACAAGGTCATCGAATACGTAAAGCAGAAGTACGGCGCCGAATCGGTATCGCAGATCGCGACCTTCGGCACGCTGCAGGCGCGAGCGGTGGTGCGCGACGTCGGCCGCGTGCTCGATCTGCCGTACAGCTTCTGCGACAGCATCGCCAAGCTGATCCCGTTCCAGCCCGGGCGGATGGTCACGCTCAAGCGCCGCTCGCCCGGCCCGAGTGAACGCAGCTCCAACGTGGTCTACGCGCGCGAAGTCGAGCCACAGCTCTCCGAGCGTGAGGCGTCCGAGGAGGAAGTGCGCGAGCTCCTGGCGCTTGCCGAGCAGCTCGAGGGCCTGCCGCGCAACGTCGGCATGCACGCGGGCGGCGTGCTGATCGCGCCGGGCAAGCTCACCGACTTCTGTCCGCTCTACACGCAGGCCGGCACCGACGCGCCGGTATCGCAGTTCGACAAGGACGACGTCGAGCACGTGGGGCTGGTCAAGTTCGACTTTCTGGGCTTGACCACCTTGACGATTCTCGACTGGACCGTACGCTACGTCCACAGGCTCGATCCGGCCTCGACGATAACGGTCGAGAATATTCCCCTGGACGACAAGGACGCCTACGACATCTTCAAGAGCGGCAATACGGTCGGCGTGTTCCAATTCGAATCGCGCGGCATGCGCGAGCTCCTGCTGCAGGCGCCGGCGAAGCACTTCGACGACGTCGTCGCGCTGGTCGCGCTGTTCCGTCCCGGGCCGATGGAGCTGATTCCCGACTACATCCGGCGCAAGACCGGCGCGGAGCGCGTCGACTTCTACGATCAGCGGCTCGAGCCGATCCTCGCGCCCACCTATGGCGTGATGGTGTATCAGGAACAGGTGATGCAGATCGCGCAGGTGATCGGCGGCTACACGCTCGGCGCCGCCGACCTCCTGCGGCGCGCAATGGGCAAGAAGCTCCCCGAGGAGATGGCCAAGCATCGCTTCGTGTTCATCGACGGGGCGGAGAAAAACGGCTTATCGAAAGCGCGCGCGACGCAGCTCTTCGACCTGATGGAGAAGTTTGCCGGCTACGGCTTCAACAAATCGCACGCGGCGGCGTACGCGCTGATCGCCTACCAGACGGCGTACTTCAAGGCGCACCATCCGGCGGCGTTCATCGCTGCCAACCTGTCGCTCGTCATGGACGACACCGACAAGGTTCGCCATTTCCACGACGAGGCGAAGGCCTGCGGGCTCTCTGTCCTGCCGCCCGACATCAACGCATCCAACTACCGCTTCGAGCCGGTTGACGACAAGCAGATCCGTTACGGCCTGGGCGGCATCAAGGGGACCGGTAGATCAGCGATCGAGGCGATCGTTGCGACACGCGAAAGCGGCGGCGCATTCGCCGACCTTTTCGATTTCTGCCGCCGCGTCGACAAGCGCACCGTGAACCGGCGCGCGATCGAAGCGCTGATCCGTGCCGGCGCGTTCGACGCAATCGACAAGCGGCGCGCGAGCCTGCTCGCCTCCGTCGGTGTTGCGCTCGATCAGGCCGAGAGGGCCGAGCGCGCGGCATCGCAGGTTTCGCTCTTCGGCGAGCACGGCGATGAGCATGCTGCCGCCAAGCCGAAGCTGATCGAGACGCGCGAGTGGAGCGACAACGAACGCCTGACCCACGAGAAAGCGAGCCTGGGCTTCTATCTCTCCGGACATCCGTACCGCGAGTACGCGGCGGAGCTTTCGTCGCTCGTCCATGTTCCGCTCGGCGCGATCAAGCCGACGACTGTGTCGGTGCGCATCGCCGGTGTCGTCACCAGCTTTCGCGCGCAGACCTCGCGCCGCGGCAAGATGGCGTTTATAACCCTCGACGACGGCAAGGATCCCGCCGAGATCGTCATCTACAACGAGACCTTCGACGCGCACCGCCATCTGCTGCGCGAGGACGTGCTGCTCGTCGCCGAAGTCCGGGTCCAGCAGCGCATGAACGAAGAGGGCCAGATGCAGGGCCTGCGCATCATCGCCGACGCGCTCTACGATCTCCCCGCGGCGCGGCGCAAGTTCGCGCGCGGACTAAAGCTCGTCTGCAACGGCACCGGTTCGGCCGAGCGCCTGCTCGCGCTCCTCGAGCCGTACAGGAGCGGCCAGTGCCCGATCATCATCGACTACCAGAACCGCGCGGCCGGCGGCGAGATCGAGCTGCCCGAAGCGTGGCGGGTGAAACTTGACGAGCCGCTGCTGGCACAGCTACGCGAATGGTTGGCGCCGGAGAATGTAAGGGTAGTGTACTGAAGAAATGCGTAGCCAATGCCCGACCCTTGCGAACATGTACGTGAGATTCAGCAAGTAACGCCTGCGGCGAACGGCTGTGAGGAATGCCGCGCGCTTGGGGCGCAGTGGAACGAGCTTCGCGTCTGTCTCTCCTGCGGCCACGTCGGGTGCTGCGAGGATTCGGAACACGCGCACGCTCTGCAGCATTTCAACGCGACCGGTCACCCGCTGATTGCATCCTACGAACGTGGCGAGACCTGGGGCTGGTGTTACGTTCATCGCCGCTACGTCGATGTCAAGCCGGAGTTGCTGCCTAAAAGGCGCTCTGCGCTGGCAGCGGCCTTCGCGCGTCTGTTCAACCGATGATCGGAAAGCAGGATGATGCTTCGGTCGGAGCGGTCGCTTGGCCGATCTCGTTCCGCGCCGGATACGAGCACATGACCGCCGAGCAGGCAATGGCGTTTGTCCGAGAGCATGGAGTGGTCCTCGTATCGGGCAAGGGTGCCGTTCCTCGCCTGACGGAAGTGATCGCCGGCGGGCCCATCAAAGGGAGTTGGTGGGCCCATCCGAAGAGTCATCAGATCTTCGCAATCCTTCAAGCGGTGACTCATTCAAAGGAAATTCTCGTCTGTCGTCTTGTCGACGGAAAGGTTACTTTGGTTCATCGTCGCCTCTGGCCAGCGTTGGTCCGGATCGCCGGACGATTCCGGCCTGATCGGATCGCACAGCTTCGAGAGGAGCACCTGCCTTCCGGACGGCACGTGACTCGGCTCGTTCCATTTTCAAAGTGGGTTCCGGCTGAAGCGAGAAAGGAAGCCAAGGCCATCAGCGAACCGGAAGCTCTGGCAGCTCTCGGGCCGTGGACAGGGGTGCCTGACGCGCCGTCCAAGCAGATGCCCCGAAAACGGCGCGCCTCTTAGGCCAAGATGCGGAATATCCGCACCCCGATACTACTATTCGCAGCGACGCTGTGGCTCTTCGCGTGGGCCACCGCCGGTGCGCAACCGGCGTCCGAGAAGGCGCACACGCTCTTCGACGCGTACTCGGAATGGCAACTCCGCGAGCTCCCTGGTTACGCTACGGCGGTTGGAGACCAGCGCTACGACGATCGCCTGACCGATTTCTCCGAAGCGGCCATCGCTCGCCGCAGCGCGTTCGTTGCCGACCTTGCGAAGCAACTCCAGGGCATCGACCGCAACGCCTTGGTAGATCACGACCGGATCTCCTACGACGTGCTCGCGAAGGTCCTCGATTACGACCTGCGCCGGTTCGCGGTCTCTAGGGTTTCCACGTGGGATGTGGAATCGCGGCAGCGCTGCGCAAATCAGGATTTGACGCGCGATACATGGCAGGAGGACATTCCGCCTGGAAAGCGATCGGCGGAGAGATAACCCTGCGCGCATAGCAGCTGCGAAGCGGCCGGCAGAAAAGCACGACATCAAGCGATGCGAACTATGACATGACTTTCGCCAATCAGACGGTTCTCGTCACCGGTGCGGCCGGCAATCTCGGCCGGGCCGTGGCCGACGCTTTTTTCGAGCGCGGTACGAATCTGGTGCTCATCGGTCGCCGACTTGAGGACCTGACCAAAGCATACGGGAGTGCAAATGCGCGCCGGCTGCTGGCGCCGGCGAACCTGCTCGACCAGGTGGAGGTCGATGCCGCGGTAAAGTCCGCAATCGAGCGCTTCGGGCGGATCGATGTGCTGTGCAACATCGCCGGCGGATTCCAGATGGGAGCGCCGGTGCATGAAACACCCGACGAGCTGTGGCAGTCGATGCTGGATCTGAACGCGCGGTCGGTGATCACCATGGCCCGCGCTGTCGTGCCGCCGATGCTCGCCGCCGCCTCTGGCAAGATCGTCAACGTCGCCGCGATGGTGGCGCTCGCCGGCAAGGCCGGTATGGGCGCCTACGGCGCATCCAAGAGCGCCACGATCCGTCTGACCGAGACCATGGCAGCCGAGCTGCGGGACAAGGGCATCAACGTCAATTGCGTGATGCCGAGCATCATCGACACGCCGCAGAACCGCGCCGCGATGCCCGACGCCGACCCAGGACGCTGGGTCACGCCAGCCGCGGTGGCGGACGTAATCCTGTTTCTCGCCTCCGACGCCGCGCGCGCCATCCATGGCGCCGCCGTTCCCGTGATCGGCCTGAGCTGATATGCGGGCGTAGGGGCATTGACCCGGCTCACCATGAAACGAATCTGGTGGATCGCGCTCTCGATCGGTTTGCTCGTTCTGAGCGCGATCGCCGTCCTCGTGCGGCTTTCGGGGTATTACTATGTCCCGCAACCCGTCGGTCATGCCCTCGACTCGTTCGTCGGTCCCGGCGAGCTTATCTGGTGGATCACTCTCGGCGGCCTCTTCGAAGGTTTTCCGAGCACGATCCTCGGCTACAGCGTGCTTGTTATCGGAAACACGGTCGCGTGGATGCTCACCATCGGAAGCGGCATCTTTGCGGTGAGAGGCGCCGCTCGCGCGATCCGAAACTTGAACCTGTCGAAACGATGAACCTGCAACAACTTCTCGGCATCGAGCTGCCGATCATTCAGTCGCCCATGGCGGGCGTCCAAGGCAGCGCGCTCGCGGTGGCCGTGTCCAACGCCGGTGGCTTGGGTTCGCTGCCCTGCGCGATGCTCGGCCCTGACGCGATGCGCGACGAATTGGGGACGATCGACCGCCAGACGGCGCAGCCCTTCAACGTGAATTTCTTCTGCCACGAACCGCCCGCGCCCAGTCCCGAGCGCGAGGCGCGCTGGCGTGCCGCGCTGGCGCCGTATTACAAGGAGTTTGGCATCGACCCGGATACCATTCCTGGCGGTCCGGGGCGCGCGCCCTTCCGCGCCGAAGTGGCCGACGTGCTCGACGACTTCAAGCCGGCCGTCGTGAGCTTTCATTTCGGCTTGCCTTCGCCCGAATTGCTGGCGCGCGTGAGGGCTTTGGGCGCGAAGATATTCGCGTCGGCCACGACCGTCGACGAGGCGCATTGGCTGGAAGCGCATGGGGTCGATGCCGTGATCGCCCAAGGCCTCGAGGCAGGCGGGCACCGCGGCATTTTTCTCTCGGACGACCTGACGACCCAGGTCGGGACGTTCGCTCTGCTGCCGCAGATCGTACAGAGAGTGAAGGTTCCGGTTATCGCGGCCGGCGGTATCGCGGACGCCAAAGGCGTTGCGGCCGCGATCGCGCTGGGCGCCGCGGGAGTACAGATCGGGACGGCTTACTTGCTCTGCCCCGAAGCCACCACCAGCGAAGTGCACCGCGCGGCGCTCGGGACCGAGGCCGCCCGCCACACCGCGCTCACGAATCTCTTCACGGGCCGGCCCGCCCGCGGCATCGTGAACCGTGTCATGAGAGAGCTAGGTCCGATGAGCGGCGCGCCGCCCGCTTTTCCGCTGGCGACTGCCGCGATCGCCCCCTTGCGCGCCAAAGCCGAAGCTCAGGGCTCGGGGGATTTCTCGCCGCTGTGGTCCGGCCAGAATGCCAGCGGCTGCCGGGAGATACCCGCAGGGGAGCTCACGCGGGCATTGGCCGCGGATCTCTAGCGCCTCTTCACGCGGCCGACGGCGGGCGGATGCTCGATGCGCTTCAATTCCTGGCGCAGGAACGCGGCACTGGTCACCTCGCTGCCGTCGGGATAGCGAACGTAATACGGCTTGCCGCTCTGGGTCGCAGTAGCGACGTGGTCGATGAAATCATCGACCGTCTTGACCCGGTCCCCGGCAAAGGCAAGCTTGATGCGCAGCACGTTCGCGGCTTCGCGCGAGGAGTGCGCGGTGTCCAGGCGGATGAACTGCAGGTCCTTCCGCGCTTCCACGGTACGGATCAGCGCCTGGATTTTCTCGGCGTCGCTGAGCGGGGCCGTGGGTGCCGCGGTCGCGGCCAAAACCCCTTGGCCTATGAGGACAGCGAGCAGCGCAATGAAGGCACCGGCGGTGCGAGGGTTGGACTTTCGGGTGGGCGAGAGCATGATCAGGTCCATTCTTTTCCGAGCAGACAAGAGAGCCCGAAGTGCGGAAAAAGTTCACCGTACGTACGAATCCATGACGCCCGAGTCGGCTCCAAAACCGCAACAGAAGATCCCGAAGTGGCTCGGACCGGTGATTATCGCTGGCGCGATACTGATGGCGATCCACGGCAAGCCTTCGCCCGGGGTACCACAATGGGTCGCGTACGCGGCATGTGCCGTATTTCTGCTGGCCGGCGTCACCTTGTCCGCGCAGGCTTTTGGATTTGCCGGCGTCGCCAAGCGGGTCGCTCCGCTCATCGTGGTGGCGCTGGCCGCCATCGCGAGCTGGATCGGCTTTGCTCCCGGCGAGCGCGAGTGCGCGAGCAGCTTTTCGTTCTTCGGCCTTGGCAGCAACGGCGTTGCCAGTTGCAAGCCAGCCTTCGCGATCGCGGCGATCCTGATCTGGGTCTTCTTCGCGGCCGTGCTGTGGTTCAACTATTTGCGCAAGCCTCCGAAAGACTGAGTCCCAACGCCCGCGTTCCGAATACCATCGGCCTGCTTGCGCTGCTGCGCACTTAGGTGTATATACACAATCATGCCGGTTCAAGCCTCCGCCTTCACCCCCTGCCAGCGCTGCGCCTGCTCGGCGCTGCGCCGTGCCAGCCGCGCGGTGACGCAGCATTTCGAGGCTTCGTTTCGCGGCACGGGTCTGCGCGCAACGCAGTTCACGCTGCTCGCGACACTGATCCAGACCGGGCCGCTGCCTATGAGCGCGCTCGCGGGCCGGCTGAGGCTCGAGCGCACCACCCTGACGCGCAACCTGCAGCTTCTCGAGAAAAAAGGCCTCGTCGCAGTCGCTGGGGACGACGATCGGCGCGTGCGCCGTATCGCGGTGACGCGCAAGGGCGAGGCCGCCGCCGCCGCGGCGCTGCCCGCCTGGAAGCGGGCGCAGGCGAGCGCCGGCGCTGTGCTCCGCCGCTCCGGCATCGGCGTATTGCCCGGTGCGCAGCCCGGTTGATTTTTTTTCGCGGCAAACGTGTATATACACCTAGGTCACCTTGGAGACTCGGCATGAAGCTCGACTTGCTCGCTGCCATGGAACTGACCCTCTCCGCCGCCATCGTAGTATCCGCGCTGGCGATCGGTTTCGGCGACACCGCCGTGCGCCGCATGCGCCTCGGCGCAGCACTGGCGGCGTGGTTCGTCGTCGTGGTCGCCCTGGCCGCAACCGAAGCGTTTCACTACCAGGGCCGCATCGGCGTGCCGGGACTCGGGCTTGCGGTCGTCCTGCCGATCGTGATCCTGTCGGTGACCGTGCTCCGCTCGGCATCGTTGCGGCAGGCACTGAACACGATTCCGCTTTCGCTATTGATCGGGGTCAATGTCGTGCGGGTGCTGGGCGTCATATTCGTTCTTCTCTATCTCGGCGGGCGATTGCCGGCGCCCTTTGCGCCGGTCGCGGGTTGGGGCGACATCATCGTGGGCGTCACCGCGATGCCTGTCGCCTGGCTCGCGCACAGGCGCGGGCGCGATGCGCGGCCGGCGATTCTCGTCTGGAATATCTTCGGCCTGACGGATCTGATTGCGGCCATTGGACTCGGCGTTATCTCCTCGCCCGGGCCGCTGCACCTCATCGCCCCCGAACCGGGCAGCGCCATCATGGCCACGCTGCCATGGATGCTGATCCCCGCGTTTCTCGTACCTCTCCTCGCGTCGACGCATCTGGCGGTCTTCTATCGCTTGCTTAAGGATTGATCGCGCAAGCAAAGGCCGTCAGACTCCACCTGCGGCGTGTGCCGGCGGCGCCGCGCGCCGTTTTCGGTGCCGGCGATCCGGTTGCTGAAGGACTGATGAGCCAGCCGTCCGGCATGACTGCATGCATCGGGCTCCGGGCAAAGACTGCGCGAGCCATCGCCGTGGTTCTCGCCGGAACCGCGGCCATGCCGCGCGCTGTGGTCCGAACGGAGATCGCGCTCGCCTCGCCTGCAGATCCGGCGCTGTTTCAGCCCTACCACGAGGTCATGGATTTGCCATGGGAGCGCGCGATCGCGGCGGTACAAAATGCCGAGCGCGCGATCGAGGCCGCGGCGAGCAAGGAGCTGCAGCTGTTGATCGAACAACTCCGGTCGCGTGGCATCGACGTATCGTGCGTCGGCATCGTCGGCGCGCCGGAACGCAATCTCGCCGCCATCGGCAGCCCGCACATTCGCGCGCATGCGGCCGAGGGCGTACTTTTTCGACACGCGCTGCAAGTCGGCGCGCAAGCCAACGATCTGCCGTCGGCCATCCATTCGGAACGCGGCATCGAGGCATCGGCAGTTGCCAGCCTCGGAGTGTCCCTCGATGACATGCGGGCCCGCCTCGCGGAAATCGGGCGAGTAGTCGGAAGCCCATGGCGAGCCGACGAGAAGGCAGCCGCGATGGCGGCGTGGATCGGACTTGCTGGAGTGAGGCGGCCCGTTGCGAAAGTCGGATATCAGAAGAAAGAGCTATGACGAGCATTCCGATCGAGGGGGGTTGCCTGTGCCGCGCGGTCCGCTATCGAGCGGCAGCCAAGCCCATCGCCCAAAGTCTTTGTCATTGTCGGACGTGCCGGCTCGCCAGCGGAGCACCGTCCGTCGCGTGGGTGGTTTTTCCCTCCCAAGACTTCGCCTTCGTCACCGGGCAACCCGCAAGCTTCCGCTCTTCACCCGAGGTCGTACGAACATTCTGCGCGCACTGTGGTTCGCCGCTGACCTATCGGCACGATTCGAGTCCCGATACCGTCGATGTCACGACCGCAACGCTCGATTTTCCGGACCGTTTTGCTCCCACGCGCGAAATCTGGCTCGAACACAAACTCGCATGGGAAAAGCTCAACGAGAGCCTCGTCCACTATCCGAGGAGCAGCGCGGAAGGGCAAAGTATCTCGTCCTGAATACGGCCGAATGAATTCGGCCCCACGAAACCCGATGCTCTTCGTAGGTGCGAATTTATTCGCACGCGGCGTCACTAAGGTCGGTGCGGCCGAATGAATTCGGCTCCACGAAACCCGACGCTCTCGAGCGCGCGATCGACCTGGATCACTTTTCGGCGAAGCAATAGAGCAGGCCGGCGCCACCCGTGCTTTTCAAGCCTTCGTCGCTGCAACCGCGCGAAGGATGCGAAGAGTTCCAGGAACGGGACGCATCATCAGTCCCTAGCCCCATGCGATCGTGGTGCCCGAGCATCGCCACGCCCTCCCCACTCTTGGTCCAGTTGCCGCAAGTCATGTCGTCGCTGCCGGCGAAAGCCGTGCCGTCCGCCTTCGTGCCGGTGAGGATGTCGTGCTTGTTCGGTGTGTCGCCGCTTCCGTTGACGATGTCTCCCTTTTCGGTCAGTGCGGTCTGCTTGTTGAGATTGTTGTTGCCGTGCAACTCGGCAACATCGCGAGCGATAACGACCCCCTTGGCGTTTTGCCAAGGCCCTTTGCCGATGCGCTCGCGCGCGTTGACCGCCGGCGCGCCCGCGGCCGGACTCGCACTGAGATAGGCGCGCCAGGTATGATTCCCGGCGCCGGCGGCGGTGGCCAGCGTTTGGCAATGCTTGTCCGCACCGGTAAGCCCCCCATAGTCCGCGCCTTTGCCGGACCCCGCGCTGGTCACGAAAAAAGTCATTGCCGATTGCTGCGCTTGTGCAACACCGCCGCAACCGAAAACCAGCAGCGCGATCGCTGCGGGCCTGCCAAATCGCCGAATGGTCATCGCCTCCTCCGTCTGTTGGTGATCCAGATTGCCGGCCTCACTGCTCGCCCAAGCGTGCGGCGCATGGCCGCAGCTGCATATCGTGAGACGACGCGCGTCGGCGGTCAAGGCAGCGATGGCCTTTCTGGCCCGGCGGCACGTTTCGTGCAGAGCGTGTGGACGCGCAGCCGCCGGCTTCCTCTCGGGGCCGTCGCGGCAAGCGATGCAAGAAATCGTGTAAGCCTTGCGCGCGCTGGAAATTGATACAAGCTCCGCCATGCGAAAGCGACCCGTCACGCGGTTCCGGACCGCCCTCCTCGGCGTTGCCGTCACGCTGGGCGCGACCACGGCGTGCGCCGCCCTGGCCGCCGAATCCGAGCCCCTCTACTTCCCCGCATTATGGGCGGCGGTGCAAAACGATCCGCTGCAGCCCATTCCCGGAGAGCCCACACCCGATTTTTCCGCGGATATCGCGGCGCGCAAGAGTTATGTTATTCCGGCGCTCGAGATCGTCGGTTTCGATGTCCTGTTGAATCTGGCCAACCGGTACTCCACCAGCAAGGATTACCACTCCAACTTCTCGTCGATCCGTCGCAATCTGCATCACAGCTGGGTCGTCGACGACGATCCGTTTTCGACCAACCAGTTCTGGCATCCGTACCAGGGGTCGATGTATCACGGCTTCGCGCGCTCCGCGGGCCTCGATTTCTGGCAATCGGCCGCCTACACCTTCGCGGGCAGCGCGTTCTGGGAGATCGCAGGCGAGACGACGCCGCCTTCCCGGAACGATCAGATCGCGAGCGGCGTCGCCGGATCGTTCCTCGGCGAAGCGCTGTTCCGGATGGCGAACCTGGTCCTCGAGCGCGGGGGCGACGCGCCCAGTCTATGGCGCGAAGTGGGTGCCGCGGTTATTTCCCCGTCGATGGGCTTCAACCGCCACGCCTTCGGCGAGCGCTTCAAGACCATCTTCCCCAGCCACGATCCGGTCTACTACAGCCGGCTCGCGCTCGGCGTGAGCGCCACCACGCAGAACGAGCCCGGCACATCGACCAAGCTCCGGCGCAACGAGGCGCAGGTCGACTTTTCGATGGACTACGGTCTGCCGGGAGAGCCCGGTTATACCTACAAGCGTCCGTTCGATTACTTCACCATCCAGGTCACCGGTTCGAGCGCCAACGGATTCGAAAACATCCTGACTCGGGGCCTGCTCTATGGAAAGGACTACGGATTCGGCGCCAACCACCGTGGTGTGTGGGGACTCTACGGCAGCTACGACTACATCGCGCCGCAGGTCTTTCGCGTATCGAGCACGGCGCTGTCGCTCGGCACGACCGGCCAATGGTGGCTTTCGAACGCGATCGCGCTGCAGGGCTCGGCGCTCTTCGGCACGGGCTACGCCGGAGTCGGGACCCTCCACGGCACGAGCGCCACCGACTACCACTACGGCGTCGCCCCGCAGGCGCTTGCCGCGCTGCGCCTGATCTTCGGCGAGACGGCTTCGCTCGATCTCTTGGGGCGCGAGTACTTCGTGAGCCGCATCGCCTCCGCCAGCACGGGTGGACACGACAACATCCTCCGCGCGGATACGGCGCTCACGGTGCGCATCTACCGCCAGCATGCGATCGCGCTCAAGTACGTGTGGTCGCGCCGCAGCGCGTCCTTCCCCGACCTTGGCAACACGTCGCAGACCCGAGGCACCATCGGCATCTTCTACACCTATCTCGGCCACGACCGATTCGGCGCGGTAGAGTGGCGCCGATGATCCACACCCGGGAGCCGCCATGACCAAACCCACGCTCTGGGCTGACCTGCAGACACGCTGGGCCGTCCTCTCGCATTACCAGCGGTTCGAAGGTTTTGTCGCGCCATTACGCTGGCGCTGGGCCTCGCCTACTGGCTGATGCGCGAGCGCGACGACCGTTTGAGCGACATCTATCCAAAGCGACCAGAGTAACGCGCGAAGGCATTGGTCTCTCCAGTTCGGCTCTCGCAGTCGCGAGCGGTCATCTGAATCGACGGAGGAACTCGCCATGCAATATCAGGGCAGCTGTCATTGCGGAAAAATTGCCTTTACCGTGGAAGGCGAAATCGGCTCGGTCGTCGAATGCAATTGTTCGCACTGCAGGAGAAAAGGTTATCTGCTCTGGTTCGTGCCGCGAGAGGCATTCCATCTGACGACTTCGCCTGCCGACGTTCAGACCTATACTTTCAACCGCCACGTCATCAACCATCACTTCTGCGACGTCTGCGGCTGCGCGCCGTTTGCGGAAGGCAAGGACGCCAAGGGCAATCCGACGGCGTCGATCAATGTACGCTGCCTCGAAGGCGTCGAACCCTCCACGCTTCCGGTCACCCGGTTCGACGGCCGGAGCAGGTGACTCGCGTCTTCCTTGTCACGCGCAGGGCTCAAATCCCGACGCGGCTATAATGGCCGCGTACTATGGAAGCGTCGGCAAGAGACGTCACCGGCGGAGAATAAGCTGGCGGAGAGGAAAAGTTTGTCGCGCACCGGGATTCATGCGGCCCAGATACTGCTCCTGGCTGCCGTGTATTTCGTGGCGGCCAAGTTGTCGCTGGTCTTCGCCATCCCGCCGGGATATGCCACTGCGGTTTGGCCGCCGTCAGGTATCGCGCTCGCCGCGACCTTGCTGTGGGGAACGCGCCTCTGGCCCGGCGTCTGGCTGGGTGCGGTGCTCATCAATTTCACCATCGAGGGCTCGCCGCTGCTCGCCGTCCTCATCGCCAGCGGCAACACGCTGGAGGCCGTGGTGGGCGCCGCCTTGATCCGGCGCTACACCGGCATGCACGGTTATTTTGAAACCGGCGACGCGGTCGTCAAGTTCGCCGGATTGGCCGCGCTCAGTGCGACCATCGCCGCCGCCATCGGCGTGAGCTCGATCTCGCTTTTGAAGGCGCTTCCCTGGAGTCAGTTCGTCGTCAACGCCTGGACCTGGTGGCAAGGCGATGCCTCCGGCATGATCATCGTCACGCCGTTGATCGCGAGCTGGTACGGCGGCGCCTGGCGGCGATGGTCGCTGCCGAAGGCGATCGAAGCCGGCGCCCTGGCATCAGCGCTGGCGCTCACGACGCTCATCATCTTCGGCGGTGTGCCGGGGGAAGCCACTTCGCTTCCGCTGGCATTCATTACTCTGCCGTTCGTCATCTGGGCCGCGATCCGCTTTGGGCAGCGCGAAGTCACGACCGTGACTGCGATGGTGTGCGCGATCGCCATCTGGTACACGATACAAGGCCGCGGGCCTTTCGGCCTGGGCTCGTCGAACGCGGCGCTGCTGTTTCTGGTGGCGTATACGAGCACGCTGGTCCTGACCGGGCTGGTGCTGAGCGCAGTGATCGGAGAGCGCGAGCGCGCCATTGCCGAGCTGCGCAAGAGCAATGAAGAACTCGAGCAGCGCGTCGAGGAGAGGACGCTGGAGCTCGAGGTCTCCAATCAGACGCTGCGCGCCGAGCTCACCGAGCATGGCCGGCAGGCGGAAATTCTCCGGCAAAGCGAGGAGCGCTTCCGCCTCCTGGTCGACGGCGTCAAGGATTACGCGATCTTCATGCTCGACGCCGACGGCAAAGTTGTGAGCTGGAATACCGGAGCAGAGAGCATCAAGGGTTATACGGCGCCAGAGATCATCGGCAAGCACTTTTCGGTGTTCTATACGCCGGAAGACCTGGCGCGAAACTGGCCCGAGCACGAGCTCGTCGTCGCGCGCGCCGAAGGCCGGTTCGAGGAGGAAGGCTGGCGTGTGCGCAAGGACGGCAGTCGCTTCTGGGCGAGCGTGGTCATCGCCGCGCTCTACGACAACGAGCACCGCGTGCGCGGGTTTGCCAAAGTCACGCGCGACCTCACTTCCCGGCGGCGCATCGAAGCACTGCAGGAGAGCGAGCGACAGATGAACGAGTTCCTGGCGATGCTCGCCCACGAGCTGCGCAATCCGCTCGCGTCCATCGTCAACGCGCTAAGTCTGATGCGCAGCACGCCCGGGCAGGAGCAGGCGGAATTTCAAGGCGTCATCGAAAGGCAGACCACGCTTCTTGCGCGCATCGTCGATGACCTGCTCGACATCAGCCGGATCACCCGCGGCAAGATCGCGCTGAAGAAGGAAGTCCTCGACGTGAACGAGGTCGTCGCGCGCACGCTCGAGTCCTGCCGGCCGCTGATCGACGCGCATAAGCACGCGGTGGAGCTGCGGCTTCCCGACGAGCGGCTGCCGGTCGATGCGGACTCGACGCGCCTGTCGCAAGTCGTCCTCAATCTGATCAGCAACGCGGTCAAGTACACTCCGGAGGAAGGACGCATCACCATCGCAATGAGTCGCGAGGACGGCGAGGCGGTGCTGCGGGTGCGTGACACCGGCATCGGCATTCCCGCCGCACTGCTGCCCAAGGTGTTCGACCTCTTCGTGCAAGGCGACCGTTCGCTGGACCGCACCGAAGGAGGATTGGGCATCGGCCTTACGCTGGTGAAGCGACTGGTCGAGATGCATCGCGGTTCGGTTTCCGCCTCGAGCGGCGGACTGGGCGAAGGCAGCGAATTCGTCGTCCGCCTGCCGCTCGCGCTCGGGCGCGACGTCGCGCATGGCTTCGTGAAAGAGGAGCTGCCGCGCGCGCCGGTGACGCGGCGCCGGCTGCTCGTCGTCGACGACAATCGCGACTTCGCGGACACGCTCGGCGCGCTGTTCGAAACCATGGGCCACGATGTGCGCATCGCCTACAACGGCATCGACGCGGTGTCTGCGACGGCCGAATATCGCCCGGATGCGGTGTTCCTCGATATCGGGCTCCCCGGCCGGAACGGCTACGACGTGGCACGAATGCTGCGCAGCTCGCCTGAGCTCGCCGATGTAACGCTCGTGGCGTTCACCGGCTACGGCCAGGTCGAGGACCGCCGCCGCGTGCGCGAGGCCGGCTTCGACTATCACGTCGTGAAGCCGGCCGACGCGGCCGAGCTCGCCAAGATCGTCGATGCGCTGCCTGAGAGGGCCTAGCACGCCGATGCCATGTGCAATAAACTAGCGCCGGCCTGAACATCGGACATGTCGCTTTGACCATTCCAAACGACGTCGTGACGTGGATCAACGGTCACTTCCGGGAAATCGACCGAGCGACGGCGATCGGCTTGCTCGAGGACGCGGTCGACGAGTGGGGCGAACCGGTCGAGGCGCGGCTGCTCAGATGTCTGGTCGTCGGAGCGCGCGGCGACATCGACCGGCTCTCCGATCTGGTCGAAGAGCTGCACATCGACAACGAAGACGTAATCCTGTCGGGTGAATACGAAAGCCGCGGCGGAGATCTGGTCAAAGTCCGCGACCTGAACGAGCCCCTCGGTGATTCCTGACATCGCCTTCGACGCGGCCTTGCGCTAGGCGTTTCAAGGGTCGGCGCGTGGTCTGGAAAATCGGCGAGCGGCTGGCCGACGGGCGGTGGGTTGCGCCGGCCGCCGAGCGCAACAAAGGCCCCATCCTCGAAGTGCTCCAGCGCGTTCTCCCGGCACGCGGTCTGGTGCTCGAAATCGGCAGCGGCACCGGGCAGCATGTCGTGCATTTCGCGAAGGCTTTGCCGCAGTTGTCCTGGCAGCCCAGCGATCCCGACCCGGAAAACCGGCGGTCGATTGCGCTCTGGTCGCGCGTCGAGGAGCTCGGCAACGTCAACTCTCCGCTGGCGCTCGACGTGCGCGAACAGCCGTGGCCGCTCGGCGCTGCCGACGCTATCGTGTGCATCAACGTCGTTCACGTTTCGCCTTGGGCGGCGACTCTGGCCCTCTTCGACGCGGCGCGAAATCTGCTGCCGCGCGAAGGCGTGCTGTTTTTGTACGGCCCGTATCGACGCGGCGGCCGTCATACCGCGCCCAGCAACGAGAAGTTCGATGCCGATCTGCGCGCGCACGATCCGGAATGGGGCGTTCGCGACGTAGACGAGCTGACGGAGGTCGCCGCTCGCGCCGGATTCGCTCTTGCCGAAGTCGTCGACATGCCGGCGAACAACTTCAGCCTCGTGTTCCGCAAAGCGTGACGTGTCGGGATGCGACGCTTCCTGACGCACTACGCGGCGTTCTTCCGCCATCCCGACGTCCCGCGCCTGCTTGCGATGGCGCTCGTCATGCGCATGCCGGTGGGAATGATGTCGCTGGCGATGCTGATGCACCTGCGCGAGCTCTCCGGCTCGTTCGCATTCGCCGGCGGCATGGTCGGGACGTATCTCGTCGCGATGGCGGCGAGCGCGCCGATCCAGGGGCGGGTGATCGATCGCTACGGACCGCGCGGAGCGCTACTCGTCACCGGTGTGATGCAGCCGTTGCTGCTGGGATTGCTGTTGCTTGCGCAGCCGCTGCATCTTGCGCTCGCGGCGATCGCGCCGCTCGCCGCGCTTGCCGGTGCGTTCGTCCCGCCAGTGTCGGTGTTGACGCGCACGCTGTGGCGGCATCGTTTCGAGAAGCCGGACGAGCGCCGCACCGCCTTCGCCATCGATTCGGTGCTGATCGAAATCAATTTCACCGTCGGGCCGGCGCTTATCGGCCTGGTGCTTCTGGTCGGAACCCCCGCCGCGGCCTTCGGCATGACGTGGATTTTCTCCGTGCTGGCGGCGCCGCTTTTCCTGCTCTCGCCCGCGCGGCGCTACTGGAAGCATTCGCCCGACGCCGAGCGCCGTCTGCTCGGCCCGCTGACCGAGCGCCGCCTCCTCAACGTCTACGCGACAAGCTCGGCGCTCACCTTCGCGTTCGGGATGCTCGAGGTCGGCTATCCCGGCTTCGCCGCGCGCGCCGGCAGCCCCGCTCTCGGCGGCGCGCTGCTCGCGATCTGCTCGATCGGCAGCGGTGTGGGCGGGCTCGCGTACGGCTTCATGCACTTCGCGCTGCCGCTCGAGCGCCAGTTGCCGCGGCTGCTGCTGGTCATGGCGGTGCCGCTCGGCGCGCATGCGCTCGTCAGCTCGGCATGGATACTGGCGCCGCTCGCGCTCGTCGCCGGTTTTCTCATCGCACCCGCGCTCACCGCGCTGACGCTGCTGGTCACGCATTACGCGCCGGCGCGCTACGCGACCGAGGCGTTCACCTGGATGTCGACATGCATCGTCATCGGCGTCGGCGCGGGAATGGCGGTCGGCGGACAGCTTGTCGACGCGGTCGGGCCCTGGGCCGCGTTCGCTTCCGCGGCCGGTGCCGGCGTCGTGGCCGCGATCGTGTCGTTGCCGTTGCGACAGCGTAGCCCGGGTTGAGCGCGACCTCGTAGGGCCGAATTCATTCGGCCGCTGCGCCGCATGAGCGGACAGCGTGCGAATAAATTCGCACCTACATGCTGGCAATTCGCTCGCGGAGCACCGTCTTCAACACCTTGCCGGTGTTGTTCTTCGGCAGCTCGGCGAAGAACACGTACGCCTTCGGCCGCTTGAATCGCGCGATGTGCTGCAGGCACAAGGCGTCGAGCTCGCGCTCGAGCAGAGCGATAGCGGTGGAATCGCGGGTGACGACGCAGGCGACGACCTCCTCGCCCCAGTCCGCGTGCCTGCGGCCGACGACCGCGACCTCAGCGACCGCGGGGTGCTTCTGCAATACTTCCTCGATCTCGCGCGGATAGATATTGGCCCCGCCGCTGATGATCAGATCCTTGGCGCGATCCTTGAGCGTGAGGAAGCCGTCGCGGTCGATGCAGCCGACGTCGCCCGTGTGGAGCCAGCCGCCGGAGAGCGCGGCTGCGCTCGCCTGCGGATTCTTCCAGTAGCCCTGCATGACGGTCGGCCCACGCACGCATACCTCGCCGACTGCGGACACGGCCGCGCCATCGGTGGCGGCGATGCGGATCTCGACGCCTGTCTGCGCGACGCCGACCGAGCCGAGCTGTGCGTCATCGCCCCGCGCGATTGCGGCGGCGAGCATGGCGCGCGGCATCGCGGTGATGGTCATCGGCGATTCGCCCTGGCCGTAGATCTGCGCGAGCTTCGGTCCCAGTGCGGCGAACGCCGCCTTGCAGTCCTCGATGTACATCGGTGCGCCGCCGCAGACGATGCTCTTCAGATGATCGAGCCGCGCGCCGCCAAGCGCCGGATGCGCGATCAGACGCTTGACCATAGTCGGCGCGGCGAAGAAGCAGGCGTTCGGCCAGCGGGCGAAGAGCGCGACGATCTCGCCCGGATCGAAGCCGCCCGACTCCGGCACGACGTTGACCGCGGCACGCAGCACATGCGGCAGGACATACATCCCCGAGCCATGCGATAGCGGCGCGGGGTGCAGGATCGCGTCGCCGGGCGCGACGGCCTCGACGTCGGCGAGGAAACACTCGCTCATCGCATGCAGGTTGCCGTGCGACAGAACCGCGCCCTTGGGTCGGCCCGTCGTGCCGCTGGTATAGAACAGCCAAGCGGGCTCCGCGGTCGCGACTGCGGCCGGCTCGTCGCTCGGCGTGCTCTCGAAAAGCCGGTCATATTCGCTCGATGCGAATTCGATGACGCGTTCGAGCGCCGGCGTCTCGCGTGCGCGTCCAGCCAGCGCCGTGTTCCACGCCGCGTCGACGAACGCCCAGCGCGCGCCGGAGTTCTCCAGCACGTACACAAGCTCGCTCGGATGCAGCTTGCTGTTGACCGGCACGGCGCATAACCCGGCGTGCCAGCACGCGAACAGCGTCTCGAGGTATTCGGCGCAGTTGCGCGCGACGAGCGCGACGCGATCTCCGACAGTGAGGCCGGCGGCCGAAAACGCGCCGGCGAGCCTCGCCACGCGCGTGGCAAGCGCGGCGTAGTCGTGGCGCACGGCCGATCCGACGGCCACGGCGGGCAGCGCGGGAAAGCGCCGCGCGCTATGGACGAGCAGCGACGCCAGGTTGTGCGCGGGAGATGCCGGTGCAGGAGCAGCCACAAGAACGAACGCCGAATCGTGCAGGCGATGCGAACGTTAATTGTAGCCCGGGCTGAGCGCGAAGCACGATGCCCGGGTCCTACGGCATTGAAGCGTCGCCCCGGGATTCCCCCGGATCAAAGCCCGCCCCAGACTTGATCAGGGGTCCGGGCTCATTCCGGGCTACGGAGCCGCATTGCGTCAGTACGTCGCGCGCCCGCCCGAGAGATCGAACACTGCGCCCGTGGAGAACGAGCAGTCCTCGGTGCACAACCACGCGACCAACGCGGCGATTTCCTCCACCTGTCCGAAGCGCCCCATCGGAATCTTGGACAACATGAAGTCGATATGCTGTTGCGACATCTGGTCGAAGATCGCCGTCTTCACCGCCGCAGGCGTGACGCAGTTGACGCGAATTCCGGTCTTGGCGAGCTCCTTGCCCACCGACTTGGTCAAGCCGATCACCGCGGCTTTGGAAGTGCTATAGGCGCTGGCGTTCGGATTGCCTTCCTTGCCGGCGACCGAGGCGATGTTCACGATGCGCCCGTAGTCCTGCCTCAGCATGAAAGGCACGATGGCGCGATTGCAGAGGAACACGCCGTTGACGTTCACCTCCATGACCTGCCGCCAAGCGTCGACGGGATAGTCCCAGGTCGTCGTGTTGGGCCCGGTGATCCCGGCCGAGCACACGAGCGCATCGATGCGGCCCAGCGCGGACGCGGCTGCTTGCGCCGCGGCGTCGACGCTGGCAGCGTCGGCGACGTCGACGACGCGCGTGTCGATGCCGGCAGTCAATCGAGCCTTGGCTTTGTCCAACGCGGCTGCGTCGTGGTCCCACACGCTCACGCGGCCGCCGCTGGCAACGAGGCGCTGCGCGATCGCAAAACCGATGCCTGCCGCGCCGCCCGTGATGACCGCGGTGCGGCCATTGAAGTCGAGCTGGTTCATCTTCCGCCGCACTCCGTGATCGCGTCGCTACTCGCGCGACGCGATCCTAACACGATCGATGCGTGACCCAAGCCGCCCCGCGATCGGTTCGTGCGATCATGCCAGATATCGTTTACAAAGAATTCGGAGCACTCCAATGACCGAACTTCTGTTCCTGCCATGGCGCCATCTGACTCGAGCCGAGCAAATTGGCGTTGGCGCTCTTCTGCTGACCTTTCTCGTGTGGGCCGTGCTGCCGGCGATTCCTCAGGACCCGGGTTACCATGTCTTCGCTGACCAACGTCAGTGGCTAGGCATCCCGCACGCAGCAAATGTGCTTTCCAACGCCGCCTTCGTGCTGGCAGGTCTATATGGAATCGCAAGGCTCGCTCACCGCGACCGCGCCGACTTTTCCGCTGCCACCGAAGCGGGCTTGTGCTGCCTCGCGCTGGGTTTGATTTGTACGGGACTCGGATCCGCGTGGTACCACCTCAATCCGGACGATGTCACGCTCGCCTGGGACCGGTTGCCGATGACACTTGTTTTCACCGGCGTGCTGGGTATTGCGCTCGCGCAACGCGTTGGCCAGAACGTCGCGAGGGTGGGCCTCGCCATCCTGTTCGAGCTCGGGGTGCTAAGTATCGTGTACTGGCGAATGAGCGGCGACCTGTCTCTATACCTGACGCTGCAATTCGGAGGTGTCGCCGCGCTGCTGCTGCTTCTGTTGTTGACACGCCGGAGCGACGACCCGTTTCCGTGGTGGTGGGTCATCGCCTGGTATGGGCTGGCGAAGCTGGCAGAAGCGGCCGACCAAGGCATCTGGCAGGCCACGAACGGCTTTCTGGCGGGGCATATGCTGAAGCACCTGGCGGCCGCCATAGCCGGCGCGGCCGCATTGAGTCCGCTGCGCGCCCGCGCGAAGCGACCCAACGCGCGGGTCACTCACTCCGATCGCGCGGTATAGCGGATCGTCGAACTAATGCTTGGACCCCTCGTCGCCAACCCCGCCGCCGTTGAGCGCAGCGGCGACATGCTTGATCGATTCGGACGCACTTTCGAGTGCGTCGCAGGCGTCGCGCGCCTTCTCGGCGGACAACACCAGCGCTTCCCCTGGAATGTGCGGATCGCAGCTCAGCTCGACCTTCAACGCCACTAGCGCGTCCATGACCTTGTATAGCTCCCTGCCGATATTTGGTTCCATATGCAGTGGCCCTCCTCTCTACGGCACACTTATACGATCGCTTAGTTTTGACTGCCGTGGTTTCCCCGATCATTGCAGTCCGAGCTGCGCGGCCGGCTTCCGCTACGCTGCCTTTCCGCCGCCAGAGCATTTATCAACGCGAGAACTTGCGAGGTCTCTGACGACTTGTCGAAGAATCGATTGGCACCCAGACTCAAACTGAGATTTTCGTACTCGGCGCTGGCGTGATTCGTGAGTACCACCTTGATTGCCGCTGAGACCAGTTTCCGTTCCTGCAGTGCCCTGAGCACATCGAATCCGCTGCCGGAGCTCAAGCGTATGTCGATCAGGATCAAATCGGGCCGCAGCACCGACAGCTCGGCAATGGCCGATTGCGCGCCGGCGCTACTGCCAACGAGTTCCGCGCCAGCCGCCTCGATGGTCGAAGCGAGCAAGCGCCGGATAATCGGGGAGTCCTCGACAACGTAGACCTGCAGCGGTTTGGAAATTTCGCTCATTGCCCACCCAAGCATTGGACCGCATGCAAAATGGATGCCTGGGAGCTTTCGCGAGATTTCAGCGGCGAAGCGGGGGCCGCGACCGGCGGCAATTTGTAATTCTTACAGGCAGCGTGCCATTCAGAAATCGAACCACTCCATCCGCGACTCGACGAAGGCCAAGCCTTGCGCTTAGTTCCGGGACCGCCGCCTTCGGCCGCGCGAGGCGGACTTGGGTTGCGGGCGACCCGCCACGGTCTTCGTACTTTCCTCGGCTGAACCGGTGGCCTGGTCAGGTCGCACTATGACCTCCACGGACACTGGCTCGGGGAGCACAAGGTTGGCGATAGTGCAGGTGACGCGATAGCAACCGGGCGCATCGCTGCTCAAGGGCGCCACGACAAGGCGAATTTCCGCAACGTCCAAATCGAGCCGGTCCTTGAGCTCGTGAACCGCAATGGCAGCTTGGTATGCCAGCGTGCGATTTAGTATCTTCTCTGCGGCGGCAATCGAGTCAATTCCAGCTGTCGCCATCATGCCTCCGTTGGAAACAAGTCTCTTCTACGTCGCCCGATCTTGGAGCGAGAGCACCAACGATGATCTGCAGCTCCCGAACCGCCGAGGCCGCGCGTCCGGCGCTACTCTGGTCGCGCTGCGGCTGCCGCTACTCTTGGGGTACTCTGACTTCGCCATGCACGAACATCCGCGCTCCGGCGTCATCCCTTAACAGCGCGTGCAATGCCAGCTTGTCGCAACGGTCCTCGCGCCTTCGGGCACGGACGAGGGCCAGTGTGGGGCAGAGGCTCATCGTTTCGGACCTCGAGTGCCCGGCATCACTTCGAAATCTTCCGGCACGAACCACTGCCGGCCGATGCGCCGCGCACCGGGGATGCGCCGCGCACCGAGCAGCGCACGAATGCGCTGGAGGTTCACGCCGAGACGAGCGGCGGCCGCCGCAGAGTCGATCGTCTTGCCCACCAGGAAACTATAGCGCAGCGCTTGGCTTTCGTCAATTCTCAAGGCAGCGCGAGGAACACACTGAGTGCAGGCGCGCACACTGGTGAACAAAAGAAAAGAGCGTCCTCAATTCAGACTAAAAACAGAGGCCGACAAATCGTCGTGTGAAGTCCCAAGACTAAGGTGACATTCTGGCTCCCTTCTCAACCCAGGAGTAGAGAGCCCATGACTAAGACCGAACAGAACCGAATACTAGCTTGGCGGCTGAAGGTGCTGCGCAAGGCTAGCGCTGCGCCCCGGAACG
>DASXQW010000173.1:0-10935 GCA_036506975.1 Casimicrobiaceae bacterium | reverse complement strand
CGCCGATTTGACGATCAGCTTGCGGGCGCGAACGGGCTTCCCCGACAAGGAAGATTCCCCGACAAATACGGCTAAAGCGGCGAGGTTGCTGTTTCGAAGTCTGCCGACCCGATTAGCGCGAGCTGATCGGGTTTTTTATTGGCCATCGTGACTCAATCTCCGGGCTCGGTCGGCATCGTTCAAGCGCGGCGCGCCGCGTTCACGGAACCGCTTGCGCTCTCTTCCGGCGCGACCTTGCCCGCGTTCGAGCTGATGTACGAGACCTACGGCGAGCTCAATGCGGACCGGTCGAACGCGATTCTGGTCTGCCACGCATTGAACGCGTCGCATCATGTTGCCGGCACATACGCCGGTCAGCCCGACAGCGAAGGCTGGTGGGACAACATGGTGGGACCGGGCAAGCCGGTCGACACGACGCGCTTTTTCGTCATCGGCGTCAACAACCTCGGCAGCTGCTTTGGTTCGACCGGTCCCGCGTCGATCAATCCGGAGACCGGTGTGCCCTGGGGCTCAGACTTTCCCATCGTCACCGTCGAGGATTGGGTCGATGCGCAGGCGCGGCTCGCCGATTATCTCGGCATCGAGCGCTTCGCCGCGATCATGGGCGGGAGCCTTGGGGGCATGCAGGCGCTTTCCTGGGCAATCCGCTACCCGGAGCGCATCCGCAATGCGCTGGTGATCGCGGCGGCGCCCAATCTGTCCGCGCAGAACATCGCCTTCAACGAGGTGGCGCGCGCGGCGATCCTGACCGATCCCGAATTCCACGACGGTCACTATTACGCGTACGGCGTCAAGCCCGTGCGCGGTTTGCGCGTCGCCCGGATGGTCGGCCACATCACCTACATCTCGGACGAGCAGATGGGCGAGAAATTCGGGCGCCAGCTGAAGGACGGGATCCAGTACTCGTTCCGGCCGGAATTCGAGATCGAATCGTACCTGCGTTATCAGGGCGAGAAATTCTCCGAGTATTTCGACGCCAACACGTATCTGCGCATCACCAAGGCGCTCGATTATTTCGATCCCGCGCTGGCGACGGGCGGGGATCTCGCCCGTGCGCTCGCGCCCGCGACGTGCCGCTTCCTGGTCATTTCGTTCACGACCGACTGGCGCTTCTCGCCCGCGCGAGCCCGCGAGATCGTCAAGGCATTGGTCGACACCCGCCGCGATGTCTCGTACGCCGAGATCCTCGCGCCGCACGGCCACGACGCCTTCCTGCTCGACACGCCGCAATACCATGCCGTGGTGCGCAGCTACCTTGCGCGGGAGGCCGGATGAAGCTCGCCACTCGCGCCGATTTTTCCACCATCGCGGGCTGGATCGCGCCGGCTGCGCGCGTGCTCGACCTCGGCTGCGGCGACGGGAGCCTCTTCGCATACTTGCGCGAATCGCGCGGGGTGACGGGCTACGGTATCGAGATCGACGATGCCGGCGTACTGGCGTCGATCGGCAATGGTGTCAACGTGATCCAGAGCAACCTCGAGAAGGGGCTCGCTGGCTTCGACGACAAGTCGTTCGACAGCGTGATCCTGTCGCAGACGCTGCAGGCGATGCGCCACACGGAAGAAATCGTGCTCGAAATGTTGCGTGTGGGGCGCGAGGCGATCGTGACGTTTCCCAATTTCGGCCACTGGTCCCACCGGCTGCAGGTTTTGCGCGGTCGGATGCCGGTGTCGAAGAGCCTCCCCTACCAGTGGTATGACACGCCGAACATCCATCTATGCACGGTCGCGGACTTCGACGCATTCTGTGTGGAACACGTCTTCCGCGTGCTCGAGCGCGTCGTGCTGCATGAGACGCGCAGAGTGACCGCGCTGCCGAACCTTTTCGGATCGCTGGCGATCTACCGCTTCCAAAGAGACTGAGAGCCTAGGTTCCTTAGGGCGGCGACGATACAATGCCGCCGATGACTGCGTCTTCCGTCAGCTGGCGTCAGGCGCTGTTCAACCGGCGCATGCTCATTTGCGTGTTCACCGGTTTCAGCTCCGGCCTGCCGCTGTACCTGCTCATCAACCTGTTGCCGGCGTGGCTGCGCTCGGAGCGAGTCGATCTTCGATCGATAGGCTTGTTCGCCCTGATCCAGTTGCCGTTCACGTGGAAATTCTTCTGGGCGCCTCTGCTCGACCGCTACGCGCTGCCGTTCTTCGGCCGCCGGCGTGGCTGGATGCTCGTGACGCAGCTGCTGCTGCTCGCCTCGATCCCGCTGTTCGGCGCGCTCCAGCCGCAACTCGACCTGTGGACGATTGCGTATCTCGCCGTGGCAGTCGCGTTTTTCGCGGCGACGCAGGACATCGTGCTCGACGCGTACCGGCGCGAGCTCCTCCCCGACCCGGAGCTCGGCCTCGGCAACGCCATTCACGTCCAGGCGTACCGGATCTCGAGCCTCGTGCCCGGCGCGCTCGCGCTGATACTGGCCGATCATTTTCCGTGGCAGACGGTCTTTACCGTCACTGCGTTGTTCATGCTGCCCGGCATCGCCAATACCTTGCTCGTGGGTGAGCCCCGGCTGGCGCGCCCGGCGCCGCGCACGCTCGCCGAAGCGGTGGTCGAGCCGTTCCACGAATTCCTCACGCGCTCCGGCTGGCAGCAGGCACTGCTCGTCGTGGCGTTCATCTTTTTCTATAAGCTCGGCGACTCGATGGCGACCGCGCTCGCGACGCCGTTCTATCTCGACATGGGATTTTCCCTTTCCGATATCGGGCTTGTCGCCAAGAATGCGGGATTGTGGGCAAGCGTGATCGGCGGACTGCTCGGGGGTCTATGGATGCTCAAGATCGGCATCAATCGCGGGCTTTGGCTGTTCGGCGTGGTGCAGGTCGTATCGATCCTCGGCTTCGCGTGGCTCGCTTATGTGAACGAACCCGATCGCGTTCTACTGGCGGTCGTGATCGCCTTCGAGGCGCTGGGTGTGGGCCTCGGCACGGCGGCGTTCACCGCGTTCATCGCGCGCGCGACCGACCCACGCTACACCGCGACGCAGTTTGCGCTCTTTACGAGCCTCGCCTCGGTACCGCGCTCGCTCGTCAACGCGACGACCGGCTGGATCGTCGAGCAGACCGGATGGTTTACCTTCTTCCTTCTCTGCACGGCGCTGGCGCTGCCGGGCATGGCGCTTTTGCTGCGCGTCGCTCCCTGGAACGAACCGCTGCCCGGCAGCCCGCGGGGAGCGCGATGAATCCGTACAAGTTCAGCGCGATCGCACATCGCGATCACGCTTACTGCAATCCGATCGCGGCGGCGAAGATCGAGCGGATCCTCGAGCTCCTGCCGCTCGAGCGCGACGCGAGCGTGCTCGATTTAGGTTGCGGTCGCGGCGAGCTTTCGCTCAAGCTCGTCGAGCGCTTCCAGGCGCGGGTCACTGCCGTCGACACTTCGTCGCCGATGCTCGATGCGGCGCGGGAGCGCGCGCAGTCGTGCGGCGCGCTCGAGCGCTTGCAGCTGCTGGAGATCGACATCGCCAAGTTCGAACCGGAACCGGCATCCTTCGATCTCACGGCGATGCTCGGCAGCGGAGGTATCGCCGGCGGTATCGCGGGCATCTGCACCACGCTCGCCGGCTGGACACGCCGCGGCGGCTATGTTCTTATCGGCGAGGGTTACTGGGCGCGGCCGCCGGCGCCGGAATATCTCGCGCACCTGGAAGCGACGGATGACGAATTCCGTGATCATCGCGGCAACGTCGAAGCCGGTATCGATGCCGGACTGATTCCGTTGCACGCCTTTGTCGCGTCACCCGACGAATGGGACGAATACGAATGGAAGTACAGCCGCTCGATCGAGCGCTACGCCCTCGAGCAACCGGAGGACCCCGACGTACCGGCGATGCTCGAGCGTATCCGCCGCTGGCGCGACGGCTACCTGCGCTGGGGCCGCGATACGCTGGGCTTCGGCGTCTACCTCTTCCATCGCCCGGCTGCGCGGTGAACACGCCGGATAAATCGTCGAGCGTCGGATATTCAGGTACGCCGCTGCCGTCGAAGCTGGGGCTCAAACCCGGGATGAGATTTGTCGCATTGAACGCGCCGCCGGACCTCGACGTGCTGCTCGCCGGCGCGCCGGATTTCCAACGATCGGCTCGCGTCACATCCTTCGAGTGCGCGCTCGCGTTCTCGACGTCCGAGCGCGCTCTCTCGGCGCATTTCGCAAAGCTCGCGCCGAAGCTCGTCGATGCGGGAATGATCTGGATGGCATGGCCGAAGAAAACCTCGGGTGTCGCGACGGAGCTTACTGAAGACGTCGTACGGCGTGCCGGGCTCGCGGCCGGGCTGGTCGATGTCAAGGTCTGCGCGATCGATGCCACGTGGTCGGGCTTGAAATTCGTGCGGCGTCTTCGCGATCGGCGAGTCTGAGAAGGTGTTGTGGATGCGCTTCAGAGAGGCATTGGTGTCGTAGGCCGAATTCATTCGGCCATGCAGTTTCAACGCGCGCTGCGTGCGGATAAATTCGCACCTACAAACCTCTCGAATTACGCGCGACGAAGGAGAGCTTCATGGCCCATCGCTCAACTTTTGCATTAGCGAGCGCCGCCTTGCTGCTCGCCGCGTGCGCGAGCGCGCCGGTCGCATATCCCGACGCCACGCTGGAAGGGTTGTTCGACGCCGAGCGCGCCTTTGCCCGTGCGTCGACCGAACGCGGCATCCGCGCGTCGTTCCTCGAGTATTTCGCGACGGATGGCGTCGACTTTCGCCCCGGCCCGGGCCCGATGCGCGAACGTATGCTCGCGCGGCCGGCGCCGGCCGATCCGCTTGCGCTGCTCCTCGATTGGTCACCGCAGGCCGGAGCCATCGCCCGTGCCGGTGATCTCGGCTTCACGACCGGCCCCTATTCGCTGCGCAATCAGCGCGACGCGAGCGCTCCGACCCGTTACGGCTATTTCTTTTCGGTGTGGAAGCGTGAAAACGGCGTTTGGCGGGTTGCGCTCGACGCGGGCGTGTCGACGCCCGGCGCGCCTCAACCGGAAGCGCCCGCGATCGCAGGCGGCGCGGCCCCAAAGCCTTCGAGGCTTATCCCGATGGCAAGCTTGTCCACGCGCGGCAAGGATGCGCTCCTCGCGCTGGAACGCGAGGCGCGGAGCCTCGAGCCGGATCCCGCCGATGCGCCATCCTATTTCGAGCTCCTCGCAAATTCGGTTCGCGTCTTGCGCGAGGGCAGCTACGCGCTGATCGGCGCCGACGCGGCGCATAAGGCCTTCGCCGCGGCGGGCCGGCGCGTATTCTGGACTCCGGCTGGCGCCGGCGCGTCGGCGAGCGACGACTTGGGCTTCACGTACGGTCGCTACGCGCGCTTTGTCGGCACCGCCGAAGAAGCCACTGGGTATTACGTCCACGTCTGGCAGCGCGACGACGCGGGTATATGGCGGATTGCAGTCGAGGTGCTGCTCCCGCCGGAGTGATCAGCCGATCTGCTCGAGCTTGCCCTGCAGCTCGAGCCACTGGGCTTCCGCACGTGCGAGCTGCCAAGTGAGATCGCCCTGGCGCTCGAGCATGGCGATCAAGCTTTCCTTGTTGCTCTCGGCGTAGGCGTCGGCGGACGCGAGCAACGTTTCGAGCTCGCGCTTTTCCGCATCGAGAGCCTCCAACTCGGCTTCGACGCCGGCGAGCTTTTGCTGCAGCGGTTTCCGCAGCTCCGCGAGCCGCTGGCGCTCGGCCGCTTCGGAGCGTTTCTGTGCCCTGCGGTCGGGCGCGGACCCGTCCGTCGCCTTCTCGCGGCGAGCGGCGACATCGCGCCCGCGCCTTGCCCGGACCCAGTCGCGATAGTCGTCGAGATCGCCGTCGAAGGGCGCGAGAGCGCCTTCTGCGACCAGCCACAGCTCATCGGTGGTCGCGCGCAACAGGTGCCGGTCGTGAGCGACGACGATGAGCGCGCCTTCATAGTCCTGCAAGGCCTCGGTCAACGCTTCGCGCATCTCGATGTCGAGATGATTGGTCGGCTCATCGAGCAGGAGGAGATTCGGCCGCTGTCGCACGAGCAGCGCGAGGGTGAGCCGCGCCTTCTCCCCGCCGGAGAATTCCGCGACCGGTGCCGACACGCGTTCGCCGCGGAAGTCGAAACCGCCGAGGAAATCGCGCAGCTCCTGCTCGCGCGTCGCCGGCTCGAGCCGCCGCAGGTGCCACAGTGCGCTCTCTTCCAGGCGCAGCTGCTCGAGCTGATGCTGAGCGAAATAGCCGATGCGCAATCCCTGTGCGGTCAGCCGCTGCCCGGCGAGCGGCGGAAGCTCGCCCGCGATTGCGGAGAGGAGCGTCGATTTGCCCGCACCGTTGGGACCGAGCAGCCCGATACGCTCGCCGGGGAGAATCGCCCAATCGACACCGTTCACAACGGCCTTGCCCGCGTAGCCGAGCATCGCGTGGTCGAGCTTGACGAGCTGCCGCGCGTGGATCTCGGTCGCGGGAAACGCGAACGAAAACGGACTGTCGACGTGCGCCGCAGCGATGAGCTCGATGCGCTCGAGGGTCTTGATCCGGCTCTGCGCCTGCTTCGCCTTGGTCGCCTTGGCGCGAAAGCGATCGATGTACGAGCGCAGGTGCGCGATCTGCCGCTGCTGCTTGGCGTAGGCGGCCTGCTGCTGCGCCAGCTCGTGCGCGTGCTCGCGCTCGAACTGCGAGTAGTTGCCGGTGTAGAGCCGCAGCTTGCACCCATCGAGATGGACGATCGACGTGACAACGGCGTCGAGAAGATCGCGATCATGCGTGATCAGGAGCAGCGTGCCGGCGTAGCGCTGCAGCCACTCCTCGAGCCAGAGCACGGCATCGAGATCGAGATGGTTCGTCGGCTCGTCGAGCAGGAGCAGGTCGGAGGGCGTCATCAGCGCTTGCGCCAGGTTGAGCCGCATGCGCCAGCCGCCGGAGAAGCTTGCGACCGGATCGTCATGGCGCGCTACGGCGAATCCGAGGCCCGAGAGCAGGCTCGCGGCGCGAGCGCGCGCGCTGTAACCGGCGATCGCCTCGTAGCGATGGTGCAATTCCGCGAGATGCTCCCCGGCAGTGCCCGGATGGGCTTCGGCATCAGCCAGCGCGCTCTCTACGGCGCGAAGCTCCACGTCGCCGTCGAGCACGAATTCGATCGCGGGCGCCGTCACGCGCGGCATCTCCTGCGCAACGTGGGCGATCACCCACGACGGCGGCAGCGACACCTCGCCCGCGTCGGCATCGATCTCGCCGCGCAGCAGCGCGAACAGCGACGACTTGCCGCTGCCGTTGGGGCCGATCAGCCCCACCCTATGTCCAGGGTGCACGGTCAGTGCGGCGTCTTCGAGCAGGCGCTTGTTGCCGCGAGCCAACGTAAGCTTGCTTATTCGGATCAAGGCTGTTGACGAGCGGAAAGCGTCGCGAGGAGGCCCCAGATGCAAGGCGCGAGCCCGCGAGGGACCGGAGTGTACACGGTTAGTACATGAGGATCCCGAGCGGGCGAGTAACGACGCAGATCGGCCCCGCAGCAGCTTTACGCCGTCAACGCAACTCGAAGTCGTAGTCGATGATCAGCGGCGCATGATCGGAAAAGCGCCGGTTCTTGTAAATCGACACCGCGTGAGCCGTGACCGCGATCCCGGGTGTCGCGATTTGGTAGTCGAGGCGCCAGCCCACGTTCTTTGCCCAAGCCTGGCCGCGATTCGACCACCAGGTGTAATGCCCGGGCTCCTGGTTGATGCGGCGAAAAACATCGACGAAGCCCAGCTCGTCGAAGACCCGCGTCAGCCATGCCCGCTCCTCGGGCAGGAAGCCGGAGTTCTTCTGGTTGCTGCGCCAGTTCTTGAGGTCGATCGCCTGATGCGCGATGTTCCAGTCGCCGCAGAGAATGATTTCGCGCTTCTGCCGGCGCAGCGCGAGCAGATGCGGCAGGAATGTCTCCAGGAAGCGGAACTTCGACGCCTGCCGATGCGGACCCGCGGATCCCGACGGCAGGTAGAGGCTGGCGACGGCGAGCTTGCCGAAGTCGGCTTCGAGATAGCGGCCTTCGCCATCGAACTCGGCGGAGCCGAAACCGGTGGTTATCTTGGGCTTCGACTTGGCGTAGAGCGCGACACCTGCGTAGCCCTTGCGCGAGGCGGACAGGAAGAAACCGTGCGCCTTGCGCGGCGCCAGCAGCGGACGCGGGACCTGGTCCGCGCCGGCCTTGATCTCCTGCAGGCACACTACGTCCCAGGGCTCGACACGCGCGAGCCACCGCGAGAGGCCCTTACTCTGGGCCGAGCGGATACCGTTGACGTTGAGTGTGACGATGCGCATGAGGCGAGTCGGGTGCCGCGAAGAGCGCGGAGTTTACAGGTAAAATACGCTCCGTTTTTACCTTACGCCGATGAGCCAGTTTCGCCACGATTTTCTCGCTTTTGCTTTGGCACGCGAAGTGCTTCGATTCGGTCAGTTTGTGACCAAGGCGGGACGCAAGACGCCGTATTTTTTCAACGCCGGGCTGTTCAACGACGGTGAGAGCCTGCGCCGCCTCGGAGGATTCTATGCCGAGGCGTATCTGGCGTCGGGAATCGCGTGCGATCAGCTGTTCGGGCCGGCGTACAAGGGCATCACCCTGGCCGCCGCGACGGCGATTGCTCTGGCCGAAAAAGGGCACAATCTGCGGTACAGTTTCAATCGCAAGGAGGCCAAGGACCACGGCGAAGGCGGCGTGATCGTCGGCGCGCCGCTGCAGGGGCGGGTACTGATCGTGGACGACGTGATCACCGACGGCGGGGCGAAGCGAGAAGCGATCGAGCTGATCCGGGCGAACGGCGCTAACCCCGCAGCCGTGCTGATCGCGTTTGATCGGATGGAGCGCGGACGCGGCGAGCGCTCGGCGGTGCAGGAGCTCACGCGCGAGTTCGGGCTGCCGGTCATCGCGATCGCGACGGTTGAGGATTTGCTGGCGTTCCTCGCCGAGCGCGCGGAGCTCAAGGCGCAGGCTGACGAAGTGCGTGCATACCGGGAACAATACGGGGCGACGGCGTGACCCAAGGCCACGGCGTGCGAACCGAATCAAAAAGGGCGGAAATGATCGGAATCGAGCAGGCAAACTTAGTGGGGCGGCGGCCGCGTGCGAGTTTCGCCCAGCGCGCCGCCGCGGCGTTCATCGCGGCGGTCTTCGCGGGCGCCGTCGCGGCGGCAGGCACCTACAAATGGACCGACGAACAGGGCATCGTGCATTACAGCGACAAGGCCCCTGCCGAAACCCCTGCCAAGGGCGCGACCGTGCTCGACAAGCAGGGCCGGCCGGTGAAGAAGATCGATCCTCCGCTGACGGCTGAGCAGATCAAGGCCAAGACGGACGAGGAAGAGCGCCAGCGCGTGCTCGCCAAGGCGAAGGACGAACAGGCGCGGAAGGACAGGGCGCTGATGCAGTCCTACACCAGCGAAGGTGAAATCGACATCGCCAGGAACCGCGCGATATCGACCCTCGAGTCGCAGATCAAGTCGGCAGAAGCCTTCAGCGCTGATCTCAGCCGCAGGCAGAAGAACATTGCCAAGCAGAAGGCGAGCTATGGCAGTAAGCCGATCCCGATCGAGCTCGAGCGCGAGTCCACGGCGGTCGACAATGAGCTCTCGCGCCAGACGATTCTGATCCGGCAGAAGCAGGAAGAACTAACGCTGGTAACCGCCAAGTACGACACGATCAAGGAGCGCTGGCGCGATATCCTGACCGATCAGCAACGCGCCGCGGCTGCCGCAGCCGAGTTGGAGGCGGCCAAGGCGCAGAATCCGCCGGCGTCGGCCAAGCCCGGTGCGCCCAAGCCGGTGACGACCGCCCGCCCGGGGTCGACGACGAACAAATAGGCGCGGGTCGGCGAGCGCCCCGGGATTCGCGCGATGCGCTCATCCCGGGCTACGTGTCTGCTGAGGGCGCGGTCAGACCTGCGATAATTGCACCCTTCGGTTTCTTGCATCGCGTTTCCCGATGGCGCAATACGTCTACACCATGAACCGGGTGGGCAAGCTCGTGCCCCCCAAGCGGGTGATCCTCAAGGACATCTCGCTCTCCTTCTTTCCCGGCGCCAAGATCGGCGTGCTGGGGTTGAACGGTTCGGGCAAGTCGAGCCTGCTCAAGATCATGGCCGGGGTCGATCACGAATACGACGGCGAGGCCACGCCGATGCCGAATCTGCGCATCGGGTTTCTTCCCCAGGAGCCTCGGCTCGATCCGTCGAAGACCGTGCGCGAGACCGTCGAGGAAGGGGTGAGCGAAGTGCTCACCGCCAAGGTCAAGCTCGAAGAAATCTACGCCGCGTACGCGGAGCCCGACGCGGATTTCGAAGCGCTCGCGGCGGAGCAGGCGAAATACGAAGGAATCATCGCAGCATCCGGGGCGGATTCCGACGTGCAGATGGAGATCGCGGCCGACGCGCTGCGCCTGCCACCCTGGGACGCGAAAATCGAGAAGCTCTCGGGCGGCGAGAAACGCCGTGTAGCGCTCTGCCGCCTCCTTCTGTCGAAGCCGGACATGCTGCTCTTAGACGAGCCGACCAACCATCTCGACGCCGAGAGCGTCGAGTGGCTCGAGCAGTTCCTGCAGAAGTTTCCCGGCACGGTGATCGCAGTGACGCACGACCGCTACTTCCTCGACAACGCCGCGCAGTGGATCCTCGAGCTCGATCGCGGCTACGGCATTCCGTGGAAAGGCAACTACAGCTCGTGGCTGGAGCAGAAGGAACAACGTCTCGCAACCGAGGCGAAGCAGGAAGACGCGCGCATCAAGGCGATGCACAAGGAGCTCGAGTGGGTGCGCACCAACGCCCGCGCGCGGCAGGCGAAAAGCAAGGCGCGCATCGCCCGCTTCGAGGAGCTCGCCTCCTACGAGCACCAGAAACGCAACGAGACGCAGGAGATCTTCATCCCGGTCGCCGAGCGCCTGGGCGATGCCGTCATCGAATTCAACCATGTGAGCAAGGGTTACGGCGACCGGCTGCTCATCGACGATTTGAGCTTCATCGTTCCGGCAGGCGCGATCGTCGGA
>DASXQW010000172.1:0-35311 GCA_036506975.1 Casimicrobiaceae bacterium | reverse complement strand
CCAGGGCGAGCGCGCCCGCGAGGGCGAGGCGCTGAGGGGTTGAAAGAATCATGGTGGGCTCATTGAAGACAAAGTAAAAACGAAAGGCCCGCTGCAAGCGGGCCTTTCGGGTGAGTTGGAACTCGGCTATTCGTGGTGCGAATCCCGCGCCCAGGCCAGCTCGCCCTTGGGAACGCGGATCGAGTCGACGAATTCCTGCATCTCCTTGGACGGCGCCGCGGTCATGAGGCTCACCGCCCAAGTCACCAGGAACGCGAGCGGCAGCCCGAACAGCGCGCTCGAGATGTTGCGGATGCCGAACCACAGCGGCATGTCGAAATAGCGCGTGCCGACGAGGTAGTACACGCACACGCTGAAGCCGACGATCATGCCGGCGATCGCGCCTGCAGCCGTAGTGCGTTTCCACCAGATGCCCATCACCAGCGGCGCAAACAGGCCCGCGGCCGCCAGCGAGAACGCCCAGGCCACCATCTGGATGATGCCCGCAGGCCGCGTGCCCGCGACCGCCGCGGCGACGAGGGCCACGGCGACCAGCAGGACGCGCGCCACGGTCAGGCGCCGCATCGTGGACGCCTTCGGGTCGATCATCTTGTAGTAGATATCGTGGCTGAGCGCGTTGGCGATGGCGAGCAGCAGCCCGTCAGCCGTGGACAGCGCCGCCGCCAGGCCGCCAGCCGCGACCAGGCCGGAGATCACGTACGGCAGGCCCGCGATCTCCGGCATCGACAGGACGATGATGTCCTGGTTGATGATGAACTCCCCGAGCTGCAGGATACCGTCGCCATTGATGTCCTTGATCGTGAGCAGACCGCCGACCTGGGACCAGTTCTGCACCCAGGCGGGAAGCTCTGAAATCTTCTGGCCGATCACATTCCTGTAGACCTCGAGCTTGGCGAACGCGGCGTAGGCTGGGGCGGTGAAGTAGAGCAGGAAGATGAAGAAGATGCTCCAGCCTACCGACTTGCGCGCATCGCGCACGTTCGGTGTCGTGAAATAGCGCATCAGGATATGCGGCAGCGAGGCCGTGCCGATCATCAGGGTCAGCACCAGCGCCCAGAAGTTGTTGAACTCGACCCAGCTGAACTTGCCCGCGGCGTCGACGTAGGCCCCGACGTGCGGCTTGGTAATGCCGAGCTTCTGCTCGAGCTGCGCGATCTCGGTTAGCGCCTGGCCGTAGGAGAGTTCCGGGAATGGATTGCCGTAGAGCTTGAACGAAAGCCAGACCACCGGCGTCAGGTACGCGATGATCAGGATGATGTACTGCGCAACTTGCGTCCAGGTCACCGCGCGCATCCCACCCAGCATCGAGCACACCAGGATGCCGACCAGCCCGACAAAGATCGCGACCTCGAACGGGATGTCGAGAAAGCGCGAGGTTATGATGCCGATCCCGAAGCACTGCGCGACGATATAGGTGAAGGACGCGCAGATCAGCACGACCACGCCGCAGATGCGCGCGGTATTGCCCTCATAGCGCACGCCAAGGAAGTCGGGCACGGTGAACTGGCCGAACTTGCGCAGGTAGGGTGCGAGCAGGACGCCGACCAGCACGTAGCCTCCGGTCCAGCCCAGCACGTAGCCAAGGCCGCCGTAGCCGGCGAGATACAGGCCACCGGCCATCGAGATGAACGAGGCCGCGCTCATCCAATCGGCGCCGGTCGCCATGCCGTTGAAGAACGGCGGCACCACACGTCCGGCCACGTAGTACTCGGACAGCTCCATGGTGCGCGACAGGATGCCGATGTACGCGTACACGCCGATGGTCAGGAACACGAAGCAGTAGCCGATGATCCTGTTCGATACCCCCATTTGCTCCATCACCGCGAGGACGAGCACGAAGAAAATGAAGCCGCCCGCGTACCCGGCGTAGATCTTGCCGAGGTTGTTGATGAAGGCGCTCTTTGCCAATACTTGAGCCATGTTCTGTCTCCTCCCCTCTGGTCTTTATTCTTCAGCGACGCCGAATTCCTCGTCGGTCTTGTTCTGCGCGTACGCGTTCCAGAAACACAGCACCACGTACGCGATCAACGAGCCCTGTGCCGCCATGTAGAAACCGAGCGGGAAGCCGCCGATCACGATCTCGTTCAGTTGTACCGCGAAGGCCGGGATCACGAAGCTGAAGATCACCCACAAAGCCATGATGATCCACATGAGGCGGGACGTTTTTTTCCAATACGCATCGCGTTGCGCAGGCGTCAGGTCAGCCATCTTCTCCTCCTGTTATCGGTCGGGTTGTGACGACCGGGTTCTTGTGCCAGCGCTTAATACCATCGCTGGGTCAAAGCTGACGGAATGCTTACACCAAACTTTCGACAATGCAAATAATTTGTGCCGCCGCGCTGCACAAACGCCGCCACGCGAAGCTTGGAGCCTATTCAAAGGTCGTAGTCAAGGGCGAGCCGCTGCTGCAGTTTGCGGGCCTGCCGGAGGGCCTCCTTGAGGCTGCGTCGCTCGAAATCGTTCAGCGACTCCGGATCGATCTGGTTCGCGCTCCCATGCGAGTGAGCTCCTGTCATCGCCTGGATTCTCAACCGTAGCTTCTGGATGAAGAAAAAGGCATCGATGATCGCCGCCATCTCAAGCGGCTGCATGCGCAGGTCGGCGGCTGCCGCGCGCAGCCGCTCCGCCGTGCCGGTCTGCGCGAGGGCAAAGGCCAGTGCGTAGGTCCGCGCCACATCCGCGAACGGGCGCACGCCATGGAGCTTGAGGTTGATCGTGCCGGGGGCGTTCGGCGCGTCTTCTGTCGCGAAGTCGGCGAGCACCCCGAGAGCCGGCCGCGCCTGCAGCGCGTTGGTGGCCATGAGCCGCAGGAACGTCGGCCGGGCGCGGGTGCGCGGCAAGAGCCATTCGCGCAAGGCCTGGGCGAGCGATGCATCGCCCGAGAGCGGCCGGAAATCGAAGCAGATGGTGGCGTCGAGCAGCGCCTTGGGATCGGGATTGCCGAGCCAGGCACCCATCTTTGCCTTCCACTCGTCCAGCGACAGGCACAGCTCCGGATTCGACGCCATCACGTTTCCCTTGCACAAGGGAAAGCCGCAGGCGTCGAGCGCCTCGTTCACCTCGCGCGCAAAGGGGAGCAGGGTCTTGCGCGTTTCAGCGGCCGAGCCGCCGTCGTGGGATTCGAAGAGCAGGCCGTTGTCCTGGTCGGAGCTGAAGGTCTGCTCGAGCCGGCCCTCGCTGCCGAAGGCAAGCCAGCACCAGCCAACATGCTCCCACTGGTGCCGCTTGCGCACGATCTCGATCACTCGCTGTGACAGGCGGTCGTTGAGCACCGAAACGAACAGCGTCAACTGCTCCGCGGCAACGCCCTGCTCGACCAGCAGTGCGGTGAGCCTGCGGATCTCCGCAGCCAGGCGCGCGAGCAGCTCGATGTCCGCGGCGAGCCGGATCTCCATCGTCATCTCGGCGAGGCCCAGCCGCTGCAGCGAGAACAGATCACGCTCCGAGATCACCCCAGCGAGGTTGCCGTCTTTGGTTACAAGAACGTGACGCACCTGGTGCTCGACCATCGCCAGCGCCGCTTCGTAAGCGAGCGCGTGGGCGGGAAGCACGATCGGGTCGCGATTCATCGCCGCCGATACGGGCGCGTCGCGCAAGTTGTCCGCGATCACCCGCACCAGGTCATCCTTGGTGAAGATGCCGACCGGCCGCGAGCGCTGATCGACCACGACCACCGAGCCGACACCCTGCTCGCGCATGGTGCGCGCCACCTCGTCTACGGGAGCTGCTTCGCTGCACACCACCGCAGCGCGGTGCACCAGCGAACCAAGCGCGGGCGCGAACACCTGCTGCTCTTCCGCGAGCCCTCGCCCCGGGTCTTGCTCCAGTGTCGGCATGATTGATAGCCTGATCTAGTACCGAAGGCGGGCGTGGTAAGTCCGCTGAGAAGCTTCGCGCGCCTGCTTGAGCGTGTCGATCCCGCTCTCGGCGAGCAATGGAATCAGCTTGAGCAGGATCTCGCCGGTCAGCAGGGCGTCGCCGAGCGCGGTGTGGCGCCCGATCACCCGGACGCCCAGGCGCTCGGCGATCGCTTCCAGACGATGGTCCTGCAGGCTCGGATGCACCGCCGCGGAAAGCAGCAAGGTATCGAGCACCGGCTGGTCGAAACGGATGCCGGTTGCGGCTTCCTTGAGCTCCAGGAAGCGCATGTCGAATGCCGCGTTGTGCGCCACCAGCACCGAACCCTCGCAGAAGCGATGGAAGTCCGGCAGCACCTGGCCCAGAGTCGGTTGGGAAACGAGAAGCCGCGCGTCGATGCCGTGAATGCGGCTCGATTCCCGGTTGAGCGGACGCTGGGGATTGACGAGTTGTTCGAAGACCTCACGCTTGAGCAGCCGCCCGTTGACGATGCGCACCGCGCCCAGGCTGATGATCTCGTCGCCCGCCGACGGCTCGAGGCCGGTGGTCTCGGTATCGAACACCGTGTAGGTAAGCTCGTCGAGCGGCTGGTCGTCGAATTCACGCTGGGTCCCGGCGCGCTGGAAGAGATCGAAGTCATAATATTCCGGGCGGTTTTCCTCGGGCAGGCGTCGCCGGAGCGGTTGCGGCGCGGCCTCGCCGAGCGGGAGCAGAAATCTGAGGCACGAATCTCCCGAGGCTTCATTCCTCTGGTGCCATATTTCGCCGCCATGACGCTCGAGCACGTCCTTCAAAGTGAGCGGTGTCTGCTCAGCGCCCACTTGCATCGGTTGCGACTCCCACAAGGAAAGGACGTCGCTCGACACCGGAGCGCCGGTCCAGACGAGGTCGAGCTCGGCGAAACCTTGTCTCGCCCGGGCGCGCAGCCGCAGCGCATCGACGGCGAGCTCCTCGCGCAGGCGCCAGGCGAGATAGCCGAGCGACTGCACCAATGCAAAGCTGTCGATCCGCAGCCAGAGATTCTCGTCCACTTCGACCGCCTGCGCGCGCAGGTGCGCGCCGATGCGCGGCAGCGCCACGGTGATGAGATCGGCGGCGCGCATGTCCTCGAGCGCCATGCTCGCCTTGATTGCGCCGGCGTACTCGCGCAGCGCATCGTTGATGGTCCGCGAAAGTATGAGCGACTCATCGGCGATGATCTGTGCGAAGCGCTGCCGCTGCGCCGCGTCCATCTCCGGGAAGCTGACCATATTCTCGGCCGTTGCTCGGATGCTGGCGGCCGGGGCGCGCACACCCGCGGCGAGCGCCTGCAGCAGGTGACGGCGCTGGAATTCCTGCCCGACGAAGCGCGTGACATCCTCGAGCGCGAGCACGACGCCGCCGATGCGCCCACCGGCGGCAAGAAAAGGCGCCATCTGCACCCTGACGAGACCGCGCGCCGCGACCGCGGTGATGAAGCGCGTGGCAGGCGACTCGATTCCCTGATCCAGGGCGTACTGCAGCTTGTCGAGCGCATGCACCATCTCCTCGCGGTCGAGCAGGCCGAAAACCGAGCGTCCCAGGCCGATGGGCGCGGCAGCAGAACTGAAGAGAGCCCGCGCCTGTTCGTTGTAGAGAAGGATGCGCCCCTCCGCGTTGCAAAGCACCACGCCTTGCGACAGGTCCGACATGACCGCGGCAAGGCGGTTGCGCTCCTCTTCCAGCCGCGAGCCCGATTCGGCGATTTTCGCCTCCATATCGCTCTGCACACTGTGGTAGGCGGCTGCCAGCCGATTGATCTCCGCGGCGAGCGCGGAGAGCTCGGGCGCGCTCGCGGCGTCGACCCGGTAGCCCGGATTCGCCGCGAGCACCACGCGCGTCTGCTCGGCGAGCGCGTGCGGCGCGGTCACGTAGCGCTTGAACATCCACGCCACGATCCCGCCGCACGCCGCCAGCAGCAGAGCGGCGATGAAGACAAGCATGGGCGCTTGTGCGGCGAGCAATCGATACAGCTCTGGCTGGACTTCGCCAGGCATTGCCGCGCCGAGCAACGCCACGACCGCGGCAGCCGTTGCCAGCACGCCGCCGTAAACCGCAGCGAGCCAGGTGGCGAACTTGAGTCTGCCATGCATCGGGGCCTATGCCGCGCCGACCCCCAGCAGTCCGTTTATTTTTGCCAGCAGTTCCTGCGTGGAGAACGGTTTGGTAATGTAATGGTCGGCACCTATTGACAGACCCTTGTTGACTTCCGCGTCACGCCCCTTCGCGGAGAGCATGATGATCTTGATGTGCCGCCAATCGGCGCGCTCGCGTATGCGCGTACACACCTCGTAACCGCTCTTCTGCGGCATCATCACGTCGAGCAGCACGAGATCGGGATGGGTTGCCTCGACGAGCTTGAGCGCTTCTTCGCCGTCGCGCGCGACGTGCACTTCGTATCCATTGCGCTGCAGGAGGAACTCCAACGCCGTAACAATATTTGGTTCGTCGTCGGCGATCAGGATTTTCTTGCTCACGGCCCGGCTCCGGTCGGCAAGGTAAACGAAAAGCGCGCGCCGCGTCCGAGGGTGCTTTCCACCCACATTCGACCACCGAAATGCTCGACGATCTGACGGCTGATATGCAACCCGAGGCCGCTGCCGTGCGGCTTGTCAGTCAGCGTGTCGCCCACCTGATGGAACTTGCTGAACACAGCCTCGTGGTCTTCCGGGCTGATGCCCCTGCCGTTGTCGCGTACGTCGACCCTGACGCCACCATCGCGTTCGGAGAGCGCAACCTCGATCCAACCGTTCGCGTTGTCGCAGAACTTGACCGCGTTCGAGAGCAGGTTGAGCATGACCTGAATCATACGGTCAAGGTCGACGGTCACCGTTGAAACCTTCTCGGGGAGCCGCGCCTCGACCTTGATGTTCTTCTCCCTGAACAGCTGGTCCATGGCGGCGAGCGTGTCCGAGATGACCTCCTTCATGTCGACGCGCGATTCGACCCAATCGGCCTTGCCCGACTCGATCTTGGCCAAGTCGAGAACCTGGTTGATGAGCCGCGTGAGGCGCTCGGCCTCCTTGGTAATGATGCCGAGGAACTTCTTGCGCTGCTCCGTTTCCACTTCCGGGTCGTCGAGCAGGATCTCGGTGAACGCCCGGATCGAGGTAAGCGGCGTGCGCAGTTCGTGCGTCACCGTCGAGACGAAATCGTCTTTGAGCCGATCGAGCTCGGTGAGCCGCTTGTTGGCCTCGCGCAGCTCTGCCGTCGCCGCTTCCAGTTCGCGCGACTTCTGCTCGAGCTTGTGGCTATATACGACCACCTGCGACGCCTCGTCGAGGATTTCGCGCACCTCGTCGATGGTGAGGGCCTCTTCCTTGACCACCGAGGCCACCATGACGCGCGCAGAGGCGGCGCCGATCGCTCCGGCGAGCTGGACTTCGACGTAGTGCACCAGCTCCGCGTCTGCGACCAGACGATCATCCGGCCAGCTCAACCCTTTTGCCTTTGCGTATTCGCCGAACGCGCTGTCCGCCGTGGCGGTCCCCAGAAATCGCGCCAGCACGTTATACAGGTCGGGCGCGGACGCGGTTCCGCGCCAGAAGCGCGCGCCGCCCGCTTCGCCGGATTGCTTGAACACATCGACGAACAAGCTTGCCTGTCGATGCTCGTCGGCGCTCGGCGAAACGGAGAGCGATCCGATCACATACGCACCGATATTCGCGATCATGCTCCAGATCATCGCGTGGCTGATCTGGTCCAGTCCCGAGAGCCCGAACAGCTGGAGCGGCTTGAGCAACTCGATGCCGAACGGGCCCCGATCGAGCAGACCGATCGGAAGCCAGCCGGAACGAGCCAGAGCCGGCAGGAGCAACGTATAAAGCCAGATGGCGAAGCCGGCGGAGAGCCCGCACAGCGCCCCGGCGCGCGTGCCGCCTTTCCAGAATATGCCTCCGAGGATCGCCGGCGCGAACTGCGCGACCGCGGCGAAAGAAATCAGGCCGATCGAGACCAGCGCGTAGGCTTCGCCGGCCAGCTTGAAGTACAGGTAACCCAGCAACAGGATGAGCACGATCGCGCCTCGCCGTATGCCGAGCAGCAGCCCCGTGAGATCACGGCGCTCGTTCAGCCGCAGGCGGCGGAGCCTCAGCAGCACCGGCATCACCAGGTCATTGCACACCATCGTGGAGAGCGCGATCGTCTCGACGATCACCATCCCGGTGGCGGCCGACAGGCCGCCGATAAACACGAGCAACGCGAGAAATTCGCGTTTCTCGGCCATCGGCAGCGTGAGCACGAAGGTATCGGCATCGACGCTGCCATCCGGAAACCGCAGCACGCCTCCGAATGCGATCGGCAGCACAAACACATTGATCGCAAGCATATAGACCGGAAACAGCCAGATCGCCTTGTTGACGTGCTTCTCGTCGACGTTCTCGATCACCGCGACCTGAAACTGGCGCGGCAGGAACATTATCGCCATCATCGAGAGGATCGTGAGCCAGACCCAGTTCGTGTAGCCGCCGGCGACGCCCTCGAGCGGAGTCAGCATCGCCCGCAGTTTCGGCTCAGCCGCGGCGCGTCCAAACAGGTCGCCGAAGCCATCGTAGATACCGAAAGTCACAAACACGCCTACGGCGAGAAACGCGAGCAGCTTCACCAGTGATTCGAAGGCGATTGCGGCCACCATGCCCTGGTGGTGCTCGGCCGCGTCGAGATGACGCGTGCCGAAAGCGATCGTGAAGGCGGCGAGGATCAAAGCCACCCACAGCGCCGTGTCCTGGCGGATCGACAGCGCACCCACCTTCGCCGGCATGACGATCTCCGGATACTGCACGAGGATCGTGAAACTGTTCGACACAGCCTTCAACTGCAGCGAGATGTAGGGGAGGATTCCGATCACCGCGATGACGGTGACCAAACCGCCGAGCAGCGCGCTCTTGCCGTAGCGCGAAGCGATGAAGTCGGCGAGCGAGGTGATGCGGTTTTGCTTCGAGATGCGCAGAATCTTGCGCAAGACCACCCACCACAGAGCAATCATCAGCGTCGGGCCGATGTAGATCGGTAGAAAGCCGACCCCATCGCTTGCCGCCCGGCCGACACTGCCATAGAAGGTCCACGCCGTCGCGTAGACCGCGAGCGACAGGCTGTAGATGTACGGGCTCGCGATGACCGATCGGCCGGCGTCGGCGCGCTGGTCAGCGTAGTACGCGATGGCGAACAACACTCCCAGATAGCCAAACGCAGTCAGGACGATGGCAGTTTCATGCAGCATGGGGCCGCCTGTGCCGACTTGTCCTGAGGAACCTAAGTGCTGGATTCAGCGACGAGCGCCATCAAAGCGATCAGCGCTGCCCAGGCGATGAATATGTAGGCGTACAGCACCGGCACACCGAGCAGTGTGCCCGTCACATTGAACAGGGCGAGGATCGGATAATTGAATAACAGCATGCCGAGCATGCATAACGCCACGAAACGCTGGCCCTTGCTTTCGAATTCGCTCATTGGCGGTCCTTTGCGAAACCGTTCAGCTTTCCGATCGCGGGCGGACGACGGTAACGCTGCACGGCGCCTCCGCCATGACTTGGGCGGACACGCCCGGGAACAGACGCACCGGCGCTCCGCTCCGGGGCGCGCCCATCAGTATCTGGTCGACGTCGTTCATCTTGGCATAGTCGATCAGTGCGGCAGCGGGTTTTTCCGACTCTAGCACGTGGTAGGTCAAGCGCTCTTCGGGTAATTGCAGCGGCTTGGCCCAGCGGCGCAAGTTCACCAGATACTTGATATGGCGGCCGGTCGCGGTATCTTCGTACCGTTCGCCGGAGAGCGCTGCGGCGGGCGGCACCGCCGTTGCGCAGGCAACGCGGTATCGGTCGTCCGCCGCGATCAGGCGCCGCGCTGCCTCCCGCAAGGCTTCGAACAGCGCCTCGTCGGATTGCGTGGGCCCGAGCGCTACCAATACGATCGGTGCGGGTCCAATCCGGGTCGATGGCGGCGGACATGGGGCGGGTTCAAATCTTCTCGCCCGGACCCAACGGCGTATTAGCACTCCCCAGCCGGCGCGGCGGTTTCGCGAGCCGCGTTCGGTGAGCACGACTTGGGCGGGATTTGCCAGATCGAAAGCGATCTCTGCCGCCGACGCGTACCGATCGCGGGCGTCGATCTCCAGGCAATGCAGGATGATCTCCTGCAGCCATGCCGGCGTGCTCGCGACGAGCGCGCGCGGCGGGACCGGATCACGATAGAGCCGCTTTCGCAATTCGCCGCTGCTGCGGGGCTTGCCGAACGGAACGCGTCCGGTGGCCAGTTCATAAAGAATCCCTCCGAGCGCGTATGTGTCGCTGCGCGGATCGCAGCGCACTCCCAAGACCTGCTCGGGCGACATGTAAACCCAGTTGCCGACGGGAAAACGCAGCTCCTCGGCCAGCAGATCGGGAAAATGGCTGTGGTGGGCAAGCCCGAAATCGATCAGCACCGCTTCGCCGCTCGCCCGATACAGCACGTTGGTAGGTTTCAGATCGAGGTGCACGACGTCCTGCCGGTGAAGGTCGTGAAGAGCGAGGGCCAACGCGGCGCCGATGCGCGCGATCTCCTCCGGCGCGACGGGAGCTCGCTGCACCCAGTCGTTCAGCCGGATACCCTCGACATACTCCATGACCAGGTACGGCGTCGTTTCCACGTCTCCGAAAGCCACCAGCGTCGGATGATGCGGACCTTGCGCGAGCGCACCCAGCACCATGCGGCAGACTTCGAAAGCGATCACGTTGACCGCACGCTCCCCGCCACCCAGACGCGGAATCTTGATGATCAGGGGAAGCGGGCCATCGCGCCCGGTCAGGCGGTAGATCGTCGCCATGCTGCCGGCGTGAATCATTTCGCCGAGCACAAAGCCGTCGATCTCGCTTCCCGGGCCGAGCGAATTCACACGAGCCTCTTACGCACCGCGCTCAAGCCGCCGAGCCAGCCGTTCGGGAAGTCCAGCGGAGCGAATCTTTTGTGCGGCGGAAACATTGTCGTAGGCGACGCGAAAGAACGTCAACCGGGCCCGCTCCAAATCGGCCAGCGCGTAGCACGCCTTGTTGATACGGTCGCGTGGCTGGCCCGCCGAGCCGACGATCGCGAGCCATTGGCGATGTTTTCCCGTGGGGATCGGCGTCCCCGGTACCGGCCGGAAAGGCATCGGTCGTCCGTCGGCGCCCATGTAGAACAGCTTCTGTTCGTGCACGTGTCCGCAAAAGATGTAACCGGCGTTTCCGGCCTTGATGCTCTCTTCGGCCTCTCTTAGACTGGTGACGTAGATCCATTGCCCGGGGGCGGCGGCACTGGCGTGCACGAATACGATATTGTCATCCTTGACGATGAGGGGCAGGCCGGCGAGAAAGGCGCGGTGCCTTTCCTGGAGCTGGCTTTGAGTCCAGGCGATCGCAGTCCGCGCGTAGGATTTCAGAGTGTCGTCGGGACGACCAAGCGCCGCCGCGTCGTGATTGCCGAGCACCACCACCGCGCCGTTCGCGGCGTGTTGTTCGATCAAGTCGAGCACGGCCACCGGGTCCGCCCCGTAGCCGACCAGGTCGCCGAGAAATGCATACCGATCCGCTCCCAGCGCCTGGGCGTGGGCAAGGCAGGCGGTAATCGCCTCGAGGTTGCTATGGATGTCGGCGAAAAGGGCCAGTTTCATCGGGGTTGCGCTTGCCACCGGCGATGTCATTCATCCTGAGGTGCCTCGAGGCAGTAACCAACGCCGCGCACGGTCGAAATCTTCACGCCGCCCGGCGCCAGCTTCTTGCGCAGCCGGTGCACGTAGACTTCGATTGCATTGGAGCTGACCCCTTCGCCCCACTCGCAGAGGTGATCGACGAGCTGCTCCTTGTGCACCAGCTGTCCCGGGCGCTGCAGGAATAGCTCGAGGAGGCTCAACTCGCGTGCTGACAACTCGAGCCGTTCGCCGTCGAGTTCGGCAACGCGTCCCACCTGATCGAAGCAGAGCCGCCCGTGCTTGATGAGCGTCGGGGCGCCGGACATGCCGCGACGCGTGAGCGCGCGCGCCCGGGCCGTCAATTCCGCAAGTTGAAATGGTTTGACGAGGTAATCGTCGGCGCCGGCATCGAGCCCGCGCACGCGGTCGCTTACGCTGTCGAGCGCGGTGAGCAGAAGCACCGGCAGACGCGAATTGCGCGCGCGCAAGCGCTTGAGCACTTCGAAACCGGAGAGCTTGGGCAGGCTGATGTCGAGGATCAGCAGGTCGAACTCGTGGCAGCCAAGAGCAGCGTCGGCTTCGCCGCCGTTCTTGGCCCAGTCGACAGCATAGCCCGCCTGACGGAGGGTGCGCTGCAACCCGTCCGCGAGCGTGGCATCGTCTTCCGCGATCAGGATACGCATGGCCCTCCTCCTTGCGCACCAGACCTTACTCGCCTCGAGACGAGTCTAGCAAGGGAAGGTACTACCTAAGCTTTCGGAAGAAACTATCGCTAGTGTCCTGAGGTACGTTCCGCAGTTGCCCAGTATCGCCGGATTTTGGCTCCGGCCCCTCGCTTAACGTGCGACACCGCCGGATTTTGCCTCCGGCCGCTCGCATCCGCTCGCTTAACGTGCGCTGTGCGCACGTTAGCCTTCGCCGAAACCCGGCGATGGAGCCCGTCTCGCTTCGTAAGCGGTTACGCGTCACAGCGCTTGTTTGAGCTGTTCAAGAATCGCCGGGTTTTCCAGGGTCGACACGTCCTGCGTGATCGCTTCGCCCTTCGCGATCGAGCGCAGCAGGCGGCGCATGATCTTTCCTGAGCGCGTCTTGGGCAGATTGTCGCCGAAGCGGATGTCCTTGGGCTTGGCAATCGGCCCGATCTCCTTGCCGACCCAGTCGCGCAGCTGCCTGGCGATTTTCTCGGCGTCGGCACCCGCAGGCCGGGCCTGCTTCAGCACGACGAAGGCGCAGATCGCCTCGCCGGTGAGATCATCCGGGCGGCCGACGACCGCGGCTTCGGCCACCAGCGCGTTGGCGACCAAAGCCGACTCGACCTCCATCGTGCCCAGGCGATGACCGGACACGTTGAGCACATCGTCGATCCGGCCCATGATGGTGAAATAGCCTCTTTCCTTGTCGCGCACCGATCCGTCGCCGGCAAGGTAGTGTTTGCCGCCCAATTCGTCCGGGTAATAGGACCTCTTGTATCGCTCCGGGTCGCCCCAAATCGTGCGGATCATTGCCGGCCACGGACGCTTGATCACCAGGATGCCGCCATGGCCGTTGGGAACGTCCTGTCCCGTTTCGTCGACGATCGCCGCCATGATGCCCGGCAGCGGCAGCGTGCACGAACCCGGGACGAGCGGCGTGACTCCAGGGAGCGGCGAGATCATGTGGCCACCGGTCTCGGTCTGCCACCAGGTGTCCACGATCGGGCAGCGCTCCCCGCCGACATTGTGGTGGTACCACATCCATGCTTCGGGATTGATCGGCTCGCCGACGGTACCTAATAGGCGCAGGCTCTTGAGGTTGTAGCTTTTCGGCGCGAATTCCGGATGCGTGTCCGAAGCCTTGATCAAGGAGCGGATCGCCGTCGGCGCGGTGTAGAAGACGGTGACCTTGTGTTTTTCGATCGTCTTCCAGAACCGTCCTGAGTCGGGATAGGTCGGAATGCCTTCGAACACGACTTCGGTCGCGCCAACCGTGAGCGGTCCGTATGTGATGTAGGTATGTCCGGTTACCCAGCCAATGTCGGCCGTGCACCAGAAGACATCCGACGGCTTGTTGTCGAACACCCACTTCATGGTGAGGGCGGCCCACAGCAGGAAGCCACCGGTCGAGTGCTGAACGCCCTTCGGGGCACCGGTCGAGCCCGACGTATAAAGAATGAACAGCGGGTGCTCCGCGCTGACCCATACGGGCTCGCAGGTCTCGGGCTGGTCCGCGACCAGCTCGTGCAGCCATACATCACGTCCGTGCGCCATCTGCACTGCGTTACCGGTGCGCCGGTAGACGACGATAGTCTTGACGGCCTCGCACCCGCCCATGCCGATCGCTTCGTCGACGATCGCTTTGATCGGCAGCGCCTTGCCGCCGCGCATCTGCTCGTCGGCGGTGATGATCGCGACCGCGCCGGCGTCGATGATCCGTTCGTGCAGCGATTTGGCGGAGAAACCGCCGAACACGACCGAGTGTGTCGCTCCGATCCGGGCGCAGGCCTGCATCGCGACGACGCCTTCGATCGACATCGGAATATAGATGATGACCCGATCGCCCTTCTTGATGCCGCGCGCCTTGAGTCCGTTCGCCAGCCGACACACCCTGTGATAGAGCTCCTGATAGTTGACGCGCGTGACCGTCCCGTCGTCGGCCTCGAAGATGATCGCCGTCTTGGTGGCGTTGCCGCTCTGCAGATTGCGCTCGAGACAGTTGTACGAGGCGTTGATCTCGCCGTCCTCGAACCATTTGTAGAACGGAGCCTTGGATTCGTCGAGCGCTGTGGTGAACGGCTTGTGCCAGAGTAGCGTGTCGCGGGCGAGCTTGCCCCAGAAACCGGAAAAGTCGGCGGACGCTGCGGCATTGAGCCGGTCGAACTCCGCCTTGTTGACATTGGCCTGCGCCACAAACTCCGGCGAGGGGTCGAATACGCGGGTTTCGTGCGCTACCGACTCGATCGTGGACATGCTCTGGGCCTCCTGGGGAATATGCCTGGGGTGCGTGGCATGGATGCTTTTGGACGGTCAGTCTAACGACACTTCGACGCGCGGCGCAATACATTCGCTTCCGGCCATTGGTGGGGGGACCCCAGCCGTTGCGACGCCGGCGCCGCCGACTCCGTTGCCCGGGCGCTGTGGATGGCAATGGTAGAATGTGACGTTTCGGGCCACGCAGCTCCCCGCCTGTCGCACCCCATGCAACGTTCCGTCTCAGCCGAGGAAGCTCTTGCGCGCATTGATGACGCGAGGCATCGACCATGACCGCGATCAAGCAGCAGGATCTCATCCAGAGCGTCGCCGACGCCCTGCAACACATCTCCTATTACCATCCGCTCGACTACATTCAGGCACTGGGCGAGGCGTACCGTGTCGAAGAGTCGCCGGCAGCCAAGGACGCCATCGCGCAGATACTCACCAACTCGCGCATGTGCGCCGAAGGACACCGCCCGATCTGCCAGGACACGGGCATCGTCGTCGTCTTCGTCAAGGTCGGCATGAACGTGCGCTGGGCCGACGCGACGATGTCGGTGACCGACATGGTGAACGAGGGCGTGCGCCGCGCATACCTGCACTCTGACAACAAGCTGCGCGCATCGATCCTCGCCGACCCTGCTGGCAAGCGGACGAACACCAAGGACAACACGCCGGCGGTGGTGCACTACGAGATCGTTCCGGGAGATACCGTCGAAGTGAGGCTCGCCGCCAAAGGCGGCGGGTCCGAGAACAAGTCCAAGTTCACGATGCTCAATCCTTCCGATTCGATCGTCGACTGGGTGCTGAAAACGGTGCCGACGATGGGCGCCGGCTGGTGCCCGCCGGGCATGCTTGGCATCGGTATCGGCGGCAGCGCGGAAAAGGCGATGGTGCTGGCCAAGGAAGCGTTGATGGAGCCCATCGACATGCACGAGCTCAAGGCGCGCGCGGCCGCAGGGGCAAGGCTCTCCCGGATCGAGGAGTTGCGGCTCGAGCTGTATGACAAGGTCAACGCGCTTGGCATCGGCGCGCAGGGCCTAGGCGGACTCTCGACGGTGCTCGATGTCAAAATTCTCGACTACCCGACGCATGCCGCGAGCCTGCCGGTCGCGATTATTCCCAACTGCGCGGCGACGCGGCACGCGCACTTCACACTCGATGGCTCAGGTGCCGCCAAGCTCGAACCCCCGGATCTGGCGCTATGGCCCGACGTGCGGTGGGCTCCTTCGCCGGAGGCACGCCGCGTCAACCTGAACACGCTGACGCAGGCCGAGGTCGCATCCTGGAAGCCTGGCGAAAGGCTGCTTCTCAACGGCCGGTTGCTTACCGGCCGCGACGCCGCGCACAAGCGCATCGAGGACATGCTCGCGAACGGCGAGAAGCTGCCTGTCGATTTCACCAACCGCGTGATCTACTATGTCGGCCCGGTCGACCCGGTCCGCGACGAAGTCGTCGGTCCCGCCGGACCGACGACCTCGACGCGGATGGACAAGTTCACCGACATGATGCTCAGTCGAACCGGGCTTATCGCGATGATCGGCAAAGGCGAGCGGGGCCCGGCGGCGATCGAGGCGATACGCAAGCACAAGGCCGCTTATCTGATGGGCGTGGGCGGCGCGGCCTATCTGGTATCGAAAGCCATACGCGCAGCCAAGGTCATCGCTTTCGCCGATCTCGGCATGGAGGCGATTTACGAGTTCGAGGTCAAGGACATGCCGGTTACCGTCGCCGTCGACGCCCGCGGCACGTCGGTCCACCAAACCGGCCCGCGGGAATGGCAGCAGAAGATCGGCAAGATTCCTGTCGCGACCGTCTAGCGATGAGCTTTCTCGCGTAGTGCAGCAATGGCCAAACTGTTCACGCCCCTCGGTGGAGACACCGTCTCGCCGCTCACTGCGCCTCCGGTGCACATGGGGCTGCTCACTAAGCTCAATTTGCTCGCCATCGGTCTTATTGTCGCGACGGCGCTGGGCGTCGCCGCATTTCTGATCGGCCAGCAAATCCGCGATGAGGAAAGCCGCCTCAGAACACAGGGCCTCGCCATGGCGGGAATGCTGGCGGAAGTAGCCGACGAACCGATCAGCTCCGGCGACCTGTCCAACGTTGCCTCGGTGCTCGACGGTCTCGTGTCGGATCGCGATATCGCCTACGTCGCGGTTCTCGATGCACAGCAGCGCCCGTTGATCACGCGCCGTTACGGCGATGTAACGGTGCCCACCACGCCACTCGCCTCGCCAACGTTGAGCGACGCGACGGCAACGCTGCAGAAAACGGCGGACCGGCGGCAGCTCGAGCTCGCCGTGCCCATACGCACTCCGTCCAGGCTTCTCGGCCAGGCCGAGACAGCGGCGCGGCCCATCATCGGCTATATCCGGCTCGGGATGAGCTTTGATCGCGGCTGGACGCGGATACGCGCCAACCTCGTCGGCGCGTTGAGCGTAGTCGCCGCACTCGTGATCATCGCCGTCGTGGTGACGCTGTTTTTGACCCGGAGGCTTATCGCACCGATCCGGCAGCTCATGCGCGCCGCGCGCGCAGTCGGGGCGGGCAAGCTCGACGTCTACGTGCCGGCGAAGTCGAGCGACGAGCTGGGCTTGCTGACGCACACTTTCAACCACATGACCCAGCGGCTCGCCGAGTCTCAGGCCGAAGTCGCCACGTATCAGCGTACGCTCGAAGACAAGGTCACCCAGCGGACGAAGGAGCTCGAAATTGCGACGGCGCAGGCGTACAAGCTCGCGCAGCACGACATCCTCACGGGGCTACCGAACCGCGCACTGCTGAACCAGCGCCTGAAGCAGATCGTCGCCCAGGCCGCGCGCGATGGCCATCAGGTCGCGTGCCTGTTCCTGGACTTCGATCATTTCAAACGCATCAACGACACGCTGGGGCACGACGCTGGCGATCAGTTGCTGCAGGCGGTCGCGCAGCGCCTGACCAGCGCCGTGCGCGAGTCCGACACCGTCGCCAGGTTAGGCGGGGACGAGTTCGTCCTGATCCTGCCGGGCCTCGACCCGGCGCACGCGGCCTTCGAGGTGATGACCGTGCTCACGCGCGTGCGCGAGTCGTTCCTGGCGCCGTTTCGCATTGTCGACCAGACGCCGACGCTCACCTGCTCGATCGGCGTATCGGTATACCCGATCGATGCAACCGATCCGAATGGGCTCATCAAGCAGTCAGACACGGCGATGTATGCGGCGAAAGAAGCCGGGCGCAATGCCTATCGCTTCTACACTGCGGACATGAACGCGCGCGTTCAGGCGCGACTGCAGCTCGAGACCGATATGCGGCGCGGACTCATGGACGACGAGTTCTTCCTCGTCTATCAACCGCAGATCGACATGGATTCCGGCCGCGCGCTCGGCGTCGAGGCGCTGCTGCGCTGGCGCGACCCCGAGCGCGGCGTCATCAGCCCGGCCGAGTTTATCCCGATCGCCGAGGAGTCGGGGATGATCCAGGCGCTCGGTGCGCGCGTGCTTCGCGACGCCTGCCGGCAGCTGATGGTCTGGCACCGCCAGAACATGATGTTGCGCCTGTCGGTGAACCTGTCGGTGCAGCAATTGCAGCACGATAGCTGGCTGTCCGTGGTCGAGGAGGCGCTCAAGGCGAGCGGTCTGCCGCCGCGGTACCTCGATCTCGAGATCACCGAAAGCGTGATCATCACTCATCCCGAAAAGGCCGTCGCGACGCTCGAGAAGCTCAAGCAGATGGGCGTATCGATCACAGTCGACGACTTCGGTACGGGCTACTCGAGCCTGTCGTATCTGACCCGGTTGCCGATCCAGGGCGTGAAGATCGACCAGCGCTTCGTGCACGGCCTCGAGCAGAACCGCAGCGATGAGGCGATCACGCTGGCGATCATAGCGCTGTCGCACAGCATCGGTCTGCGCGTAATCGCCGAGGGCGTCGAGACCGTGGCGCAGTACGAGTTCCTGAAGACTCACGGTTGCGAGGAAGCGCAGGGTTATCTGATCTCGCGCCCGCTCGAGGAGCCCGAGCTCCGTTCGTGGTGGATGATGCAGGAAGAAGAGAACCGGATCGTCGGGCGCCAGCCCGATATGTGGCGCGCGCGCGCCAAGTGACGCAGTGTCCAAGAGCAAGACGCTTTAGCGCAGCGATTGGAAACAGCTGCGTCATCCCCGCGTCCTGAGTCATCCCCGCGTAAGCGGGGATCCAGCGTCTGCTGCGTCATCCCCGCGTAAGCGGGGATTCAGCGTCTTCTGCGTCATCCCCGCGTAAGCGGGGACCGAGTGGCTTTGCAACCTAACGACACTGGGTTCCCGCTTGCGCGGGAACGACGCAGCTCAGTATCAGCGCTCGAGATCCTGCGGCGTGTCGATGTCGCGCAGAACGCCGGCGTCTTCGATCGCCACCGGAAACGCGCCATGGCGGGCGACGACGGACTTCGCGCCTTCGTCCCCCGTCAGGGCGATGAGTTCCGCATAAAGGCTCGCCGCGAAACCCACCGGATGTCCTCGTGCGCCCTGCCACGTCGGCGCCGCGATCCGCGCGCCCTGGCGTAGCGCATCGCCAATGCGACCGACAGTGGCCGGCTGCACCCACGGCATATCGGCGAGCGCGATCAGCCATGCGGCTGCCGCCGGGGCGGCGCGCACGCCCCACGCGAGGCTCTCACCCATGCCTTCCGCCGCTCGCGGGAACGCGGTAACGCGCGCGCCATGCGCGGCAAGCACGGTTGCGAGCGCGTCGTCGCCGATGCGCACGACCGCGACGACGGTATCGACTGCTGCAGCAAGGTTCTCGAGCGCTGCGATGCCGATCGGCGTGCCATCCGGCAACGGGACGAGAAGCTTGGCGGCGCCGAAGCGAGTCGCGCTGCCGGCGGCGAGGAGAATGCCGACCACCGGAGCGCCGCGCATCGGCGGTTACTCGGACAGCAATCGAAACCTGCCGTCTTTGATCATCACGAGCACGCGAGCGCGTTCGTCCATGCCGTTGTGATTGGTCGGGCTCATGTTGAACACACCCTGGCAGCCGACGACGTCGTGTTCCTGCTCGATCGCGTCACGCAATGCGCTGCGAAACGCCTCGCTTCCCGGCTTGGCGACCTTCAACGCCGAGGGAATCGCGCGTTGCAGAATCAATCCCGAATCGTAAGTGTTGGCACCGAACGTTGCCGGCTTCTGGCCGAATTGTTTCTCGTACGCGGCGATGTAGGTCAAGGCAACCTTCTTGATCGGATCGCTGTCGGCGATGTCGTCGATGACCAGCATCGAGCCCGCAGCGAGCACCGTCCCTTCGACTTTCTCCCTGCCCAGCTTGATGAAATCGTCGGTCGCCACTGCGTGCGTCTGGTAGATACGCCCCTTGTATCCTTGATCGAACAACGTCGCCTGCGGCAACACCGCAGGCCCGCCGACGGCGGCGATCAATATTGCGTCCGGCTTCGCCGCGATCAGCTTCAGCACCTGCCCCATGACGCTCTGATCGGCCCGCGCGTAGCGCTCGCTGGCAATGATGCGAATGCCCGCCCTTTCCGCGAGCGCGCCGAAGACCTTGTACCAGTTCTCGCCGTAGGGATCGTTGAAGCCGATGAAACCCACCGTTTTCACGTTGTTCTTCACCATGTGCTTGAGCAGCGCCGCGGCGATTAAATCGTCGTTTTGCGTCGTCTTGAATACCCAGCGCTTCTTGGCGTCGACCGGCTCGACCACGGACTGCGTGCCGACGGTGGCGAGCAGCGGCACTTTCGCCTCGGCAATGATGTCGAGTATCGCGAATGCGTTGGGTGTGGTCGACGGCCCGATCAACGCGTCGACGTTGTTTTCGCCAATGAGCTTCTTTGCGTTCTGCACGGCCCGGGTCGTATCGCCGCCGTCCTCGAGCTGGAAGTATTCGACCGTCGCGTCCCCGATCCGGGTCGGCAGCAGCGCAGCGGTGTTACGTTGCGGAATGCCGATTGCAGAGGTCGGCCCCGTGGCGGACACCATGAGACCGATTTTCACCTGCGCCGACGCGGTCGCGAGCGGCAGCAGGGCAAACAGGAGGATACCGGTGAATCTCAGCACAGCGCTCTCCGTCGATGCAGACTCTCGGAAAGAGCCGAATGCTAAGCCGAAGGCCGCTGCACGACAAGCCGCCGCGGTCGTTCGCGGCGGACTGGAACCGCATGTCTTTCCGTAGCCCGGGCTACGGCCCGAAGAACTCGCGCACGCGGTCGAACCAGTTCTTGGCACGCGGGTTGTGCGCGCCCGGATTTTCGGCATTGATCGCCTCGAGCTCGCGTAGCAGCTCCTTCTGCCGCGGCGTAAGCTTTACCGGCGTCTCGATGGAGACATGGCAGTAGAGGTCGCCGTGGACGCTGCTGCGGACGCCCTTGATCCCCTTGTTGCGCAGGCGGAACACCTGACCGGTCTGCGTCTCGGGCGGAATCTTGAGGTTGGCGTGGCCATCGAGCGTCGGGATCTCGATCTCGCCCCCCATCGCGGCCGTGGTGAAAGAGATCGGCATCTCGCAATGCAAGTCGCTGTTGTCGCGCTGGAAAACCGGATGCGGCTTCAGGCCGACGACGACGTACAGATCGCCGGAAGGTCCGCCGTTCAGCCCCGCCTCGCCCTCACCAGCCAGGCGAATGCGATCGTCCCGATCGACCCCTGCGGGAATTTTCACCGACAGCGTCTTGTGCCTCTTGATGCGGCCAACGCCGCCGCAGGTGGGGCATGGTTCGGGAATGATCTTGCCGGTGCCGTGGCATTGCGGACAGGTCTGCTGGATGGAGAAAAAGCCCTGCGACACGCGCACCTGGCCCTGGCCGTGGCACGTCGGGCAGGTCTTGGGCTGCGTTCCCGGTTTGGCGCCCGAGCCGTGGCAGGTCGCGCACTGCTCCAGCGCGGGGATGCGGATCTTGGCTTCGGTGCCGCGCGCCGCCTCTTCCAGCGACAGCTCGAGGTTGTAGCGCAGATCGGCCCCGCGATACACACCGTTGCCGCGGCCCCGACCACCGCCCGCGCCCGCGCCGCCGAAAATTTCGCCGAAGATGTCGCCGAACGCGTCGGCAAAGCCGCCGAAGCCTTCGGGTCCTCCGCCGAAGCCTCGCGCACCGGCTGCCCCGAATCCCGCGGAAGCATCGACGCCCGCATGACCGAACTGATCGTACGCGGCGCGCTTCTTGGCGTCCGAGAGAATCTCGTACGCGGCTTTCGCTTCCTTGAATTTTTCCTCGGAGGTCTTGTCGTCCGGATTGCGATCTGGGTGATGCTTCATCGCGAGCTTCCGGTAAGCCTTCTTGATGTCCTCCTCGGAAGCGTCGCGATTGACGCCGAGTACCGTGTAGAAATCGCGCTTAGCCATCGAGTTCGATCTCGAGCCCTCTCAGCTCTCTCCTTGCGTGCAAAACGGCCGAGCTAAGGGGCGCCGGAGACGCCCGCTTCAACTCGGCCAGATATCACGTCACGCCGCGCGACGAATCAGCTTCTCGGCAACGGCTTTTCGGCGTGGACGTGATATCACTTCTTGTCTTTGACTTCCGTAAACTCCGCGTCGACCACTTTCTCGTCGCTCTCCTTACCGCCACCCGCGGCGCCCCCCTCGCCCGCATTCGCCGTCTGTGCCTCGGCCTGCGCCTTGGCGTACATCGCCTCGCCCAGCTTCTGCGAGGCGGTCATCAGCGCCTGCGCCTTGGCTTCCAGCGCGTCCTTGCCGGCATCGTGCTGCTTGAGGAGCTCCTCGGCATCCTTCAGCGCTGCCTCGATCTTGCCCTTTTCATCGGCGCCGACTTTCTCGCCGTATTCGCCGAGCGACTTCTTCACGCTGTGCACCAGCGCGTCGAGGTGATTGCGCGCCTGCACGATCTCGAGCTGCTTGCGGTCCTCCTCGGCATGCGACTCCGCGTCTTTCACCATGCGCTCGATCTCGGCTTCGGACAGCCCCGACGATGCCTTGATCGTAATCTTGTTCTCCTTGCCGGTCGCTTTGTCCTTGGCCGACACGTGGAGAATGCCGTTGGCGTCGATGTCGAACGTGACCTCGATCTGCGGCAAGCCTCGCGGCGCCGGCGGAATCCCTTCCAGGTTGAACTGGCCGAGGCTCTTGTTGCCCGAAGCCACGTCACGCTCGCCCTGCAGCACGTGAATGGTCACCGCCGACTGGTTGTCGTCCGCGGTCGAGAACACCTGCTGCGCCTTGGTCGGGATCGTCGTGTTCTTCTGGATCAGCTTGGTCATGACGCCGCCCAGGGTTTCGATCCCCAGGGACAGCGGGGTCACGTCGAGAAGGAGAACGTCCTTCACGTCGCCCCTCAGCACGCCGCCCTGTATCGCTGCGCCGACGGCAACCGCCTCATCGGGGTTGACGTCCTTGCGCGGCTCCTTGCCGAAGAATTCCTTGACCTTCTCCTGCACCTTGGGCATGCGCGTCATGCCGCCGACCAGGATCACGTCGCCGATGTCGGAGAGCTTCACGCCTGCGTCCTTGATCGCGATGCGGCAGGGCTCGATCGTCTTCTCGATCAGCTCTTCGACAAGCGACTCGAACTTCGCCCGCGTGATCTTGATCGACAGGTGCTTAGGCCCCGACTGGTCAGCCGTGATGTACGGCAGATTGATCTCGGTCTGCTGCGACGAAGACAGCTCGATCTTGGCCTTCTCGGCCGCTTCCTTGAGCCGCTGCAACGCCAGCACGTCGTTTTTGAGGTCGACGCCCTGATCCTTCTTGAATTCGGTGACGATGTAGTCGATCACGCGCTGGTCGAAGTCCTCGCCGCCCAGGAACGTGTCGCCGTTGGTCGACAGCACCTCGAACTGGTGTTCCTTGTCGACGACCGCGATTTCAATGATCGAGATATCGAACGTCCCCCCGCCCAAGTCGTAGACGGCGATCTTGCGGTCGCCCTCCTTCTTGTCGAGTCCGAACGCAAGCGCCGCCGCGGTGGGCTCGTTGATGATCCGCTTGACCTCCAGTCCGGCGATCTTGCCCGCGTCCTTGGTCGCCTGCCGCTGCGAGTCGTTGAAATACGCCGGAACGGTGATGACGGCCTCGGTCACTTCCTCGCCGAGATAATCTTCGGCCGTCTTTTTCATCTTGCGCAGGATTTCCGCCGACACCTGTTGCGGTGCGACCTTCTTGCCCCGCACCTCGACCCACGCGTCGCCGTTGTCGGCCTTGACGATCTTGTAGGGCATCAGGCCGATGTCCTTCTGGACCTCCTTTTCCTCGAAGCGCCGGCCGATCAGCCGCTTGACGGCGAAGATCGTGTTCTTCGCGTTGGTGATCGCCTGCCGCTTCGCCGGCGCCCCGACGAGGGTCTCGCCGTCCTCCAGGTAGGCGACGATCGACGGCGTAGTGCGCGCGCCTTCCGAATTTTCGATAACCTTCGGCTGCCCGCCTTCCATGATGGCCACACAGCTGTTGGTCGTGCCGAGGTCGATGCCGATGATCTTGGCCATGCCCATTCCTTCCTTATCCGAGATTGTTTACCTATGCGCTAGATGGGGTTTTTGTGATCGGATTCAAGCCGATAGTCGGTCATGAGCTTGCTAGCCGGCGGATGGCTCATGCCGACTCCTCCGGAGAACCGTCCTTCGCTTTGGCGACGGCGACGAGCGCCGGACGCAGCACGCGGTCATTGAGCAGATAGCCCTTCTGGAAGACCTGCACGACGGTACCGGGAGGCTCCGCGGACTCGATCATGGTCATCGCCTGATGACGGTGGGGGTCGTATTTCTCGCCGGCGGGGTCGATTTCGACGATCCGTGCCTTGTCGAACGCAGCGTTCAGGTTCTTGAGCGTCAGCTCGACGCCATCCTTCAAAGCATCGGTGGTAGCGTTCGGTGTCGCGAGTGAGAGCTCCAGCGCGTCCTTCACCGTCAGCAGATCCTGCGCAAAGCGCTCGACCGCGTACTTGTGCGCCTTGGCGAGGTCGTTCTGGGCCTGCTTGCGGACGTTCTCGGTCTCGGCCTTGGCGCGAAGCCACGCGTCTTTCAGCCGCGCCGCCTCGTCTTCGGCCTCCTTGAGGAGCGCCGCAAGGTGGGCGGCCGGTTCGGCACCCTCGGCCGGACGCTCCGGCGCCGGCGCGTCGGTCGGGGCCGGCAGGCCGCCCTCGACCTCGGCCGAAACTTGAGTGTTCTGGTCGGGATTGTTGCTCATTGCTGCTCCTCGCATTGACGGTCCTACATTGAGGGCATTTCCGCGTGTTTCAATCGCCCGCAGAGGGTGAAATCACGCCACCGCCCCGCGCGCTTTCGCACGCGCCTGAGTCAGTTCGCGTGCGGCCGCATCGGGCGGCGGATCCAGCCACCCCCCGAGGTTTTTCAATGCAAGGTCCGCGAGCGCGGCAATCCACGCCGGCCGCTCGTTGAGACAGGGAATGGCGTGAAATTCTGCGCCTCCAGCCTTGAGGAATGCGGCCCTGCCGTCAAGCGCGATCTCCTCCAGCGTTTCGAGGCAATCGCTGACAAAGCCCGGGCAGGCGACGTCCACACGCCGTATGCCCTCCTTCGCCAGGGCGACCAGCGTCGCTCCGGTATACGGCTTGAGCCATTCGCCGCGGCCGAACCGCGATTGGAACGCTACCGTGTATTGCTCGGGCTTGAGTCCCAGCTCGGTCGCGAGCAGGCGCGCGGTCTTGTGGCAGTGGCAATGGTAAGGATCACCGAGATCGAGCGTACGGCGCGGCACGCCATGGAATGACAGCACGAGTTTGTTCGGCCGGCCGTTTTTGACCCAATAGTCGTTGATGCTCTGCGCCAGCGCGCCGATGTAGCCGGCGGCGTCATGGTAGGCGTCGACCACCCGCAGCGCGGGCATCCGCCGCATCCTGCTTACGACGGCAAACACCGCGTCGAGCGCAGAAGCGGTCGTGCTCGCGGCATATTGCGGATACAGCGGCAGCACCAGCACGCGCTCGCAGCCGCTTTCGCGCAGCTTCACGAGCGCCTCCGCGATCGACGGGGCGCCGTAGCGCATGCCGAGCTCGACCTGGGCATAGTCGGACGGCAGCCCCAGGATCTTCAGCCGCTGGCCGAGATAACCATGCAGGAGCGTCCTCTGCCGCAGGCTGTGCACGAGCAGTGGCGATCCGTCCTTGGTCCAGATCGTGCCATAGCGCTGCGCCGACCTGGCCGGACGGGTGCGCAGTATCACGCCGTGCAGGAGCGGCTTCCACACCACGCGCGGAATCTCCACCACCCGCGGATCGGAAAGAAATTCGGCTAGGTAGCGGCGCACGGCGCTTGCCGTCGGCGCGTCCGGAGTACCGAGGTTGATCAGCAGGACGCCGAGCCGGCCCGCGCGGTCGTGGGAAAATTTCGGTTCGGGCAGGCAGCGGTTCACGCGGCGTGGAGCGAGAGCGCCGCTCACGGGTTTGCAGCCATATGTGCGGCAAGCGCCTTGGCTGCGCGAGCGCGAATGACCGAGCGCACCGGCGGCAGCCACCCCAATAGCGCGCCCTGGATGCCCAGCGCCATCGCCGCCCAGCGCCACAAGCTGAAGCGGTCGACGTGGCGCGCGATCGACCCGTTGCGAAACTCGAAAGACGCGTCGATGCGATTGTGCACCGGCCGTCCTGTCGCCGTGTAGGTGTAGCGCGCTTCCCAGTGTGCGCTGCCATGGCGCTCGGTCGCGGCAATCTTGCCGAACTCGATGGCGAGATCGGCGGCGCGTGCATTCAACATGCGCCACATCGCGCGCACCTCTCGTCCGGATAGCGCGCCGAACACGGGATCCCGGAAGACGACGTCGGGACCATAACACGACAGCATCGTCTCGACGTCCCTCCTTGCGAAGGCCGAGTAGAAGCGTTCGATCAGCGCCGCGTTTGCTCTCGCTGCATCTGACACTGCAGCGGTCTTCACGCTTCGTTGAGTTGCTGCGTCAGCGCATTCGACAGCAGCTTGGCGGTGACGTCGACGATCGGAATGATGCGCTCATAGGCCATCCGCGTCGGGCCGATCACGCCCAGCGTGCCCAGGAGCTGGCCGTCGACCTCGTACGTCGCCGTGATGACACTGCATTCGTCGAGCGGGGCCAGTCCGGATTCACCGCCGATGAAAAGATGAACGCCCTGCGCGCGCTGGCTGACGTCGAGCAGATGCAGCAGGGAGGTCTTCTGCTCGAATACTTCGAACAGCCGCCGCAAGCGGTCCATGTTCGATGCGAGATCCTCGGCCTGGAGGAGATTCCTTTCGCCGGATACGACCAGATCGTCGCCGCTCTCGGCAAGCGCCGCGTCGCCCGCCTCGACCGCGGCGCTCATCAGCCCGACGACGTCCTCGCGCAACTGCCGCAGCTCGTCGGCGAGCAGCGCACGAATGGCGTGGAACGGCTGGCCTGCATAGTGGTGATTGAAAAAATTCGAGGCCTCGAGCAGCTGCGGTTGCGTGTAGGGCCGGTCGGTGTGCAGGATCCGGTTCTGCACATCGCCTTCGGGCGTGACGATGATCAGGAGCACGCGCCGGTCGGACAGACGCAGGAACTCGATGTGCCGGAACGACGCCTCGCGTCGGCGCGTGGTCGCGACCACGCCGGCGAAATGCGTGAGCTGCGAGAGCATTTGCGCCGCGGCGCCGACCAGCAGTTGCGGCCGGTCCGCCTGCAGCTGGCCTTGCAGCTCGCTTATCTCGCTTTCCTCGAGCGGCTTGACCACGAGCAGGCTGTCGACGAAAAAACGATAGCCCTTGGGTGTCGGAACGCGCCCCGCGGACGTATGCGGGCTCGCGATGAACCCCATCTCTTCGAGGTCGGCCATGACATTGCGGATCGTCGCTGGCGAGAGCTCGAGCCCGGATTGCCGCGACAAAACCCGCGATCCGACCGGCTGCCCGTCGGCGATGTAGCGCTCGATCAGCGTCTTCAAAAGGTGCTGCGCACGCGAGTCCAGCATGCTGGCTATTTTATGCTCTAATCGCTGCCATGAGCGCTGCCGCCCAGCCCTTTCCGACGATCGCGCTGGTCGGACGCTACGCGAGTCCGGGGATTGCAGAGCCTTTGAACCGGCTCGCCGCATTCCTCGCCGGCCGCGGCCACCACGTCGTCATCGACGCGGAAACGGCGCGGCTCACCCCGCTTGCCGGCTATCCCGCTGCGCCCATGGCGGAGCTCGGGCGCGAAGCCAAGCTTGCGATCGTCATCGGCGGCGACGGCACGATGCTCTCCATCGCGAGGCAGCTCGCCCCTTACGACGTGCCGCTGATCGGCATCAATCAGGGCCGCCTGGGATTCCTGACCGACGTCGCTGTCTCCGACATGGAGAGCGTGCTCGCGGCGATGCTCGCAGGCGCGTATGCCGAACAGACGCGCACACTGCTCGATGCGGCGCTGACGCGCGTCGGCGGCGGCAGCGAGCGCGCGCTCGCGCTCAACGACGTCTTCGTCAACCGCGGCGCGGTGGGCGGCATGATCGAATGCGCGGTGACGATCGACGGGCGCTTCGTGTACGCGATGCGCGCCGACGGCTTGATCGTCGCGACACCCACCGGCTCGACTGCCTACGCGCTGTCCGCGCAGGGACCGATCGTCGATCCCGGCGTTGCGGCCTTTCTCCTCGTGCCGGTCGCGCCGCACGCGCTGACCAATCGACCCATCGTTGTGCGCGACTCGGTCGTGATCGAGATCGCGCTGCTTCGCGGCAACGACGCCGGCCTGCATTGCGACGGTCAGGCGAATTTTCCGCTGTCCGAAGGCGATCGCGTCGTCGTCCGCCGGGCCGCGCACCGGGTGCGGTTGCTGCACCCGAAGGATCACGACCACTTCGCGATGCTTCGGCGCAAGCTGCACTGGAGCGAGACACCCGAAAATCTGCGCCCGCAATAGCATGCGATCCGCGTAATTCTTTCGTCTGATTGCCACGGATCGCGATTCCGCGAAAATAAGTCGGGTCAGAGTCGACTCTTACCGCCGCATTCGCCGACAATCGACGTCGCAAAAAGTCGAGCCTGACCCTACCCATGCTGCGCCTTCTGTCGATCCGCAACTTCGCTGTTGTCGAGGCCCTCGAGATCGAATTCGAGCCCGGCTTCACCGTCTTGACGGGCGAGACCGGCGCGGGCAAGTCGATCCTGCTCGACGCGCTGTCGCTCCTGCTCGGAGGCCGTTTCGAATCGCGCCAGTTGCGCCCCGGTAGCGAGCGCGCGGAGATCGCCGCCGAGTTCGACCTCGCCGGTGCGCCCGGGGTCCACGCCTGGCTCGACGAGCAGGATTTGGGCGATGACGGGCCGCTTCTGTTGCGCCGAACGCTTGACGCGCAAGGCCGCAGCCGGGCGTGGATCAACGGCCGACCGGCGACGCTCTCGCAACTCGGCGACGCTGGAGCGAACTTGGTCGATCTGCACGGGCAGCATGCGTACGAATCGCTAGCAAGGCCGGAGACGCAGCGGCAGCTCGTCGACGCCTTCGGCGGTTTCGCGGCGCTCGCGCGCGAAGTGGCCACGGCGTGGCGCGCCTGGCGCGAGGCGAAAGAGCGGCGCGCGCGCGGGGATCGCGACGCCGCAACCTGGCTTGCGGAGCGCGATGCGCTCGCGGCGAGAGCCGCCGAGCTCTCGGCACTCGGCGCCACCGCGGCCGAATGGCAGGAACTCAGCGCGGCGCAGTCGCGCTTGGCGAATGCGGCGAGCCTGCTCGAAGCCGCCGCTGCCGGCGTGGCGGAGCTGATCGAAAGCGAGACCGCGCTGAACTTGCGGCTCGCTGCCGTGATTCATCAGCTCCGCCGCGCCGCGACGCACGACCGCTCGCTCGAGCCGATCGTGGCGCTGGCCGACGAAGCGCTGGTCCGGATCGACGAGGCCGGCCGAACGCTGCGCAGTTACCGCGAGCGGCTCGACCTCGATCCTACGGAGCTTGCGCGCATTGAAGAACGGCTTGCCGCCATTCATGCCGTAGCGCGCAAGCATCGCGTGGCACCGGAGGCGTTGCAATCGCTGGCGCAAGAAACCGATGCCAGGCTTGCCGCGCTCGTTGCCGATGCGGACACCGAAGCGCTCGCGCGCGCCGAGCGCGAGGCGCTCGCGGCGTATCGCGCACTCGCGGGTGAGCTGACGGCGAAGCGCAAATTCGCCGCGGTCGAGCTCGCGCACCGGATCAGCGCAACGATGAAAGAGCTGGCGATGGGTGGCGGGCGGTTCGACATTGCGCTATCGCCCGGCGCGGAGCCGGCGAGTTTCGGCATGGAAACCGTCGAGTTCCGCGTAGCGACTCATCCGAAGCAGCCGCTGGGCCCCATTGGGCGTGTCGCGTCCGGGGGTGAGCTCTCGCGCCTGGCGCTCGCGATCCAGGTCGCGCTCGCCGACGTGGGCCAGGTACCGACGCTCATCTTCGACGAAGTCGACGTCGGGATCGGCGGCGCGGTGGCCGCGACCGTCGGACGGCTATTAGGGCAACTCGGCGCGCAACGGCAGATTTTGTGCGTCACGCATTTGCCGCAGGTGGCCGCGTGCGCCGATGGCCATTACCGGGTAACCAAGAGCGGCGATGCGGAGCGCGTTGCGACCGAGCTCACGCGTCTCGATGCGGCCCGCAGGGTCGAAGAGCTGGCGCGAATGCTGGGTGGCCACGAAATCACGGCGAAAACGCGCGCGCATGCGAAAGAGTTGCTGGCGCAGAATCAACGGCGGGAGCCGCGTCCGCGGAGAAACTAAGCGCGTGCTTTCGCTTTCGCTGGCGCCCGCACGGTGGAGGGCGGCATGCTGCCTCTGAAGCGTTTGACTTTGACGGCCCTGACCTCCGGCAGGGACTCGCCGGTCTCGAGCCAATGCTTGACCCGATTGGCATCGCCGATGCGCGTCAGGCGGCCGTATGAATCGAGCAGGACGATCACGATCGGGCGGCTCGCGATGTTGGCGAGCATGACCAGGCACTTGCCCGCTTCGCGGATGAAGCCCGTCTTGGAAAGCTGAATATCCCACTGCGCAGTGCGGACCAGCGAGTTCGTATTGTTGTAGCCCAGCACCATGCCCGTCGGCTGCACTTCGACGTAGTGGCTCGCGGTTGTCGTCGCATCCCGGATCAAGTCGTAACCTGCGGCGGCCTTGACCATCAGCGCGAGGTCGCTCGCGGTCGACACGTTCTCGCTCGACAGGCCGGTGGGATCGGCGAAGCGCGTGCGCGCCATGCCGAGGCTTTGCGCCTTCCGGTTCATCGCCGCGACGCAAGCTTGGGTGCCGCCGGGATAATGCCTGGCTAGGGTCGACGCGGCGCGATTCTCCGAGGCCATCAATGCGAGACGCAGCATTTCGCGGCGCGGCAGCTCGCTGCCGAGTCGCAGTCGAGAATGGCTGCCCTTGAGGAGATCGAGGTCGGCGATGCCGACGCTGATCGTCTCGTCCAGCGCCTGATCGGCGTCGAGCACGACCATCGCCGTCATCAGCTTGGTCACCGACGCAATCGGCGTGATCATGTCGGCGCCTTTGGCGTAGATCGGCTGCCCGCCCTTGGCGTCGAGCACCAGCGCGTTGGCCGACGCGAGCCTCAGCTTGCTGACGTCAAGGGTCATGTTTGACGCAGATATGCCAGCGAGCGTTTGTTCTGCCGCTGCCGGCACATCCCAGGCGAGGGCGATTAGTCCAGCAAAAACAATGCTTAGGCGAGCACTCATCAGGATGGGACCTCAATGGCAGCGGGCTTTATACCATGGCAGCAAGGGTTATGCCAAACCCCTTAACGCATCAAGGACTTAATGGCCGACACCGGCGGGGCATTCGGACCGCCGCAGATTCAGGCATCCGTTGCCTCGACGGCAGAGTCGACGCGCTCCTGGAGCTGCAGCGCCCACATCCGGGCATACGCGCCGTCACGGGCGAGAAGCTCGGCATGCGTGCCGCGCTCGACGATGCGCCCGCGCTCGAGGACGAGGATCTGATCGGCGTCGACGATCGTCGACAAGCGGTGCGCGATGGTGAGCGTCGTCCGATCCGCGGAGATTTGCGCGAGCTCGGCCTGAATGAGCTTTTCCGACTTGGAATCGAGCGCGGAGGTCGCTTCGTCGAAGATCAGGATGCGCGGATTCTTGAGGATGGCGCGCGCGATCGCAACACGCTGTTTCTCGCCGCCGGAGAGCTTCAACCCGCGCTCGCCCACGGGCGTGTCGTAGCCCTCGGGCAGGCTCGCGACGAAGTCGTGGATCTGCGCCAGACGCGCCGCCGCGACGATCTCCTCGTGAGTCGCCTCGGGCCGGCCGTAGGCGATGTTGTACTCGATCGAGTCGTTGAACAGGACCGTATCCTGCGGCACGATGCCGATCGCGGCGCGCAAACTGGCCTGCTGCACGGCGCGCAGCTCCTGCCTGTCGACGGTGATGCGCCCGGAAGTAACGTCGTAGAAGCGGTAGAGCAACCGCGCAAGCGTGGATTTCCCCGACCCGCTCGGGCCGACTATTGCGATCGTTCGACCGGCAGGAATGGTAAACGACACGTCGAACAGGATCTGCCGATTCGGCTCGTACCAGAAATCGACGTGCTCGAAACGCACCTCGCCGTCGGTGACGCGCAGCGGGCCCGCGCCGGGGGCGTCCTTCACCTCGGCGTGCTCCTCGATCAGCCGAAACATCCGCTCCATGTCGGCGAGCGCCTGCTTGATCTCGCGGTAGATTACGCCGAGAAAGTTGAGCGGGACGTAGAGCTGGATCATGAAGGCGTTGACCAGGACAAGGTCGCCTATCGTCATCGTATGGTCGACGACGCCGAGCACGGCGCGCCACATGATCAGCGTCACGGCAACGGCGATGATCGCGCTCTGGCCGATATTGAGCAGCGACAGCGAAGTGTGACTCTTGACCGCGGCCGACTCCCAGCGCTGCATGCTCTCGTCGTAGCGCAGCGCCTCGTATTCCTCGTTGTTGAAATACTTGACGGTCTCGTAGTTGATCAGGCTGTCCATCGCCCGCGAGTTTGCCCGGGAGTCGAGCTCGTTCATCGCGCGGCGGAACCCGGTCCGCCACTCGGTAATCGTCACCGTGAACGTGATGTAGAGCACCAGCGCACCGACGGTGATGCCGATGAACCAGGGATCGTAGCGGGCGATCAGGATCGCGGAGACGAGCCCGATCTCGAGCAGCGTGGGCAGGATCGAGAACAATGCGAAGCTGATGAGCGTCGAGATGCCGCGCGTGCCGCGCTCGACGTCGCGAGTGAGGCCCCCGGTCTGCCGCGCGAGATGAAAGCGCAGCGACAGAGCATGCAGGTGGCGGAATACCTGAAGCGCGATGGTGCGCACGGCGCGCTGCGTCACCTTGGCGAAAAGGAATTCGCGCAGCTCGGTGAACGCCGTCGTGGACAAGCGCATCGCGCCGTAGGCGGCGAGCAGCGCGAGCGGCAGCACCAGCTCCGTTGGAGCCGTCAAGCGGTCGACGATCTGCTTCAACACCAGTGGCACGCCCACGTTGGCGAGCTTGGCTGCGACCAGGCAGGCGAGCGCGAAGAATACGCGGCCCTTGTACGCCAGGAGGTAAGGCAGCAGCGTACGCACCGTGTGCCAGTCGCCTCGAAAGGCGCGATCGGGCGGTGCGGGAAGCGGGAGGGAAGACGCGCGGCGCATCGACGAAATCCGCGCCAGGGCGCGGCTGTTACGGGTGAAGTTTAGCAGACGCGCCGGTCGCGCCCGCGCACGAAACTTTTTAGCGCCGGCGTGGAAACCACTCGTTGCCGCCATAACCGAGGAAGCCCATCGCGAGCCGCACGATGCCGTACGCCACCCAGATCGCCGCCTTGTACAGCCGCGAGCGGCTCTTCCAGTGCTGGGGCGCGACCGGCCGCGCGCCGGCCTTGACCATGTCGGCCAGCGTGTGCTTGAGCTCGCCCGCGAAACCGCGATCGCGAACGAACACGTTGGCCTCGCGCGCCATGAGCAGGCTGTAGGGGTCGATGTTCGACGATCCGACGGTTGCCCAGTGATCGTCGATCACCGCGACTTTCGCGTGCAGCATGCTCTTGTGATACTCCTGGATGATGACGCCGGCGTCGAGGAGCTGTCCGTACATCGCCCGGCTGGCGAAGTGCAGCAGCACGTACTCGACTTTTGCCTGTAGGATCAGCGTCACCACCACGCCGCGCGCGGTCGCGTCCGCCAACGCGCGTCGGAACGTGATTCCGGGAAAGAAATAGGAGTTGGCAATGATGATTTCGCGCTTGGCGCGGCGGATCGCGGCCAGGTAGGCCTGTTCGATGTCACGGCGGTGGCGCAGGTTGTCGCGGATCACAAACTTCGCGGTCTGCGTTCCGACGCGCTCGGCGCGTCCACGCTCCGGAAAGAGCGGCAGCTGGCTCGTGCCCAGCTGCACGAGCTGCACCAGCGCCCACACGCGTTGCATGGTCTGCGCGATCAGGGGCAGCAGAGGGCCTTCCACGCTGACCGCGAAATCGAGCCGCGGCGGCTTCTGGCCCGGGGTGTTCATGTCGTCGATGACGTTGATGCCGCCGACGAACGCGATGCGGTGATCGACGTGGACGAGTTTGCGGTGCAGGCGGCGTAACCGGTGCGAGCGGAACTGCCAGGCGGCGACTTCGGGCCGGTACTTGAGCACTTCGATGCCCGAGTCGCGCATGAAGCGCTCGAGCGCCGGAGTGAGGTAGAACTTCGCGCCCCAGCCATCGACCATGACGCGGACCTTGACGCCACGCTTTGCGGCGCGCGCCATCGCCTCGGCGATGCGGCGGCCGCTCGCGTCGTCGGCAAAGAGGTAGCTCTCGAGCCAGACTTCGCGTTCGGCCGAATCGATCGCACGCTCGAGTGCCGGAAAATATTCGGCGCCGTTCCTGAGCAACTTGATCCGATTTCCGGGACGGAAGCGATCCACGGTATTAGCGTGGGGACGCGCGCGCTGTGCGCTCGAGCTCGAAGGTCGCCGCCAGCGCGGCGTGGTCGGACAGGCGCGCCAGCGGGTACGCGTAGTGCACGTCGGTGGCGACGACCGACAGAGCGCGCGAATAGATGCGATCGAGGCGGAACACCGGCATCACCGCGGGAAAAGTCCGCGCCGGTCGTCCGCGCGCCTCTTGGAATACCTCGACGACGCCGAGCTCCTGCTGGATCGTTCGGTCGGCCTTGCGGCGCCAGTCGTTGAGATCCCCCGCGATGATCAGCGGCGCGTTCATCGGCACGACCTCGCGAATGCGCTCGCAGAGAGCGTGTACCTGCCAGCGGCGCCCGCGCTCGAACAGGCCGAGATGAATGTTGATGCAATGCAGAGGGGGAAGGCCGCGCTTCAACAGCAGCACGCAATGCAGCATCCCCCGGCTTTCGAAGGCGTGCGCGGAGATGTCCTGATTGGACTGCGCGACGATGGGAAAACGCGACAGGACCGCATTGCCGTGATGACCTTGGTGGTAATCGGCGTTGCGCCCGTATGCGACTTCATGCCAGACGGTGTCGGCGATGAACTCGTGCTGCGGCTTGACCGGCCAGTCGCGATAACGCCGCGCGTGCCTGCGGTGGACACCCTGCACTTCCTGCAGGAACAGGATGTCGGCCGAAAGCCCGTGCAGCCGGTCCCTGAGCTCGTGGATCACCATCCGCCGGGTCGGCGAAAAGCCTTTATGGATGTTGTAGGTGGCGACGGTGAAGCGCATAGGAATCGGCGATGGGAAATGGGATGCTTGCGCTAATGTTGGGGAACCTCTGAACAAGTCCCACACCGTTGCGACGGCGGCTTTCCGGGATGGGCTGCGCGAAGCGAGGCGAAGCCAATGGCAGGCCCCATTGGCGAGCCTCGCGACAAAGCAGACCGCCCGAAAAGCCCCGTCCCTCCGGGTTGCGGGCAAAATGCGGCGCTAAGCTTCGTCGCGCTCCTCGGCATCGTAGCCCAAGCTACGACCTTCGTCGCGCGCCTCGCATTCATCCGCATTTTGCCCGCAACGCAATCCGCGTGGGGCTTATTCAGAGGTTCGTCGGCATTTGCTTAGGC